>NZ_JBRESC010000008.1:0-210733 GCF_056726085.1 Vibrio sp. 2433-A1
GTAATGCCAGTCAGTTAAGCTGACTGGCATTTTTTCTATTTGTTGCGTACTTCTTGGGTTTCAACTTCACCCATCGAGGATAACTTCTATCTTCTCTTCGAGGCGGTAAGATAAACATGGATACATGCTCTAGTAATACCTCATAGTGTTTAGGGAGCTTTCCTGGGCTTGTTAAAGGCAACGCTGCAAAGTATTGCGTCACAGCCATAGCGCTACTCGTAAAGCTCAGTTGATTTGGCCAGACGCTATCTAACCTACTTGCCGCTTTTGTCATAACCTGCCTGATAAGGTTATAGGCGAGTAAAATACCCCAGAGCTCCTGCTTAACCATATCTGGACGCTTGCTTCGCAATGTATACTCACTGTCAAGTAAGGTCTGCTTCATTTCCCGATAGCCTAATTCGATTTCCCAGCGATAACGATAGAGCTCTACGATTTCTTCGCCAGGAAAACGTAACCCATCACGCATTGATGTAAGCACCTGATACTCCTTACCTTTAATGATTTTTGAGACTAACCTTGCTTCAACTACATCAGGAAGTTCACTAAACTTCTTTCTTGCCTGAGGTGTTGTTTTAATCGCAACGATTGCATCACTCTTGCTGTACCTATGAACGACTTCATACTGGAAGTCTTTTCTCACAGGGAGCATCCAATGCCTCTCTTGGCCGACTTTGTTCCATCGGTTAAGCAGTCCCAGAGAGTAATATCCTTTGTCAAAAATAGTCAGAGAATGGTCTGGCGTTTGTTCTATGAGTTCTTCTGCAAGCCGCATTTCGTTGGTTCGATAGTCAGAGAATGCACTATCGATGAGCTGATGACTTGTAAGCTCCATCAAGCAAACCATGCGTATCTTAGGGTAAATATTTTCAGATGACTGATTACGCTGTGCTTTAAACTCTTGATGATTTTCAGGTGTATCTGCCGTTCTCCAAACGACACCATCGACAGATAGAAGATTGAGTCCACACCAAGTTTCAAACTTAGAAGATTGATAACTCTGAGCCGCCATCGTCTTAAAGACTTGTTTAACACCTTCTTCGCCTAATCTCTGCCTCGCTTGGACAACAGCACTTGGCGCAACAAAGCGCTGTTTGTCTGGTAGGACAATATCAAGTTGGTTAGCGATATCCCAAACAGATTGTTGCCGAAAAAGACTCATTCCTACAACGGACCAAAGTACTGCTTCCAAGGGTAAGCGTCTTCTTCTCACTGTTGCTACACCAGCTTTTTCAAAACCTTGCTGGATAAGCTCTGGACTAAGGATCTCAGAGTATTTGTCAAAGTGATGGAAGGTATTGCATGAGCGAAAAGTATTCGCAAGTTGGCTTTCTAAAGACATGAAAAATCCGATATTAGTTTCCTAATATCGGATTTTGAAGCCTTTTGAGGATCGGTCAAATGATCTCAAAAATTTTTCTTAACTGATCGGCATTACTCCCGAAGGAGCTTTTAATTTTTATAACTAGGATTTGGATTTACTTAACAGCGCACTTATTTGTTGTTACGACGCTCAGCAACGGCATCAGCTAGCTGACGAAGTACTTTCTCTGTGTCATCCCAACCAATACATGCATCAGTGATAGACTGACCGTAGGTAAGTGTTTCACCTGCAACTAGGTCCTGACGACCTCCAACAAGGTGCGATTCAATCATAACACCGAAGATCGAGTCCTCACCACCTGAGATTTGACCAGCTACGTCCTCTGCAACAATCATCTGACGTTGGTATTGCTTTGAACTATTCGCGTGGCTAAAGTCAATCATCACCTTTTTTGGTAAGCCAGATGCTTCAAGTTCTTGCTTAATGGCACCAACATGATCTGCACTGTAGTTAGGCTCTTTACCACCGCGAAGGATGATATGGCAATCTGGGTTACCTGCAGTCTCAATAATAGCAGAGTGACCGTACTTAGTTACCGACAAGAAATGGTGTGAAGCGCCTGCAGATCGAATCGCGTCAGATGCAATCTTGATATTGCCGTCTGTACCATTTTTAAAACCTACTGGGCACGAAATACCCGATGCCAGCTCGCGGTGTACTTGCGATTCAGTCGTACGTGCGCCAATCGCACCCCAACTGATCAGATCCGCTACGTATTGAGGGGTAATCATATCAAGGAATTCGCTTGCCGTTGGCATGCCCATATCTGTCAGATCCAGCAGTAGCTTACGACCCATGCGAAGACCGTCGTTAATCTTAAACGTATCGTTTAGGTACGGGTCATTGATCAGACCTTTCCAACCAACGGTTGTACGCGGCTTTTCAAAGTAAACACGCATAACAACTTCAAGGCGGTCACCAAGCTCATCACGAAGAACTTTTAAGCGCTTACCATATTCAATCGCAGCTTCTGGATCATGGATTGAACACGGACCAATGATAACCAGCAAGCGGTCGTCATCACCCTTTAAAATATTTGAGATAGCTTCTCTTGAACGAAATGTTGTTGAAGAAGCAGATTCAGTTGCTGGAAACTTCTCTAAAACCGCAACTGGTGGTAATAATTCTTTTGATTTATTAATTCGTACATCATCAGTTTGAAACATCGCTTACTTCTTCCTATTTCTCTCGACTTGAGCGCTACACCGAAATGAGGTGGTGAAAAAACGCTCATGCATTATTGTTCCTGTTCTGTGTAACTTATCTAGCAAAAACTTAGCTTGCAAGCACTATTTTGAATAAAAGGCAACATTTCCCATATTTTTACGATTTACGCATTGTGTAAAAAAAACATTACACACGAGATAATTTAACTATTCTTAGTAGGATTTACGCACAATGCCAGCACGCAAGATGCAATATCTTGCTGATATTGCTAATGTATGCATATAACTAGAATCAAAATAAGATTGGGCATGAACGCCATTGAATTTAATAATGTCGACAAGTGGTTCGGCACATTCCAAGCGCTAAAAGGAATTAACCTAAGAGTATCGAAGGGAGAGATACTCGTAGTCTGTGGTCCATCAGGGTCTGGAAAATCCACTTTAATTCGTACAGTTAATCGGCTGGATTCAATCTCTAACGGCAGCATTTCCGTGCTTGGCAGTAGCGATTTTGCACCTAAGGCAGGCAAAGTGGGGATGGTTTTTCAACACTTTAATTTGTTCCCGCACCTCACTGTTATCGAGAATTTAACTCTCGCACCAATTCGCACTCTCAGATTATCTAAGGCGGAAGCAACCGAACGAGCGATGCACTTCCTTCGCCGCGTGAACATCGAAGAGCAGGCCAATAAGTACCCGATACAACTTTCAGGGGGCCAACAACAACGCGTCGCTATTGCACGTTCTCTGTGTATGCAGCCAGAGATTTTACTGTTTGATGAGCCGACCTCTGCCTTGGATCCAGAAACCATTCAAGAAGTCTTAGATGTTATGGTTGATTTGGCTAATGACGGCATCACTATGATGTGTGTTACTCACGAAATGGGATTTGCCCGCAAAGTGGCCGATAGAGTCATCTTTATGGATCAAGGAGAGATCCTCGAAATCAACTCACCACAACAATTGTTCTCTAACCCGAGCCACCCAAGAACTCAGCAGTTTCTGCAACAGATTTTGAGCCATTAAACCATGATGAACGTATTTAAGCCTGTTTTATCTGCGCTACTGCAAATCGCCCTGTTAGCGATTGGCATTGTGTGGCTGTTAGATTCCGGCGCAAAAAGCATGGGCTACCAGTGGCAATGGGAGCGTGTGCCAGATTACATCCTATTTTTTGAAGATGGCGAGTGGTGGCCGGCTGAACTGTTAGATGGCCTTATTGTGACTATTAAGATCTCGGCTTTAAGTCTCTGCTTTACGCTATTGATTGGCTTAACAACCGCCGCGCTCAAACTATCTGATTCGAGGGTCGGTAGAGGTATCGCGAACGTCTACGTGGAGCTAATTCGCAACACACCACTGCTAGTGCAAATTTATCTATTGTATTTCGTATTTGGGCCGGTGATTGGTCTTGACCGTTTTTCGACAGCTGTATTAGCCCTTTCTCTTTTCCAGGGCGCGTATACCGCTGAAATATTCCGTGGTGGTCTAAATAGTATTCCTAAAGGGCAATTTGAGGCAGCAAAGTCACTTGGACTCAACCCATTTTATACTTTCTATGATGTCATTCTCCCGCAGCTGTTACAACGAACTTTACCGCCGCTCACCAACGAAGTGGTGTCACTAATAAAAAACTCTTCAATAGTAAGTGTGATGGCCATTTTTGATTTAACCACTGAGGGACGTAACATCGTCTCAGAAACCGCGATGCCTTTTGAAATTTGGTTCACTGTGGCCGCTATTTATCTTTCTCTGACGCTGATGTTGTCAGGACTTTCTGCTTGGATGGAACATAAACTTGGCGCTAGTTGGCGCACACAATAAAGGAAATAACTATGCAAAACTTAGGAAGAGCTTTGTTAAAGGGTAAAGGTTTTAAAGCCGCTATTACCGCATTATTAGGCTTGGCGATCAGCTTACCGAGCATCGCCTCTGAAACCCCTAACCTCGATAAAATTAATGATCGTGGAACATTAAGAGTAGGAATGTCGACCTTCGTCCCTTGGGCAATGAGAGACAAGCAAGGTGACTTAATCGGCTTTGAGATTGATGTAGCGAAAAGGCTAGCAAAAGACTCCGGCTGGAAAGTAGAGTTTGTTCCAACCGCTTGGGACGGCATCATTCCAGCGCTACTGGCGCAAAAATTTGATGTGATCATCGGTGGTATGAGTATTACCCCTGAGCGCGCTAAGAGCGTACTATTTACAGCGCCTTACTCTCATTCAGGTGTTCAAATTGCTGCTAATAAAGAACTAGCGAATGGTTTCTCCGAATTTAGTGACTTTAACTCACGCCGTGTAAAGATTGCCGCTCGCCGAGGTGCTCATACTGTTCAAGTGGCTCGTGAAACTTTCCCGAAAGCAAAAATTCTTCAATTTGACGACGATGCACAAGCATTTCAAGAAGTGCTAAATGGCAACGCTCATGCGGTTATCGCCTCTAGCCCTAAGCCAGAACATGAAACAGTGAAAAACAGCGATAAACTGTTTATTCCTTTCACTGAACGCCTATCTCAAGGTAACGAAGCGTTTGCAGTACGCTTAGGCGAAACTGACAAAGAAGCCTTCTTCAACGCTTGGATCCAAGCCCGTACCGACGATGGCTGGTTGAAAGAGCGCTACGAATACTGGTTCTCTACCCTTGATTGGCAAAATCAAATCGCCTCTGGTCAATAATTGCGGTCGCCCTACCCAGTAAAATGGGTAGGGCCATGCTGCTAAGAAATCACGCTAGGAAATCACTCAACGTGTCAAAAGCTAAATTACTCCCTCATCCAACATCAAATGAATCAAAACGCACACTCAATAAACTCGATGCTGTGCTCATTCTGATTCTGTTAGCCGTGGCATATTGGTTATATGGTCGGTCTGACGTGGGAGTAAACTACAACTGGCGCTGGCAAGACGCGCTGACATTAATTTTTACACCTCGCTCTGATGGCTCACTGCCATACTTTATCCAAGGGTTAATTTCGACACTACGCATCAGCATTTGGGGGATGTTACTCGCGTTAAGCTTGGGGACTGCGCTCGGAGTTGCAAGGCAATCGGACATCGCCATTTTGCGCCTTCCAGCCAATGCATTCATCCAGCTCATTCGTAATATACCGCCGCTGGTATTTGTGTTTATTTTCTACTTTTTCATCTCGAACCAACTAATCCCTTTGCTTGGCCTCAACGATTTACTGCGCAATCACAATGGTGAAATTAACGGTATTCAAAGCGTTCTTTTTGGTCCAGCCAACCTATGGGAAAATCTACTCTCAGGGATCTTATGTGTCGGGTTACTTTCTTCTGCCTATGTGGCAGAAGTGGTACGCTCTGGTTTAACGAGCATCCCGAAAGGCCAGTGGGAAGCGGCAGACTCGTTAGGTTTATCCACTTGGGTGAAATACCGTTATGTTATTGCTCCTCAAGTATTGGCGGCAATCACTCCGGCCCTCGCAGGACAAGCGATATCACTAATAAAAGACACCTCAATTGTGTCACTGATTTCGATTCAAGAAATGACGTTTGTTGGCACAGAAATGGCAAACTCGTCTGGGTTAATTTTCGAAATCTGGCTCATCGTCGGGCTCGCGTATCTAATCCTATGCCTAATACTCTCTTTTATCTTTAAACGCATTGAAAAACGTAGCCTTAAGCACCTACAACGATAAGATGCTTAAGCTGGTAAGAGCTGGCTACATAATGTAGTGATCGATCAACAAAGCCACAAAAAGCAACATCAAATGGTAGATGGAGAAGACAAATGTCTTAATCGCTCGACTCTCGTCATTGGTGTACTTCAGTTTCCATGCATGCCAGACAAACAACGAACATAGTGCTGTCGAGGCAGTAAGATAGAAGATCCCAGTCATTCCAACCAAAGCAGGCAACAGGCATATTAGGTACAACAGGATCGTATAGAGCAAAATCGATGTTTTGGTGTATTCAACACCATGCGTCACAGGCAACATCGGAATGTCGGCTTTGGCGTAATCATCTTTACGGTGAATTGCCAACGCCCAAAAATGTGGTGGCGTCCAAATGAAGATGATCATCACCAACAACCAAGCATGAGCATGCAGTTCACCTGTCACAGCAGTCCAGCCCAATAACGGCGGCATCGCCCCCGCAATCCCCGCTATGACAATATTTTGCGGCGTTGCTCGTTTTAAGTAGAGCGTGTAAACCACGGCGTAGCCCAGTAAGCTCGCGAACGTGAGCCAAGCAGTTAAAGCATTGACGCCAGCATAGAGTATAACGAACCCAACCACCCCGATAGCTAAAGCAAAAGCAAACACATGGCTTGATTTGATCTCACCGGAAGGCAGTGGACGCTTGTAAGTACGCGCCATAATCGCATCGATTCTTTGGTCAATCAGGTGATTGAACGCAGCCGCTGAACCTGCCATCAAACCAATCCCTAGCAAGCCAAGAACGGTACCTTGAATCGGCACTGCTCCCGGAACCGCTAAACACATACCAACCAGCGCGGTAAGCAACATCAAGGCGACCACTTTCGGCTTCGTCAGTGATAAATAGCTTCGCCATAAGGCTTTGTGGGGGATAGAAGTAACACTTATCGATTTGCTCATGAGTATTCTCCTTGTTGTTCCACAGATCGTGTCGAGTACACATTAGAGAGTTGCCAGATTAGGTAGTTTGCCCTCAACACTGAAAGTAGCAACATCGCAGCACCTAGGTTATGCGCCACAGCAATGGCCAGCGGTAAGCTCAATACCACGTTACCAACGCCTAGTGCGATTTGTAACGTTAACAGCGCTAAGATGATTTGACCGTTACGACGAACAACATTGCTCCCATATCGAATCAACTGTATCGCCAGTGCCACAGTGAAAAGTGTCACCACCACGGCCCAAATACGGTGGGTAACATGAATGGTCATCCTCGCCCCATAATCGAGTGTGCCAAATTCATAGCTCTCTTTTTCAGGTTGAATCAAATCGAAAGCATGTTTGAAATCTAAGTGGGACACCCAATCGCCCTGACAAATCGGTAACGTGGTACACATCAGCGCTGCATAGTTAGATGATGTCCAACCACCTAAGGCCACTTGACCAATAACCACAAGGGCCGTCATTATCGCGAGTGGTTTAATCCGTCCCAAATTCTGTAAGGTGTAATTTTTTGAATCTTGATTCGACTTAACTGACCAGTAAGCAAGCGCTAACAAACTGAATAAGGTAAAACCACCCAGTAAATGCCCCATCACCACCAAGGGCATCAGTTTCATGGTGACTGTCCACATTCCAAGTAACGCCTGAAAAACCACCACAACTGAAAGCGACGTCGCCAGTATCGTTGAAAGCATCCGAGTGCGAATCCCAACTAAGGTGATGACAAAAACGACAAGCCCGAGGGTGCCAGCAAAGTAGCGGTGAATCATCTCAAGCCAAGCTTTGTCTGCTTCGACTATCAAGGCGGGATAAAGTGTCTTGGCTAGAGCAATCTCATGTTGCTCACTCGGTACGGTAAGTTGTCCGTAACAACCGGGCCAGTCAGGACAACCCAACCCGGCATCAGCAAGTCTTGTGTATGCTCCAAGCATCACCACAACAAAGGTGAGGAACAGGCTAAAACGAATAAGATTAATCAGTTTCATACCTAAACTCCTCCCTTACCCAACACGCGATAGTTTTAAAAGCTTACGTAGATCTGCCAGTAAGCCCTTGCTCTGAGGAACCAACTCCGATTGCGAATCAACTTTTGGGTAACGCATCACCAACTGCCCTAAAGGATCGACAATCACAAATTCAAACTGACCGACAACTTGGGCAAACTCTTGATTGACTTCCAGTCTCTGGTAGCTGCCTTGAGGTATCTCAATCGAATCGCTATTTGGGGTAATGAGAAGCACAGGTTGAACACGTTGCTGATACTTGCCTAACGCAATGTGGCTTTGCCCAAGCAGATAAATTTGCTGCTCACAAAACTCATCACATTTTTCAGGAATAACGTAGCCCAGTTGCCACTGCTGTTGCTGATAAGGATTAGTTAACCCGAAAGAGTCGAGTGTCGAGTGTGGCTCAATTAGCTCACCTTTATTGGTCACTCCAGAGTTATACCAATGCTGGCTAAGGACTGTTTTCGCCATAATAGCTGGTAGCGCGAACATCACGACAAGACTGATGAAAATGATGCGGCCACGATAGACTGGGTTATTAATCATCTTTGCGCTCCTTGCTTAAACAAGCGAATCAAAATAATGCTACTTAGCAGTAATAGGGCAGCAGCCATTGAGAACCATTGCACCGCATATCCATGGTGTTTTTCCGACTTCATCGCAACAGGTTGCCAAGGTTGCGGGTAAGGCCAGTTGTCGGCTTGCGGCTGTACAACATATCTTGCTAGTTCGATACCCCAACTCTTCTCTAGCTCGGCATAGTTTAGGTTCTGAATCCGACTTGGGACGCCCGGCTCTAGGTACAAATCCTGACTAAGTGGATTCGGCGACTTTCGATATAAACGCCCTTGCACCTTCATTGGTTTCACCAACCAATCCACCTCTGGTAATTGAGTTCTTAACCTAGGGGCGTGAATGAAACCTCTTTCCAGCAATACCCATTCACCACCCTCAGCTTTGACCAGTTGCAAGGCGATATAACCGACCTCACCTTGATAGTTCTGATTATCGAGTAACAAATATCTATCTTTCACTGGCAGCGCTTGAAACTCGACTTTTACGCCAGTTGGTATCGCTAGCTGATCTGCCGATATTTGCCCTAGCGAAATCCATTTTTGCGAATTCCTTTGACTAACCTGCTGTTCTATTAATCTTTTTTCTTCAGCTCTCGAAAGCTGCCACAACCCCAAGTTGACCAATATTGAAAAGGCAACCACAGTTAAAAGAACAACAACCCAAACACGTCTGGTATTGAGCTGAGCAAAAAAGGAGCTCCTCATGGTATTCATTTTTAAACTGGTATTAGTGCTGCTACTGCTTTTCATCCTAATCAACCTTGGCCGAGCAATGTTTGAAATGGTCAAAGGCCCCAACTCAAACGATGAAGAAGAGTCCGACGACTCACTAGAAGATGACAAACCAATGAGTTTCTATTTAGGTCGTCGCGTATTTCTTTCAGCCCTCGCTGTCGTACTAATGGTTGTTGCTCTACTTTCTGGTTTTATCGAACCGAATGTCCGGCCATATTAAGCGGCTTACCCTAACGTTAAATCACATAAACAAAGACGAATAAACACAGCCATACCACATCAACGAAGTGCCAGTACCAGCTCCCCGCTTGAAAAGCGAAGTGGTCTTTGGGCGTAAAGTGGTCTTTAGCGACCCTAGCCAGCAAGACAATCAAAATAGTCGTACCCAAAAATACGTGCATGCCATGGAAACCCGTCAATAAAAAGAAGGTGTTGCCATAAACGCCTGATTGCAATGTCAGCCCTAAATCTTGATAAGCATGAGCGTACTCAACTCCTTGGTAATACAAGAAGAAACACGCGAGAACAATGGTGATTTCCAACCAGACGATGAGCGCCATTCGCTTGTTCTTTTCTAGGCTAACGTGGGCAAAGTGCAGTGTGACTGACGACGCCAATAGTAACAGCGTATTGATCAGCGGAATTCCCTTCCAAGACATTGCCGTGGTCGTATCGCCTCCGGGAGTCAACGTCAGCGGCCACAATGCTTCAAAAGCTGGCCATAACACCTCATGCGTCATTTCATTATTACCAGCGCCTCCTAGCCAAGGCACCGAAATGATTCGCGCGTAAAATAAGGCACCAAAGAATGCACCAAAGAACATAATCTCGGAGAAGATAAACCAACTCATTCCTTGGCGAAATGAACGTGATATCTGAGCCGAATATTTACCACTCATCGATTCGGTAATCACGTTACTAAACCAACCTGCGAACATATACAGCAAGAACAGAAAGCCTGATAACAAAATCAGCTTACCGAAGACGCTCCCATCGCCTCCTTCTGCCATGTTTTGTACCGTCAGTCCGGCACCGACCGCGATAAGGAATAAAGATATCGCGCCAACAATTGGCCAACTACTTTGAGCGGGAACGTAATAAGGCTGATGTTTAGAACTCATTGTGTTGCTCCTTGCATCACTTCACTTGCAATTGCTGGTGAAGTGTTCGCTATCTCTTGCGGGGCTGTCTTATCGGTAATGTCGTAAAGGGTATAAGACAGCGTTAGCGTATGAATGGATTCGGGAATATCAGGTTCGATATAAAAAATCAGAGGCATTTCAGCATTTGTCTTCGCTTGCAACGGTTGTTGGTTGAAGCAAAAACATTCGATTTTATTAAAATAGCTCGCCCCCAAACCGGGTGAAACCGATGGCACAGCTTGGCCAACAATCTCTTGGCTGGAAAGGTTTTTCGCCAAGTAAGCCGTCTGGATCACTTGGCCTGGATGAACGTCCATTGAAGTTTGTGCTGGCGTGAATGACCAAGGAATGCCTTGATTATTGTGGGCCATGAATTCAACTCGAATCAGCCGAGAGGTATCAGGCACCATACCTTGCGGTTGCAGAACCGACTCACTGTTGGTCTTACCATTAATGCCAAGCGCATCGCACATCACATCGTAAAGAGGCACAAGGGCGAAACCAAAACCAAACATCGCTAGCACCGCAACGCACAGTTTTAAGGTCAATTTATGATTTGATTTCGCTTGTCCATCCATGGTCGCCACCTAGTCCACTTTTGGTGGCGTAGAGAAAGTATGATGAGGAGCTGGACTCGGCACTGTCCACTCTAAACCTTCTGCTCGTTCCCAAGGTTTAGCAGACACTTTTTCACCGCCCTTGATGCACTTGATGACCAGCCATAAGAAGATCAGCTGTGACAATCCAAAGGCAAAACCACCTATCGAGACAATCTGGTTCACATCGGCAAACTGAATCGCATAATCGGGTATTCGTCTTGGCATACCCGCCAGTCCTAAGAAATGCATTGGGAAAAACAACACATTGACTGAAATCACCGAGCACCAAAAGTGCCACAGGCTGAGTTTGTGGTCATACATATTTCCGGTCCATTTCGGTAGCCAGTAATACGCCGCCGCCATAATCGAGAACACTGCCCCCGACACCAATACATAGTGGAAATGCGCCACAACAAAATAGGTATCATGGTATTGGAAATCAGCCGGAACAATCGCCAACATCAAGCCAGAGAAACCACCAATGGTGAACAAAATGATAAAGGCGATGGCAAACAACATCGGCGTTTCAAACGTCATCGCCCCGCGCCACATAGTCGCTACCCAGTTAAACACTTTAACCCCAGTGGGCACGGCGATAAGCATGGTGCAATACATAAAGAAGAGTTCAGCAAACACTGGCATCCCAGTGGTGAACATATGGTGAGCCCAGACTAAAAATGACAGCAATGCGATACTACAGGTCGCGTAGACCATCGAGTGATAGCCGAAGAGCTTTTTGCCACTAAATGCTGGGATAATCGCTGAAATTATTCCAAATGATGGCAAAATCATAATGTACACTTCCGGGTGACCAAAAAACCAGAAGATATGCTGGAACATCACCGGATCACCGCCACCCGCCGCATCGAAGAATGAAGTTCCAAAGTATTTGTCAGTTAACACCATGGTGACGGCCCCGGCGAGTACCGGCATCACGGCAATGAGTAAGAAAGCGGTAATAAGCCATGTCCAAACAAACATTGGCATTTTGAACCAAGTCATACCCGGTGCGCGCATATTAACGATGGTCACGATCACGTTGATTGCGCCCATGATCGAGCTGATCCCCATGATATGCACTGAGAAAACAAACAAGGCGGTACTGTCAGGTCCATAGGTAGTAGAAAGCGGTGCGTAAAAAGTCCAACCGAAATCGGGGCCGCCACCTTCGGTAAATAACGAAGCCAGTAAAATGGCAAAAGCAAACGGCAGAATCCAGAAGCTAAGGTTGTTCATCCGCGGCAACGCCATATCTGGCGCACCAATCATCATTGGGATCATCCAGTTGGCTAGCCCAGTAAAGGCAGGCATCACCGCACCAAACACCATGATCAAGCCATGAACCGTGGTCATCTGGTTAAAAAACTGCGGCTCCACCAACTGCAAACCGGGCTGGAATAGTTCCGCGCGAATGATCATTGCCATCGCTCCACCAGTTAAGAACATGATGAAGCTAAACCATAGGTAAAGCGTCCCAATATCTTTATGGTTAGTGGAATAGAGCCAGCGCGTTATCCCTTTTGGCGGCTCATGGTGATCATGCTCATCCACATCAGCTGCAATTGAGCTGTTGGCGCGAGCAATATCAGCGTCGGTGACAGGTGCTGATTTGGTTTTATCTTCAACTACAGAATCAGGTTTGGACGTTTTCATTGCCCCTCCTTAGACGCCTTAAATTGGTTCACATCCGATGCTTGAACCATATCTCCGACACTATTTCCTAGACCGTTACGTTGGTAAGTCACTACCGCAGCAATCTCTTTTTCCGTCAATTGGTTTGCGAAGGCTTGCATCGCGGTTCCTGCTCGTCCATTCACTACAATATCGATATGGCCGTCGACACTGCCTGTCGCGACGCTACTTCCTTTAATGGCAGGAAACGCCCCTGGAATCCCCGCGCCACTCACTTGGTGACAAACGGCACATCGATCGACATAAACTTTCTCTCCTATTGCCATCAATTCATCCATCGACAACGAAGCAGTCAAAGATGCGGCGGCCTCTTGCTTGGCTTGTTCTAACTCGGCTTTCTTCGCCAATAGCCATTCGTCATATTCGCTTTCTTCCATAGCGTGAACCACTATCGGCATAAAGCCATGAGCACGGCCACACAGTTCAGCACATTGACCTCTATACACGCCTGGCTTATCAATACGTGTCCAAGCTTCATTGATAAATCCAGGGATCGTATCTTTCTTAACTGCGAAATCTGGCACCCACCATGAGTGGATAACATCATCAGACGTCATCAAGAAACGCACTTTTCGATTGATTGGCAACACGAGTGGGTTATCCACTTCGAGTAGGTAATGTGCGCCTTTTTCTTCAATACCGTCGATGGCTTTTTGGCTGGTCGCAAGTAGACTAAAGAATTCCACATCCTCGCCGAAGTAACTGTAGTGCCACTTCCATTGAGAGCCAGTGATTTTGACCGTCAGATCAGATTGGGAGGTATCTTCCATCGCCACCAAGGTTTTGGTCGCAGGTATGGCCATCAAGACTAAGATAATGATCGGGATGACAGTCCAGATGACTTCGACTTTGGTGCTTTCATGGAAATGAGCAGCGACCGCACCTTTCGATTTACGGTGGTGGTACATGGAATAGAACATCGCACCAAATACGATGACCGCAATGACGCAACAAATGTAAAAGATCAGCATATGAAGGTCATAGACCTTTTCGCTGATGTCGGTCACACCTTGCGTCATGTTGTAGGCGCTCTCTTCTGCAGCAACAGAAGCGGTAAAACCAACCAACAAGATACTACTCAATCGCCACAGTGAAACGGGTGAACTTTTCAAAAGACTTCTCCTATGCCAGAGTCATCAACCGTGATGCTAGTACTCATTCCCGCTCGGAGTGCCTAAATACGCAAGAAAGTACCAATCAGCCTTTGGACTTATTTATTTCCTTTCAAACAGCAAATTTAATGTAATTTGTTATATTTATGTTAATAAAAGCTAGTTGGCGTTTTTCAATTGTGCAAGAAAGTCCAATTAGAAATGACAACTCTCCTAAGCAAGTAAGTTTTAGCGATTGCGCTCTCGCAAATGATAATCAATATCAATTAAAATCTAACAACTTTGTGTAATTAACATAGACTTAAGTTAAAGCTGACTTGAGGCATGAAAAGGTAAGAACATCATGATAGACATAGTGACCAACTGGTTAGAAAAAGATCCCGACCCGCATACAAGAGAAGAACTACAACACCTTATTGATGAAAAAGCATTTACTGAACTTGAAGATAGATTCAGCCAACGACTTGAGTTCGGTACTGCTGGGCTACGAGGAAAAGTCGGCTGTGGCCCAAACAGAATGAACCGATTGGTAATCCAAGAAACCGCGACAGGGCTTGGTCACTACCTGATTAAGCAAGTGAGTAACGCTCAATCACGTGGCGTTGTGATTGGCTATGATGGCCGTACTGATTCAAAACAATTTGCTCATGATACCGCCTCGGTTCTTACTGCACTGGGTATCAAAGTATATTTAACTCACGCCGTAGCAGCGACACCGATCGTGGCATTTGGCGTTACCCACTTGAATGCGGCAGCAGCTGTTGTGGTGACAGCGAGCCACAACCCACCAGAATATAATGGCTTTAAGGTTTATTGGGAAAACGGTGCACAAATTATTCCGCCGCATGATTCGGGCATTGCCGCCGAGATCGATACCGCGGCGACCAAGCCTATCCCTTTAATGGCACTGGATGACGCGGAAAAACACGACCTACTTGTTTGGCTCAAAGAGGACTATTACCAAACTTATCGCCAAACAATGAATAGCAACACTCTGCTTACCAACCACACTCAACCAGAGTCGATTGGGATCGCCTACACAGCAATGCATGGAGTTGGGGCTGACATGGCTGAAACCCTGCTTGCTGATGCGGGCTTTACTCTAGTGTATAGCGTCAAAGAGCAAAGAGAGCCTGATGGCACCTTCCCAACCGTTAACTTCCCTAACCCAGAAGAATCCGGCGCAATGGATATGGTGATGGCACTCGCCAAGCAATACGGTGCAGAGCTAGCATGCGCGAACGATCCCGACGCAGACCGTTTTGCTGTCGCAGTCCGTAAACCAGATGGCGACTATCAAATGCTCACTGGAGACCAAGTGGGCTCACTGTTTGGCCATTACTTATTATCGAAATCTGATGCAGCTAAGTCACTGGTTGGTAATACCATTGTTTCATCCACTCTGCTTAAGAAAATTGCGCAATCCCATGGCGCTGAGTACTACCAAACTTTGACCGGCTTTAAATGGCTGACCAACATTGCGATGCAAAAGCAAACTGGGGATCGCGCGTTCTTATTCGCTTATGAGGAAGCGCTTGGTTATACCGTTGGGAGTAAAGTTTGGGACAAAGATGGTTTGTCTGCCCTAGTCGCGTTTGCGCAGTTGACCGCAGAGCTAAAGAGCCAAGGTAAAACCATTTGGGATCAGCTCAAAGCACTCTATCGCCAGCATGGTATGTATCTTAATGCTCAACGTAGTATTGCTCTAGATCCTAAAGCACCGCCTGTAGGCGACAAGCTTCGTGCCGATCCTCCAAGTATGATTGCAGGCAGTAAAGTAGTGGTCACCGAAGATCTTAAATCACTCACTCGTCAGTTCTCTGATGGCCGCAGTGAAAGCATCGACTTACCTGCTAGTGATGTATTGATCTACCATCTCTCTTGTGGCGCTCGCGTTATTGTTCGACCTTCAGGGACTGAGCCTAAGCTTAAATGCTATTACGAAGTCATTGAGTCTTTCGATGAATCAGACAGTTTTGAACATGTTCAAGATAAAGCGTCTGAGTCAATGGGAATGCTGATTTCTGAACATCAACATAGCTTGATCTAGCCCTTCACCAAGGAATGCCCCTGCTACTAGGGGCATTCAGCCAAATCCTACATTTACCCGCTCAATAAATGTAATGCTTATCCAAAATAGTCAGTTTATTGCTGTATATATGACCAATAAATGAGACCTTACAAGAAAATAACAATCAAGCGACACAGAATTCATAAGAGTGAACTTAACTGATCAAGCATTGCTGATAACTATCAGTCTTTTATTGTTTTTTCTTTTTGTTTAGGAACGATTATGAACAAATATATCGCCGAGTGTTTCGGCACATTTTGGCTGGTTCTCGGTGGCTGTGGTAGCGCTGTACTGGCTGCTGCATTTCCAGATGTTGGTATTGGCCTGCTAGGCGTTTCTTTCGCATTCGGTTTAACCGTTCTAACGATGGCTTACGCGATTGGCCATATTTCTGGCTGTCACTTAAACCCAGCAGTTAGTATCGGTCTATGGGCAGGCGGTCGCTTTGAAGCGAAGGAGCTAGCGCCTTACATCATCGCTCAAGTACTTGGTGGCGTAATCGCAGGCGGCGTTCTTTACGTGATTGCTAGCGGTCAAATGGGCTTTGACGTAGCGGCTTCAGGCTTTGCGTCAAATGGTTACGGCGAACATTCACCAGGCCAATACTCTTTGACCGCAGCGTTGGTGACTGAGGTTGTAATGACAATGGCATTCTTAGTAATCATCTTAGGTGCAACAGATAAGCGTGCGCCGCAAGGTTTTGCTCCTATTGCTATCGGCCTAGGTCTAACGCTTATTCACCTAATCAGTATTCCGGTAACCAATACTTCTGTAAACCCAGCACGTAGTACGGGTGTAGCGGTATTTGTCGGTGATTGGGCAGTATCTCAACTGTGGCTATTCTGGGTAGCGCCAATTATTGGTGCTCTGCTTGGCGCGGTTGTTTATAAAGCAATGGCGGGTTCTGCTGAAGATTAATCACAAATAAGTCTTTATAAAACAATAAATCCCTACTTATTTTAGTAGGGATTTATTGTTCCGTTACTGAGTAACCAACGGCAACTTCATATGATTACAGCTCTTCTTTCAGTATTTCTTCCAACTGTGGGTAAGGTAAATAACCCGGAATAACTTGCTCGCCATAGATTAAGGCTGGCGTACCACGAAGACCTAAAGCATTAAACATTGTGTAGTTGTTCTCAAGTTGCTTTTTAACCTCATCACTAACGTTTAGCTGATCGGTTGTTCCGGTTTTTTGCGCAATTTTCATCAGTGATGTCATATTGTGTACGCCCGGCTTGGCAATCAATAAATCATTAACTTGCTCAAACTTGTCTCGATTATTTTTCCAAACATTAAGCGCATAAGCCGATGAGCTAAGTGAATCAGTCCCTTCTTTCAGCGGAACATAGAGGTTAATCACTTTGATGTTAGGGTGGTTCTCAACCAGCTTTTCTAGTTCGGCATCTAGCTTCTTACAATATGGGCAACTAAAGTCAGTGACATTAATCAACGTAAAGTCACCATTCTCAGCGCCCATATAAGTATGACTAGGGTCGTTAAGATACTTGTCACTGCTTTCCAATAGCTGACTAAACTGCTGTTGCTGTTTGATATACATACCTAGGCTCTCGTGCAATGCATCCACCACCTGAGGGTTGCCTTCTAACATCTCGACTATTTCAGCAATCTTTTTGTCTTGTGGAGCCGCAAACGCCGGCAGAGCAATAAGCGAGCTGATAGCTAAGGCTAACGTAAGTTGTTTTAACATGAATTCTTTTCCTATTGATTTAACCAAAGACGAGCCAACAATCCAGGCGGAGTCGTAATGCCTGTAGTAACGGATTGGATTGTTCCATCTTTGACTATGAATATGGTTGGCGTGACAGTGATACCCCACTGCCTAAAACGCGATGAGTCTTCGTCATTGATATTGGTAAATTGATATCCCTTTGCGGTCTTGAAAGCGTCTGCCCTAGCGGTCGAACCGGAAGCTCCTGATACCGCTACTACGGGGTAATATTGGCCAACCCAGTCCACGGTTGGACTAACAAAGCGACAAACCGAACACCACGTTGCCCAAAAATAGACAACCACGGGTGATTCGTAACTCATCTCGATCACATCGACCATTTCCCCGTTTTGGTCATAACCGACAAGATCGGGCGTTTTATCCATAGGCACATTTTGACTGCGATAAATATCAACCGCAGTGGTAATAGCTATAGCTAGCAACAAATAGAGCGAGAGTTCTTTTGCCCAGCGCAATGCTTTAGTTTTCATTAGCTCCCCTCTCCACTTGCGCTTTTCAACGCAGACATCACCGCATCCGATGTTAAAATGACAGGCAGTGGAATGCCTTCCGGAGCGTTAGGTCCATAGACAATGTTAAATGGCACTCCAAAACGACCATTGGCTCTTAGGTAGTCAGTGACTTTACCATCTGGATGCGTCCAATCCCCTTCGATCGTCACCACATTTGAGTGCTGTAGTGCGCTGTATACTGGGTCTTGTAAAATCACACCAATCTTGTTGGCTTTACAGGTCACACACCAATCCGCCGTCACGTTGACGAACACGGTCTTGCCTTGCGCGACAGAGTTTTCGATAGCTTCATTCGACAAAGGCTTCCACGGTAGATCGTCAGGGAGTGGTGTTGACCAATGATCAGTGGTGACACTACCCAGGATCAATCCACCAGCTAAAAGCCCCAAAGAAACCGAACCAGAAATAGCCAGCGCTTTATTGCCGTAGACCTGTTTGATTCGCGCCAAGATCCATACGAATGCCATGGCCACAATCATCACTATCCAGAAGATAGGCAAGTGATTAGCAAGAAGATAAACCAACCAGCCACTGGTAATTAGCATCATTACACCAAACAGCAACTTGACCTTGTTCATCCACACACCTGGCTTAGGCAGGTAAGAAGCCAGGCCTGGGAACAGCGCAACCACAATCCAAGGCAGTGCCATGCCGATTGCTAGCGCAGTAAAAATTGCCACCATATCTAACGCGCTAGCCGCTAAAGCGAAAGCAACCGCTGTACCTAAGAAAGGAGCCGAACATGGCGTCGCCAATAGCGTTGCAAACATACCTTGTAGGTAGTGACCACCGTAAGAGTTATCACCTTTTGACGCGAGCCAAGTGTTGGTACCAGAAGAGAGTCGAATCTCAAACAAGCCAAGCATATTCGCGCCAAACAACGCAGTGACCATCACCATAAAGCCGATGAACCATGGGCTTTGGAATTGAATACCCCAACCAATCGCACTGCCGGTTAGTTTTAAGATCAATAGGAACGCAGCCAGTAGCCAGAACGAAGTTAAAATGCCCGCGGACGAGGCTAAGAACTGCAAACGAATCTTACGACGCTCCAGACCTTGCGCGGCAATGACTCCGCTGAGCTTCATACCTAATACCGGTAGTACACAAGGCATCACGTTAAGGATTAGACCGCCAAGCACTGCAAATCCGATCATTTCGATAAGGCTGAGGTCGGCCGAAACATTAGAAATGACACCGATAGAGACTGGCGCAGTCTGTTCAGCGATAAAGTCCGTATCTTTAATCGTAATGTTGATCGACTGTTCGGTCAGATCGATATCGCCCAGCCAAGTCGATACTTCGAAAATAGCGGTCAGCGTATCACCTTCAACATCTATCGTTTTGAGCTTATAGCTGTAGTCGCTGATCGCCTCTTCACTACTATCAATGATCACATCTGGCTTTTGCCAACCTAATGATTTGGTCAACGTCACTTCAAGCTGATTGGTGCGTTTATCCCACTTCGCTTTTTGATCACTAATCAGCGGTGATGGTTTAGGTACCATGCTAATCGCTTGAGCATGGATATACATCGCCTGTTCAGAAACGGTTAACTCATTGGGTGTAAATGACAGTGAAAGCGGATAGTCAGTCAACACGCAAATCGTGGTGCACGATGACAGCGTCAACTTGGCATCAATCAATACTGGTTGATTTAAGTCGTCGACATGCAGCGTCATTGGGATAACGACATCGCCTTTGTAGCCAAGGGTGTTAATACCCAACAGGCTATAATGCTCTGGGTGAGGCCAATGCCAATCAACGTTGTTAAGATTAGTGGATTTATCCCAATTAATACTTGGGGCAATGCCGCCCTCTCCCGGAGATCGCCAGTAGGTCTTCCAGTCTCCTGAAAGGTCGACTTCTAAAAAGCCTTCAACGGTTTTATCGGCAGGGTTCATTTGCCCGGTTAAAACAAACCGTGTTTTCACCGGTGGATGATTAGGGTTGGTTAGCCAGCCCGTTTCCGTCTGAGCGAAAGACGCCACAGAAAACAGTAGTGCACTCATCAGCAGCAACATGCGCTGAGCGGCACGAAGTAAAGAATTCGTTCGATTATTCATTTATGTGTCCAATTACATCACCCAAAGCGGGTGAAAAAATAACAGATAGAGCAGTGCCCTAACAAAAAGTTAGTTGGAACTATCGTTATTCTCTAAACACACAAAAAGTTAAATGTAGCCGTCGCCGAGGGACAATCGGCTCGGTAAATTGAGGTGTGGCGCTTCGCGTTAAGACAAACCATGCGACGACAATTAGAACAACAACAAACATAGAGATGACGACATGCTCTAGGTTCACTTGTGCGCTGCTCAACAGCTTTTCAGTCAAATCGCATTGTTCACCAATATCAGAAGGAGATTTAGAGATATGGGCGAGGTCAGCAAGCGCGGAATATTTAAACTCGCATACGGATTGCCAGCCTGCATTTTGCGACAAACAGATAGCAAAAACCCATCCGATAAGCATCAGAGTGATTTTCGCCGATTTAGTCGTAGCAAAGTGTTTGAGCAAAGTAATCAATCGCCAGTTAATAATGCCTGCGGATTATGACAAGCTAATAAGAAACATTGTTAGTGTATTGCAAGAATCGCATTACACAATTTTCTTTTGTAAGAAAACCTTATCGATATCTGATGTCGGAAAGTTGGTGTATCGACCCACTTCGACAAAACCAAGCTTCTTATAAAAATCAGGAGCTTGGAAGCTGTAAGTATCAAGATAAAGATCCGTTACGCCGAATTTGACCGCTTCTTTTTCTAATCGTTCCATAAGCATGGAGCCGATACCCGCATGACGCTTGCGATCATCAACCCAAAGAAACTCAACAAACAAGGTATTGGTAAATATCTCACCGGTTAATCCACCGACAAAATCCCCTGCTTCATCTTCGATATAGCAAGCAAGGCTCGTCACATCTTCATCTGGAAAATGCTTTAAGTTGAATGCTTTAAGCCCATTGTAGATGACATCTTTAATGTTCTTTGGCGGGTTGAGGGTAAACTGCACATTCATAATTACTTCCTTTACTTCCTATCCTTTAGACACAAAAAAACCAGCGAACGCTGGCTCAATTTAACTGTATCAGGCTGAGTTAGCTCGCAAATGAGCTTAGCATCCAAAGGGCTAGAACGACAAATACCGCCCCCATAAATTTATGCTGATAAGTTCGAAACTTTGCGTTTTCTAACAAAGGTTTACCTAATGTTCCAACTAACGCAACCAATAAGAAGTTGAACAGTAAACCTAACACATTAAGCAACAAGCCTAGCGCCAGCATCTGCTCACCCGAGCTGGCAGCAATATTACTCGATACAAACTGAGGCAAGAACATGACAAAGAATACCAGTGCTTTTGGGTTCAGTAGATTACTCACCAAGGCGCGCTGATAAAAGGTTGTGGCAACTTTGCTGCTTCCGTCCATTTCAGGCGCATCGGCGGCACTTGCACGTAAACAGTCCCAACCCATCTTCAACAGGTATGCACCACCAAGTAAGTGCAGAGCTTTTAGCGCAACAGGGCTCATGGCGATAAGAGCAGAGACTCCTAATGCAGCAAGTAAGGTTAAGATGATGCCCGACGTTGCGTTACCTAAACTAGCAAAAATACCTACTTTACGACCGTAGCTCATACTTGAGCTAGCAATCAATAACATATCAGGCCCCGGCAGTAAAAGGAGCGCGATGACTGCGGTGAGGTAGACCGGCAGCACAGAAAAATCAATCATCGTTATAATTTCACAGAAACAGGAAGGGGCAGGATTTTAGTTCAACAAAACATTAAAATCCATGATAAACAGTAAAAACAACATCACTAAATCGGTATATAAATCGATACGCATAATTAAAATCACTTCAGTCACATTGAGCAATTTTGTACAAAAATAACGGTTCGCTTTAAGCTAAACTGAACAGTCCACCGAGTAATGTGAAAAGCGCAAGGAGAGCTCATGACAAATCACGGTAAGAAAGAGTCAGCCAGCTTTCAGTTAGCCAATGAGCTAGGTGGGCTTGAATTGCTTGATGCCAAATACACGAATCAGAACTTTTCTCGTCATAGTCACGAAGGCTATACCATTGGGGTAATCGAAAAAGGGGCTCAGCGCTTTTATCGAACCGGTGGGAACCACATTGCTCCGCAAGATAGCATCATTCTGGTTAATGCCGACGAAGTGCATAATGGACAGACGGCAACTGAAGGGGGCTGGGAATACAAAGCCATGTACCCTTTACCCGAGCAGTTTGAAAAAATAACTGAAGGGCTTACCCCAGGGTCATCTATCCCTTACTTTCCGGAACCTGTTGTCTATGATCCAGAACTTGCCCAGCAGCTTCGACTGGTGTTCGATACGCTTGCGCAATCTGACAATAAATTACTCAGAGAGACCTTAATCTACGGCACGCTCGTCAAACTTGTTTCTCGCCACAGTAAAACCAAGCTTGATTGGCAGCCAAAGACTCACAGTCAAAAGCAGTTGCTATTGGTTAAGGATTTTATTGATGACTTCCCTCAAGCGGATGTCAGTCTAGATGACCTGTCAAAGCTCGCAGGGCTAAGCCCGTATTATCTCACTCGAAGCTTTCAGCAAGCCTTTGGGTTGCCTCCTCACGCTTATCAGATCCAAGCGAGGTTAAGAGTCGCCAAACAGCTCCTTCGCAAAGGATTAACGATTTCAGATGTCGCGCAAGAATGTGGATTTCATGATCAAAGCCATTTTCATCGACACTTCAAGCGCGCTATGGGGGTAACCCCTAAACAGTTCATCGGCACCTAAACATCGATAGTGGCTGGGCAATAATGTACAAGCCCACAAACGATTTCCGTGAGTAAATATCCTGACCACTCACTAACTCTGAAGATAATTATGAGCACCATGACTATTGAATCCAATCTATCCTTAAGCCGCTCACAGCTCTTCTGGCAAGGTACGCTCGCGATGGTGCCGTTAAGTGTCGCAGTCATTCCTTGGGGATTACTGGCGGGTTCTTTTGCCATTGAGTCAGGGCTAACCATTGTCGAGAGCCAAGCACTATCGGCGATTCTCTTCGCTGGCTCAGCACAATTAGTCGCCACAGGAATGTTCAAAGCGGGCGCATCGCTTGCCACCATGTTGCTTGCGATACTGTTTATTACTTCACGTCATCTACTTTATAGCGTTTCTATGCGAGATCGCATCGCCCCCTTACCGTTAAAATGGCGATTAGGACTGGGCTTTCTTCTGACAGACGAACTATTTGCCATATGCGGCCAGCAACCAGAAAAACAGTTTAATCGTTGGTATGCATTAGGCGCCGGGTTGAGCTTTTATCTGTGTTGGAACATGGCGACCTTTGCCGGGATCGTTGCCGGCAGTTACATCCCTGCCCTCAATGAACTAGGGCTTGAGTTTGCAGTTGCAGCGACCTTTATTGCCATTGTCGTACCGAATGTAAAAACCTCTCCCACCCTGATTGCAGTCGCTGTTTCATTGGTTACATCGGTATTTTGTTTCGCTCAGGGGATTGAATCAGGATTAATGATAGCAAGTGTCGCTGGCATGTTGGCTGGCTACTGCGCTGAACAGTTAAAAGGAGAGCAGTCATGATCATGTGGTCGATTCTTGCCATGACAGTGTTGGTCTTTTTAAGCCGTTACCTGTTTCTTGAACCCAAGCTGCCTTTACGCTTAAATCCAGCTGCTCAAAGATTGCTGGCATACTCGAGCCCAGCCGTACTGACGGCTATTTGGGCACCCATCGTATTTATGCCAGAAAAAGAGCTATGGCTGGCACCATCAAACCCCTATCTTATTGGCGCGATCGCGGCTGCGCTGCTGGCTTGGAAAACCCAGAACGTTCTGCTCACTACAATTGTCAGCATGGTACTCTTTTTATGCTTAAAACTGCTCTAGCCAAAGAGTGCGGCCAATAAAAAAAGTATCGCGGCCAACACTGCGATACTTTTAATCAACAAACCAAGATTAGTACTTCCACCTTTAGGCGCTTGATTGCAACATCCCATTTTTCTGCTTCCTATGATTGATGTTTTTTTTAAAGATAAAGCTTAACCATAGGGGAAGGTAAAGCGGAATTTACTGCGCGACCCATTCAATTTCAATCAACGCGGTGTCGGCTAACTTTAAACGCGCTAAGAAAACATCATCGGTGTGTACTTCGCCGACACCTTGTGGTGTCCCAGTCATGATAATGTCACCATCACAAAGAGTAGTATAGGTTTTTAACTCATCTAGGATCGCTTGCGGTGGGTACATCATCTGTTTCACCGAGCCTTTTTGTACTCGAACACAGTTAATGAAGAGTTCGATTTCGAGTGACTCAATATCAATCCCATCGAGCGGGACAAAACGGCTAAATACCGCAGAACCGTCAAATGCTTTTGCTCGCTCCCACGGTAACCCTTTCGATTTCAAGCTCGACTGAAGTTCACGCTTGGTCAGATCTAAGCCTAAGCCAACGGCTGCGAGTTCGCCTTGTTGAACAATAAAACAGATCTCGGCTTCATAGTGTAGGCGTTCATGATGGAAGGCATTTAGCTGAGAGGAAATAGATGTCGGTGGTTTAGAAAACACCACCATTTGCTCAGGAATGGCATTGTTCAGCTCTTGGATATGCTCTAGATAATTGCGGCCAACACAAACTATTTTTGTCGGCGTAACATGGGTATTTCCAAGTTTAACTGAAGTCATCTCACCATCCTTGATGTCACTAATAAATTGCTCGTATTCTAATCGAACTAAACGTTAAAGTGTTGCTTTAGGGAATAAAATTAAGAGCTATGCCAACAATATTGATAGTTATCGCGACAAGATAAGCTTTGCCTCTAGATAGAAAAACGCCTACCCAAATGTGGATAGGCGTCAACACGATTATTGTGTTAAGGCAGTAGAATCGTTGTTATAGGAAGTAACGTGCACCAATCGTCCATTTATCATCGTCTTCGGTCGCTGGGTCGTCATCACCTAAATCAATCTGGTAACCAGCAAAACCAACCAGTTTAGGTGTGAAGTTATATTCAGCTTGAAGCGCGCTTTGACTATACTGGGTTTGCTTGCTTGAAGATGACAACGCTTTTGCTTCAACATTTTCATAGTTCACGCTCAGGTTCAGACCGTTACCTAAACCATACGCGAATAACGCTTCATATTGGTCTGACTCGTACAGGCCATCATAAAACTGGTCGTTCATCGCATAGACCAGAGCAGCGTATATACCGTCACCATAACTACCATACTTGAGTGAGACAGCATTAGACTCAGCATCCACGTTGTTCACTTCACCGCCGTTATAAACGTAACCTAAAGAAGCACCCATCATTGAAAATGAAACCGCGATTTGGCCACGAGCGTCATAAACGCCAGCGTTGGTGCCCGTCTCAGTATGCTTGCCTTGCCAACCCAGACCAAAGTCCAGTGACATATCTTCACCAAAGGCAAGGCCTTTACGGTAAGTGACCATCTTGTCACCACGCCCTGTCGCAAGGTTACCGTGGTTCACATAAAGAAAGTCATTAGCAAACGCGATTGGCATATCAGCCACGCCTGCGACGTCATAGTAAGGGGCCCATTGTGTACCCAATGCTAGTCGACCCGCCTGATCATGCGTCATACCAATGTAACCAAGACGAGTTGTGAATGAGGTATCGCCACCATCTAAGTAGTCCAGCGCCCATTCACCTTTTACATCAACCGTGATGCCGTTACCAACATCTTGTGTACCAGACACATTCAGTCGAGGTGACACTTGGTGGACTTCAACTTCGTCGCTGCTACCGTATTCACCGATACCCACATCGACATAACCACCAAGAGAAATTGTTGAACCTTCGCTGTTGTAGATTTCGGCTGCGAAAGCGTTTGTACCACATGCTGTTGCCGCGATGGTTGCGGCTAATAATTTAATATTCATTTTTAATGTCCGTATTTGGTTTAACCACGTTCGAATCAGTCGCTAACGACCGAAAACTGCACGAACAACTAAAACGTAGTACGGAAACAAGAAAAATGAAGTGCAACCAAGTGCTTATTGGTGGTTATTTCGCAAAATAACCCAATCAGCAAAAATATCAGTATTTTTTAACCATATGAATTATCTATGATTTTTAAAGCCATATTTGCATCAAAAACAAAAAGTGATACATGTCACGTTTTTATTATTTTATTGGAACTTTCCTAGAATATGAGTCGCAACAAATCAATTTCACGACTCAATATTCCACATTTTTCATACGTTATTGAGCATTGACTGCTTTAATAAACACTTGTTGGGCATCATCAATTTTTAATGCTTTTGCTTCTTCAAGTAGAGCCAAAGCTTTGTCTAAATCATTCGATTTCACTGCGGCAGTGATCGCGTTGTGATAATAGGTTTGTGTCTCAGGCTGAATAACTTCTGGAGTGGACGCTAATGACGGCTTAAGTGGTGCATCATCTGTTGTCGGCCTAGAGAGTGAAAACAAACTGACACGATCAATGGAAACTTCTATTTTACCCACCAACGCGTTTGGAATAGCGATGTCTTTGACTTCAGGTAAATAGTTACCGCGACCTTCTGCATCCAATCGCGCAGGGTGAATGACATTAGTAAACTTGCCTAATTCAGAATCATCACTGTAAACCACTAAATATACCGATTCAGTTCCCGTCGGTGGGAAAAAGTCAAAATCAGCGACCAGACGATTACCTAAATTTAAGCGTGGTTTCTCATAAACAAAGTGGTTCTTGTCGTAGGTTTCGAGCACCTTACCCGATTTATCGACAATAACAGCTCTTGGAGAGAATGCCGTATCACCGATCTGGCTAGTGATTTCAATCGAAAACTCGCCGCGGTTTGCTGGCAACTCAAAAACGGCAACCGGGCTATCAATGCCAATACCTTTAAAATGTTGAGAATTGTCAGTTATCTCTACCGTTGCAGAGCTTGGCAGCTTCATTACGACAGACTGCAAATTGGAAATAGAACTCACTTGTTCAGATTGAGATAGCTGAACATGTTCAGGAATCGGGGCAGTTTGGCAAGCCGTTAACGCAACACAGCTACTAAGAACGAGGGCACGTAAATACATAGTTTGTCCTTTTATTATTTTGCTAAGAACTTGAAGGAAGGCCAACCTCTAAAAATCAAACCCTACCAGTAAATACTTAGGAAAATAGCCGGCTGTTCAGGGCCGGCTAAAGAGTTATAGACTAGATGATTAGGACAGTAATCCGCCTATTACCACCAAGCCTCAACCTGAATACCTACTACATACTCAGAATCTTCGCCAGTACCAAATGCATCGTCGTTTTCAGTATCAGTAATGTATGAACCATAAACACGTAGTTCAGGACGAGCCCAGAAGCTGTCACCCATTGCCCATGCTTGAGCAACAGTCAGTTTAGTATTACCGAAATCTTCTTTATCTACACCGTTTTCCGCAATCTTCTCACCTGCGTTGTAACCCGCTTCAAAGACAGTGCGCATTGTATCGTTCCACTTGTACATTGGGCGAACAACAACAGAGTACTGGTCGATATTAAGTTTTTGACCTGTGATGTTGCCATTTTTGTCAGTACCGCCGATATCAGAACCTGCTAGATACGCTAGCTGATGACCCATTTCCCAGCTTTCACCAAGATTCATTACACCCCAGTTAATAATACGGAAACCCGTCGCGTCATTATGAGCGCCTGAACGATCGTAGTAAGTACCTGCACCCCAGAAATTAGCCGCTTGAACACCGTAACCCGCTGTACCATATTGGAATACAGTCTGGTTAAAACCATTGCTCATACCTTGATGAACAATCGCTGTCGCAAGAACGCCATCGTCACCGTCGTAGTTCTTACCATCTTTTTCTGTCGCAAAGTTATACGCAAGTGCCAACTCTAGTGAAGCATCCGACCATAAACCGATGTTCGCTAGGCGCGCATCAAAAATATAGCCAGATCCGTTACTATCTTCACCGTCTTGAACTAAAGCTAGAGAAAGCTTTTGTTCACCAATCGATAGGTTTTCGATACCACCACCAGTACCTGACGTGTTTAGATAGTAAAAGTCAGTGATGTGGATATCTTTACGTTGGTAGTATGTCTTACCCGCCCACATTGTTGCGTCTTTATCAGCCGCAATTAAACCTTTTGCTTTAACCGCGAACTGAGCAACGTTGAAGTCGCCATCTTCCCAACCGCTTGCACCATCGTTACCCTGTGCAATCATCGACTCTACGCGCCAAGTTTGATCACCTGTTTTCAGCTCTTCAGCAAAGCCAAACTCATAGTAGTTGTCGTTTTCATTACCTAGACGACCAACACCTGCTTTGTTGACTGCCAGATCAGAATCACCATTACCACTAATACCAGTACCAGCACGGAAGTAGCCATTAAAATCCACGGCGAAAGCTGAACCTGCAGCTAAAGTCGCGGCCACTGCAGCAGCTATTACACTTACTTTTTTCATTATTAACTCCATTTAGAGATTTTTATTTTTTTGCTCTCTTTTCGGTCCATTCTGTAAGGCAGTAACAGAGTGGTGCTTAAAGAGAGGTAAGGCGGGACTAGGGCTCATGACTTAGTCCCTCTCTGTTTCAACTGCAGCCAGATTAACTGGGGAGTAGAAAAACTGACTCCTCCAGATGAGAAATAATTTAGGGGGATGAGAAGGGATGAGAAAATATACAGCACGTTGTTTTTAAGCACTAAATCACAATAATAGGGGTGAGTTCGAACGCCTGAGGAAAATTAATTCGATCAAAATGCCAAGCAGCTCACTATTTATATAAATGACATCAAATTAGTGAAACAAAATTACAGTTATTCTTTTTTAGAATGGTGCTTGACCTACTGTTAGCAAACCTATTAACTAAAGCTAAAGTAATAAATTAAATTATTAGTAAGCCATAATGATGCAGTGCTCTCGTCCCTACCCTTTGGGTGCCACACCAGATAGTCATGGATGTAACTTTTCCATATTCGCTCCAAAGGCTAAAGACATCCAACTCGCTATTTTTGACGATAATGGAGAATTCAAAACCTTCCCATTAGAGCAAGAATACGCAGGCGTTCGATTCACCTATTTGCCAAATATTAAAGCTGGCCAGAAATACGCTTATGTTGTTGAGGAAAACGGCAAACCACTCCTTATTGCTGACCCCTATGCCAAAGCACTCGACAAACCGCTTCACTACACTCTCCCTTTTGACAATGAAACCAGCTTTAGCTTGGCAAAGTGTGTCGTCGTAGATGATCGTTTTGATTGGCAAGGAGTAAAGAAACCGAACCGTCCTCGTGAAGAGATGGTCTTATTTGAGACTCATGTAAAAGGCATTTCAAAGCGCAACCCAGAAGTCCCGGCACAAGAACGAGGGTGCTACCTTGGCCTTGTCAGCCCTGCAATGCTTAAGTTTTACAAACAACAGAACATCAATACACTACAATTGTTGCCTGTTGCAGCGTGTATGCATGAGCCTCACCTACTTACAATGGACAAGGTAAACTACTGGGGCTACAACCCTTACCTGTTTATGGTGCCAGACCCAAGGTATGCAGAGAAAGATGCGGTCACCGAGCTAAAAACTGCGATTCGCGAACTCCACCGCCACGGCATCGAAGTTATTTTCGACGTCGTCTACAACCACACTGCGGAGGGAGGTGCTGATGGCCCGATCTTCAACTTAAAAGCTCTAGACGATCATTACTACATCAAACATGGCGAACATTACGCTAACTATACGGGTTGTGGTAATACGGTTGATCTTTCATACCAACCTTCACTAAACCTCGTGATGGATACACTTCGCTACTGGGTTCATGAATATAAAGTCGACGGCTTCCGTTTTGACTTAGCGGCTACTCTAGGCCGACATGGTGAGCACTTTAGTCCTGAATCAGCGTTCTTTAAAGCCGTGGCGCAAGACCCAACTCTACGTGAAGTTAAATTAATTGCAGAGCCTTGGGATATCGGTCCAAATGGTTATCAAGTGGGTAACTTCCCGTTTGGCTGGAACGAGTGTAATGACCGTCTACGCGATATAACACGTAGTTTCTGGCGTGGTGATCAAGGCTTCCTAAAAGAGTTTGCGACTCGAATAATGGGCTCTCGCGATCTCTATAGCGCAGCAAATTGGCCTTATAAGCTTACTGTCAATTACATCACTTATCATGATGGCTTCTGCATGCAAGATTTAGTTTCTTACAAGCATAAACATAACGAAGCAAATGGAGAACAAAACCGCGACGGCCATGGCGATAATCGCTCAGATAACTATGGTATTGAAGGAGCAACGGAAAACCCCGTTATTTTAGAAAAACGTGAAAAGCAAAAACGAAATTTTATGGCGAGTCTGCTTTTTGCTTTTGGTATTCCACATATCTTGACTGCAGATGTTCTTTCTCATAGTCAGCAAGGTAATAACAACGCCTACTGCCAAGATAATGAACTCAGCTGGTTAGACTGGTCTAATTCAGAATCGAAAGAGACGTTTAAAGCTTGGTTGGCCGAGATGGTCAAAGCTCGTCAAGAATTTATGGTGCCATTTATTCGCGCGTTCAGTGGCGAAAGTCGCAATAACAACCGTATATTCTGGCGCAGAATTGATGGTAGCTTCATGGAACATGATGACTGGAATCGCTTAAGTTCTGTCGCATTGCACCTAGGGATTGGTAAGCAAGGTAGTGAGCTGTTTTACTGCATCAACCAAACCAATGCTCCCGCGCGCTTTACTCTGCCTACCTCAGAAGGTAAAGAGTGGACAATGATCTGTAATACCGATGATCACGAGCTGCATAAAACCATCGACAACAAACAAGTTCTTGTTGCTCCATCTTCATTAGCGATCTTTTTCGCCAACGCCTAACTTCACAAAATTGAGTGATATGGTGATATATCACTCAATTTATGAATAAAGAAAGCCCATTCGCTAGATTAATATGCATTGATGTGCTTGCGACATCAGTTTACTATACGGCGCATAATTACAATACTTTCTGATCAATCAGTTGGCACACAATGGCTTTACCCAAGTTTCTTATTCGCACGCTCATGCCGTGTATCATACTGCTTTTGATAGGAATGATTTACGCAGCCTATCAACAGCTCAATAAATCAGAACACATCGCTTATCAACAATCCTATTCCAATCTCAAAACTGGTTCTGAGCTTATCTTTTCCCAAGTTGAAGCGGCTTCAAGTAAACTCTATTTGTTGGACAGCGCATCTTCACTTTCAGAGTTCGACTCTATCGCCAAACAGATATTAAAATACACACCCGCATACAGTGACATTATTTATATCAATCGTGAAACGAATCAATATCGTTCTGCGCGACTCCACTCCACTGAAGCTGAAAAAAATCCTGATATTACTTGGCGCCCTCTCGATGGTATCACTAAAAATTTAGCCGTATCATCCATCTATCAAAAAGCCCCCAAAGAGTGGGTCTTTGCGGTCAAATATACCCAAAACAACGCTAACGAAATTTGGTTGGAGTTCGACTTAAAGTACACCACGCAAAGTTTACGTGGGCTACGTACATTAAATGAGGGTTACGTTTTCGTCGTGGATAGCACCACTGGCAGACTCGTCTTCCATCCAGATCCTAACCGAATAGGTACTCCTTCAGTCAGCTACCACGCCGGGATCAGTGAACAAATCAACCACGGCTTGCTGTTTGGCAAGTATGAGTACTACTACAAAGGCCAGTTCAAAATGTCTGTCTATGATGGTGATAACCCATACAAGTGGGTGTTCATCTCAGGCACAGATCGCTCAGATATTCTCTCTTCTTCTTATCAGTTCTCATTGACTGCCATCGTTATTGCGTCACTTCTGTTTTTGGCGATTGTCATCAACTACTTAACCTATCAGCTAAACACTAGTTTGGCCGAACTTAACAATAAAGAAGAGCTGGTCGACTTTAAACACAACTTAAGAGAGATCTTAGATCGCTTCTGCCACCATAAAGGTGTCCAGCTCTGCTTTTATGATGCTGATTACGGACACTTCTCGACCGTCGACTATCATGGCAACACCAATATCATCCTCAGAGATCGCGACCTTGCTAAACACTTTTCACCAAGCTCCTTAATCTACACGGGGAAGCGATACGCCGATCCTCTAGCGAAAAAGCTGCAGATTAACTCACGCCACTACACCATTCCACTGTTCGATAAAGAGAGTCTGATTGGGGTTATCTACATGAAAACTACCTTTCCGACCTATCGCAGCATTTTACGTATGATCCGCGATTACTCAGAAGTGGCGCTAACCAATTTACTGCTGCACAAAAAGCTGCGCAGTAAAGATGTTATGACTCACTTAGATAACAAACTCACACTGAGAGAAAAGCTTGATAAGCACATAGACAAAGAAGACGTTTACTTAGCAATCATTGATATTGATCACTTCAAACGAATTAACGATAGCTTAGGTCATTTGGTTGGCGACCAGGTGATCATCCACACTGCAGACTTAATGAAGAAGTGCTTTCCAAAACCCAGCTCATTGAGTGTGGCACGCTTTGGCGGAGAAGAGTTCTGTGTGCTGTTTAGAGCTAATGATGAAAATGATGCGTATGAGCAATGCGAAATGTTTAGACGCTTAGTCGAGCAATCAAAGCTTATTTGTGATGATGTTCCTGTGCAATACACCGTCAGTATCGGTATTACACTCAACCAAGATAGCCAACACATCTCGATTGGTCGAGCTGATAAAGCACTTTATCAAGCAAAAGGATTAGGCCGAAACCAGGTGGTGTTAAATACCTTCCAAGCGTGAAGTACAGGTTGTCATCAAGCAGTAAACTGGATCTACACCTCTCCAATATTTGCACTCATCTGCTTGATTAAATTGGCCTTTGCTTCAACAATATCGATATTGAATCGGAGGTATCCATGTCTGACAAAATCTCGACCACGGCTTTAGCCAAGCTGCGTTGCCTAGAAGCAAAAGAACTCTTCAACAAGTTAAAAATCGCTGGTTACATTAATCGTGGCGAAGACGGCTGGGTGCTTACCGAACTAGGCAGTAAGTTTGGCGGCGAATACGTTCATCACACCAAGTTTGGTCAATTTATTGTTTGGCCTGAGAACCTGCTGATCGATACTGATGCCACCAGCGGTAAAACGCTAAGTGCCACTCAAATTGGCCAACGCTTCTCTTTAAACGCAAAGAAGATCAACCAACTACTGCAAGAACTCGGCTGGATAGAAAAAACCGAAGATGGTTGGCATGTCAGTCCCTCTGGGCTTACTGTTGGCGGCTACCAACGCGAAGACAAAGAGAGTGGTCAAAAGTTCGCTGTTTGGCATGACTCTATTGTGCGTAACAAGCGATTACGCCAATCTGTGGTCGAGTTCTCAGGACAAGATGCCGAAGCACATGCTACCGACAAGTCCATCTCTAGCTTCAGACAAAAGTTTGAAGCGAAGCACCGCACCTTAGACGGCCATTATGTTCGTTCCAAAGGGGAACTCATCATCGACAATTGGCTGTATATGAATGGCATCGTCCACGCATACGATAGACAACTTCCGATCGAACAAGATGTATTGAGCGATTTCTACCTATCAAGCGGGAAAGTCTATTTGCAATATTGGGGCAGTGATAGCGGAGAGGTACCTGAAACCGAGCGACAGACCATTCGACAAATCTATGAGCAACACAACTTCGCCTTAATTGAAGTTCTGCCAGAAGAAGTATCCCAATTGGATGATGTGCTACCTACGCGGCTAAAAGCATTTGGTATTAAGGCCTACTAAATTGATACAAAAAAGCCCGCTTAGATCGCTCCAAGCGGGCTTTTATATACTTTTAAATTACTTACTGTAGCGCGCGATAGCCGCTTCTTCCTTCGACACCACTGTTTTACCAATGGGTGCCAATGAAATGTACGCCAATTTCAAATGCTGTAGCGCGAATGGAATACCGATGATGGTAATAAAACATGCAACAGCAGACATGATATGGCCAATCGCAAGCCAAATACCAGCCAGTATGAACCAAACAATGTTACCTATCGTCCCAAGTGGACTGGTACCAATATCCATCTCTTTGGTTAACTCATCACGACTAACGACTTCTTGACCAAACGGGAAGAAAGAGAAGTTACCAATCACGAAACACGCTCGTCCCCAAGGAATACCGATAATACTGATAAAGCAAATCAAGCCAACTAGCCACCAAGCTAGCCCCATGATCACGCCACCACACAAAAACCAAATTATATTACCGAGAACTCTAAGCACTCTATTTCTCCTATCAAAGTCTAACTGTAGGCCGGCTTATAATGCTCTACAGTTGGGAATGGATCGTAAAAATGGTGTAAAAGAGCCTTCCATTCCTGATACTCAGCAGACTGCCTAAAACCCTGCTCGTGATCTTCTAGTGTTTCCCAGTTTACTAACAAAATATAGCGGCTTGGGTTTTCAATACAGCGTTGTAGCTGATGCGACACATAGCCTTTCATACTCGAAATAATCTTCTGTGCCTTTGCAAAATTATGTTCAAACTCTGTCTCTAGGTTTGGCTTTACATCTAAGATTGTGACTTCCAGTATCATGATCTTTCCTTAACGTAAGATGAATATATCCAAATTTATTGCAGACCTTGCCACACTGCGGTTGCTCCGCTTATCGAACAAAGCAGCAGCGCACCAATACGGATCTTCTCTTTAGGTAATGTCTGTGTAGTAAGCCTTGCCAGTTTATACCCCAACCAAGCCGCAGGAATTAAAGGAACGGTAATCCACACGTGGTGCATAGTTAAAAAGCCAGCCGGCATCTGAATGATCAACGAGATCATCGAACTGAAAACAAAGAATGCGGATAAATTACCACGCAGCTGATTCGCTTCTTGATGTTGCAAGAGTAGCGCCATCGGCGGGCCACCAATCCCCGAACTGGTCCCAAAGAAACCAGAGAAAAACCCGGCTACCGTCATGCGCGCTGGCGTCGGTTCAATACGAAACGGCAGTAGACTTACGATAACAGCAAACAGCACCAACGCGCCCAGCCATAGAGCCAGCAAGTCAGTTGAGACCATAACTAGCAGCACGCCACCAGCAATCGAGCCAGGAACTCGCCCGATAATTGCCATTTTCAGCCCGCCAATCTCAACACTATCGCGATGCCTCATCGCATTAAGAATGGAAATAAACAACGCGACAAGACAAATCGGCGCTGGTACATAATCTGGAGAAACCAGAAACAAAAGTGGTGCGGCAACAATTGCCAATCCAAAGCCGATTGCAGTCTGAACAAAAGAGCCTAGAAAAATGAGCAAGGCCGCAATCAATGCTTCTGGAGTCATCCATTCAGCAAGCATATTTATTTTCATTTGGTAACAAAGTAGGCATTCATCATAATGTAAATACCTATCTTTTAAAGAAATAATCATGCAATTTCGCGGAGATTTTTACTGCGTTCGACTAAAGCTCATCAAGATTGTTCAAATAGGATTGAGCAGTATCTAACACCGCTCGCTGACCATCGACATCCATAGCATCCCAAGATCGATAAATCACACCAACTCTTGGGTTCTGAGAGAGGCGATCTCGGTGTTTGACCATAAATCGCCAATATAGGCTGTTCAACGGACATGAGCCACGGCCACTTTTACGCTTTTGGTCATAGCGACAACTTTTACAGTAATCACTCATTCGGTGAACATAAGCTCCACTAGCCGCATAAGGTTTAGTACCAACAATGCCGCCATCAGCAAACAGCGCCATCCCTCGGGTATTTGGCATCTCGACCCACTCTATCGCATCAACGTATATACCCAGATACCATTCATCGACTTGATCTGGGTTCACCTCCGCAATTAAGCAAAAGTTACCAGTAATCATTAAGCGTTGTATGTGATGAGCATACCCATATTCTAAGGATTGGCCGATAGCACGCTGCATACAGTTCATTTGTGTTTTCCCAGTCCAAAAGAACTTTGGCAGTGCATTGCTTACGGATAAGTGATTTTTTTCAGCGTATTCCGGCATGTTGGTCCAGTAAACCGCACGGATATACTCTCGCCAGCCAAGGATTTGCCTGACGAACCCTTCAACCTGAGAAATATCGATGTCAGGGTTATTCTCATAAGCAGACAGCGCCGCATTAATCACCTCTAATGGGCTCAACATTTTGCTATTGAGAGAAAAAGCCAAACGACTGTGATACAGGCTCCACTGAGATGGGTGTTGGTCAGTCATTGCATCTTGAAAACGACCAAAGTTGGGTAAACATACTCGGCAAAAGTGAGCCAACAACGACAAGCTCTGATTACGGTTTATCGGCCAAAGTAAACGTTCACTGACACTTCCAATGGTTTGAACATTATGCCGGTCTAACCTAGCGATAAACTCAGTGACGTTGTTCTCAAACATCAGCGGCATGGGTAAACCGGCGACATCAGCGGGTTTTAGTTTATTGCGATTATTAGCGTCGTAGTTCCACTTTCCTCCAAGCGGCTTGTTACCTTCCATCAATATATTAAAACGTTTACGCATGCGGCGATAAAAGTGCTCCATCATCACATGCTTACCTTTTGCAAAATGTTCACTGAACTGCTCACGAGGTAACAAGAAGTGTTCGCTATCAATGGTCGATATCTGGCATCGTGTCAGCGTCAATGAGCCGAGTTGTTGTTGCAGTCGATATTCATCTGGGAGTTGGTATTCGAACTTACCAACGCAGTATTGCTTCACTAAGCTCAATATCAACTCGTTTAGGTTTTCAAACTCTGCTGTGTCATCGAGCTTCAAGTGCAGAACTTGGTGGCCATTTTCTCTAAGCTCACAGGCGAAACTCTGCATAGCTGCAAAAAAAGCGCAAATCTTTTGGCCATGGTGGCGCACATACTCAGCCTCTTGGGGAAGCTCGGCGATCACATACAGTACCGACTCATCAATATTAGAGAACCAAGAATGGTTGTGATTGAGCTGATCACCAAGGATTAGACGAAGTGTTTTGTAGTTCATCAATTGTCCTCGCCGTCTTCTTAAGTCCACTTGCGAATGAACCGACCATCAGGGTCATAAATCTCGGTTTGCTTTTGCAAATTGAACTGGCGTGATGAACGTGGATCCGCTCCAACACCAGCAAGGTACTGCCAGTTGCCCCAGTTAGAGCCAACATCGTAATCGATCAGTTGGCTTTCAAAATAAGCAGCACCGTAACGCCAATCTAGAGCCAATTCATGAATCAAGCAACTTGCGACTAACTGTCTTCCTCGATTCGACATATATCCGGTTCGTTTAAGCTGTTTCATACAAGCATTCACTATCGGATAAGGTGTCTCGCCGTGTACCCAGGCTTCAAAGCGCTGTTTATCGAAAGAACCACTTGGTGTTTGCTCAGTAATTCCGTTAAAACAAAACAATCGATTTTGGTACTTTCTGCCGTACCAATAAAAATACTCTCGCCACAGCAACTCAAAATAGATCCAATAGGTTGAATCGTTGGCTCCATGTTGACGCTCATAAGTGCTCAGTCTCTGCAGGATATAATGAGGAGACAAACAGCCTAACGCGAGCCAAGGAGAGAATTTGGTTGAATAATTCATTCCATCTAAACCGTTGCGAGTTTGTTTATACTTACTGGCTAAATGAGTCGAGAAATAGCGATCGCAATGGTTTTTCCCAGCACTCTCGCCGCCTATAAAGTCGTCATACTGCAATGATTCTAACGATGTAATCGACAGTGAAGTGAGCGTTAACTCGAGCTTTCTGGGTAGTGATCTCACAGTCTTCGGCTTAGCATAAGTGAGCGACTCAACTTTCTTTCGAAACTGAGTGAATGTGCTAGGCAAGTCTTTTATATCAAACGGCAATTCCGCCAACTGAAACAGTGAACCAACGCTACGCTGGGTCACATTTAGGTTAGGAAACTGTGCTCCGATGTCCAAGATCACCTGTTGCTCATCACTGCCCGCAGTGTGGGAACAATAAAAATGCGTCACCTTGTGCTGACGAATTAGCTGATCAAGAATAGAAGTTGGCTCAGATTCGAATAGCCACAGTTGTTGACCTAAGCGCTGCAAAGAGACGTTAAGGTCATGGGCTGACTGAGCCACAAACCTTTGTTTGGGTGCACCAAGTTGATGCTGAAGCGAGAAATCGCAAAGAAAGGGGGTAAGAGTGGGCAAACAGTATAAACAAATAAGAACGTCAACCTCTTCACTGGCTTGATGCAGCAAGTCGTTATCTGACACTCTCAAATCATTGGTAAACCAATACAGTCCCGTTGTTGTTGGCAAAATCTGCTCCTCTCATTCGTCGATAAACTAAAACTCTTGTTTAACTAATACGAGATGACAGGAGCAGATAGCTCATCGATTAGAACAATATTATGCCGTATTACGCCGTGGCCAAGCGGCGAACTGGTTGATCGTTAATCGGTAAATGAATTAAGGCTGCAGCAAATGCCAGTACAACCGTCGACCACCAGATTGGATCGTATGAGCCATAGTAGTCATAAATACGACCGCCTGCCCAAGCACCTAGGAAGCTGCCAACTTGGTGAGTAAAGAATACCAAACCATACAAGGTCGATAAGTACTTCGCGCCGAAGATCTGACGAACTAAGCCTGATGTTAACGGCACTGTACCGAGCCAACAGAAACCAATCGCACCACCAAAGATAGCAGCAGTATGCTCCGTTACTGGTAGCGTGACAAAAGCACCAATCACAACCGTACGCATCAGGTATAGAGCAGACATCACGTGGCGTTTACTGTACCTATCACCCATCACGCCCCAGAAGTACGAGCCAAAGATATTAAAGATACCCACATAAGCTAACGCCATTGCCGCAGTCTGTGCCGACAAGTTTTTATCAGCTAAGTAACTTGGTAAGTGCGTCGCAATAAACATCACATGGAAGCCACATACAAAGAAACCCGCATGAATAAGCCAGTAACCTTTGTGGCTAAATGCCTCTTTTAACGCCTGCTTAAGCGTTTGTTGTTGCTCCGCACCTTGCGCTGCTGCACTAGATTCTGACGGCTTAGGCGAACGCATAAACAGTGCAAAGGCAATCATAGTCGAACAAAGAATTGCAAAGCCTTGCAATGCACCTTGCCAACCAAATTCAGACAACATGGTTTGCGCCCCTGGGATCATCGCGAACATGCCAAATGAACCAGCAGCTGTAGTCAATCCGAACGCTTTCGCTGCATGTTCAGCAGGAACAACTTTCGCGACTGCGCCAAGAACAATCACATAGCTTGTCGCACTTAGACCAAGACCTACTAACACGCCCAGTGATAGGTACAACATGCTTGGCTCTACCGCGATAGATGTTAGGTATAAGCCTACCCCGTATGCGATAGCACCCATAATGATGATACGCTTAGCGCCAAATCGGTCAGCAGCCATACCAACAAATGGCTGGAAGACACCAAACAAAAGGTTCTGTAATGCAATCGCAAAGCTAAAGAACTCACGCCCCGTTTGGAAGTGGTCCGAAATCGGCATCATGAAAATGCCAAAAGATTGTCTGATACCCAGACAGGTAATTAAGATGGCGATCCCTAGCCAAACAATGATTGGAAATCGAAAAATGCTCATCAGGTAACCTTAGTGATGATGGTGGTGAGAATGATCGTGTCCATCACCTGTTGTCTGGTGACAGCCGCTATTGATTGCTTGTTGTGCTAACAAATCCAACAGCTTAGGAGAGTTGTGAACCACAACAAGCGATAGCACGAGCAATAAGGTCATTCTCATCAGCTGAGCAAAAAGTGATTGAGAAAACATAGTTCTATATCTCAGCATGTAGTGAAAAAGAGCGCGAAGTGTAGAGATCTCCACGCAATGACTCAAATGACATTTAATCAATTAGGCTATGCGTTTTTTGCATACATCGAATTCTTGCTTCAATTCGAACCCTTCATCTAACCAGCCCGTTACTCCACCAATCATCTTCTTCACTGGTCGACCTAATTTTGCCAGTCGAATAGCCGCCTTTTCCGTACCGTTGCAATGTGGACCTGCGCAATAGACAACAAACAACGTATCTTGAGGAAATTCAGCCAAGCTCTTTTCGTTGAGCCTTGGATGAGGAATATTGATCGCACCGTCCACATGGCCTTGTTCAAATAGGCTTTCGCCACGCACATCCACCAGCACAAAGTCTTGCAAACCATTGGTTAGGGCGTGGTGAACATCCCAGCAATCAGTTTCAAATTTCAGTAATGATTCAAAATGCGCTAGTGCCTCTTGGCTATTTGCGGCTGCGACTCTTGATACTGCACTTCCCATGTTCTATCTCCTTGTCTTAGTGAACAAGGTTCATTATGCAAGCGAAACTTAACCACGAAAATTGGCTTAATAGACAAGGTTCGTTAATATTAAGCCAGCATTGTATTCAACCAAGGATCGGAAAATGAATCGTGTCGCTATTCTTGCTCACTCGCACGTTACGCTGTTCGAGATGTCGTGTGCCGTCGAACTGTTTGCTCTGCCTAGACCTGAATTTGAGGACTGGTATCAAACTGACGTAATCAATATGGAAGATAAAACAGTCACCACGACTGGTGGTATTGTGATGTCGACTCAATACACCGAGAGCCTTGAGAGCTATGACACTCTGATTATTCCCGGTTGGCCAACCTGGGACTACCCCATCCCAGTTATCATTGAACGTGAAGTATCCAATTTCATCTCTGCAGGTAAACGGTTACTGACATTATGTTCTGGGGCCTTCTTACCCGCTAAGTTAGGTTTACTTGATGGAAAAACCGCCACAACACACTGGATGTATGAAAAAGCCTTTCGCGAACAGTTTCCAACTATTCACTATCAATCTGATGTCCTGTACGTTTTTGATGGCAATATTGGTTGCTCTGCTGGTAGCGCGTCTGCCTTAGATCTTGGCTTAGCCGTAATTCGTCAAGACTATGGCTATAACGTCGCTAACCAAGTAGCGAAACGTTTAGTGGTATCTGCACATCGGCAAGGTGGGCAAGCGCAGTTCGTCGAAACGCCAATATTAGAAGTGCCGAACCAATTCTCTGATGCTTTAGATTGGGCAAACCAAAATTTGGATAAGAGTATCAATGTGGATGCGCTAGCGGCCAAAGCCAATATGTCGCGCCGCACCTTTGATCGTAAATTTCGCGCCAGTTTTGATTTATCACCAAAAGAGTGGCTGATTCAACAGCGAATCGAACGTGCGAAAGGACTACTTGAAGGTGACAATCATTCTATCGAGCGACTTGCGAGCCTCGCTGGGTTTGAGAATGCAACAACACTACGCCACCACTTTAGACGCATGGTTGGGGTATCGCCAAACCAATATCGGCAGCAGTTCAAAACTCGTTAGCTCGTACACTTCTTGACCCAAATCAAGCGTATGGCGTTTATACCCTTTAGTGCGATGTAATAATGACAACCGCTTGTTAGGATGCCTGCAACCCTCGACCGCAAGGCTTCTTCAATGCACCAGAATATGAACAAAGTGCTGCTTGATATCGCACTGAACTTAAGCTCGAATCTAACCAGTGAAAAACAGTATCAACATCTGATTGATGGAATTGATCAGGTCTTTCCCTGTGATGCGAGTGCGTTGTTTATTTTTGATGAAGACGGCTTCTTAACCCCTGTTGCGGTGAAAGGGCTATCAAGTAGTGTACTTGGCCGACGTTTTTTTCCAAAAACTCATCCTCGGCTTGAAGCCATAATGCAAAGTAAACAACCTGTGCGGTTTGACGCCAACTGTGAGCTGCCGGATCCGTTTAGTGGCGTCCTACTCAGTGAAGAAGCCGAATTAGATGTTCATGATTGTTTAGGTTGTAGCCTACACGTCGATGGTCAGTTGGTTGGGATACTGACGCTTGATTCAATGACCGTCGGAGCCTTTGATGCCATTGAGCCCGTCACCATTGAAACCTTTGCTGCTCTGGCGGCCGCTACCTTGCGTAATATCGGCCAAATCAAAGTGCTGAAAGCGCAAAACAAAAAGCAGAAACATGTAACCGAAACACTTATCCAACAAGCTCGCTCGAAAGAAGGCGAGATGGTTGGACTCAGCGCGCAGATTAACCAACTGCGCAATAACATCGCCACCGTTGCCCAGTCTGACTACGCGGTACTGATCACCGGCGAAACTGGCGTGGGTAAAGAGTTAGTTGCTCACAGTGTCCACGCGCAATCTCATCGTAATAACAAGCCAATGATCTACGTTAACTGTGCGGCGCTGCCTGAAGGACTGGCAGAAAGTGAATTGTTCGGTCACGTCAAAGGGGCTTTTACTGGCGCAAATAGCTCACGCGCAGGTAAGTTTGAATTAGCCGATGGCGGTACCATATTCTTAGACGAACTGGGAGAACTCCCGCTCCTTTTACAAGCTAAGTTACTGCGCGTGATTCAGCAAGGTGAATTACAGAGAGTCGGCAGTGATAAGCACCTCTTGGTTAACGTACGAATCGTTGCTGCGACAAACCGTAACTTAGAAAGAGAAGTCGAAGAAGGAACCTTCCGCGCCGACCTTTACCATCGCCTCAATGTGTTCCCTATTTCCGTTCCTCCGCTGCGCAAGCGTGAAGGTGACATTCCAGTGCTAGCTGGTTATTTATTAGAAAAAGTTCGCAGTCAGTTCAATATTCCAAACCTGCACCTGCATCCTAAAGCGTTAGTTCAGTTGGAGAACCAACGCTGGCCCGGCAACATACGTGAACTGGAACATACCTTAACTAGAGCAGCGCTTAGAGCAATTCAAGCTAACGAGCATATTATCCACATCGAACATTTTGATCCTGCCACCAAACAGCACGATGTTAAAAGCACATCAAAGTATTTTCCTCACCAAAGTCAAGGTATGCGCTCCTTGGTCGAAGAATATCAAAAAGACCTAATCATCCATGCTCTTGATAAATCGGATAGAACTTGGTCAAAAGCGGCGGAATTTTTACAGATGGATCGCGGCAATCTCTATCGAATGGGTAAAAAATTTGCGATAGAAAACTAAACCTGCCCACAGCACGATGTAATAAATACAACTGACGCGTTGTATTTATTACATTAACCACTTAAACGAAATCATTATATTACAATAAAAATCAACAAGTTAAACACTGGCACGCAACCTGCTCTAGTAGTCTCAAATAATACTAATGGGTCTATCCCACTAATAACTATTACTACTGGAGACACGCTATGTTCTGTATTCAATGTGAACAGACAATTCAAACCCCTACTGTTAAAGGCTGCTCTTTCGCACAAGGTATGTGCGGTAAAACTTCTGAAGTTTCAGATCTACAAGATGTATTGGTTTACACGCTACAAGGTGTCTCTTACTGGGCAGAACAAGCGAAAAAGTTCGATATCATCGATGACCAAATCAACCAGTGGGCACCACGTGCATTCTTCTCGACATTGACCAATGTTAACTTCGACCCTGAGCGTATTCTTGAGCTATCTGCGCAAGCAGCACAATTTAAAGCGCGCCTAAAAGAGCAAACACTTGCGGCGGCGAAACTGGGTAACGTTGAACTAGAACAAGCACCAAGCGTCGCTGATTTTGAGCTTCCAGCAACAGCAGAGGCCATCTTAACTTATGCTCCACAAGTGGCGGTAAACCGTGGCTACGAAACGATCAGTGAAGATGTGATTGGTTTACGTCTACTTTGCCTTTACGGCCTAAAAGGTGCAGCAGCATATATGGAGCACGCTCGCGTTCTTGAACAAACGAATGATGATATTTTTGCCGAGTATCACCACATCATGGCTTGGTTAGGTACCGATCCTGAAGACTTAAACGCACTGCTTGAGTGTTCAATGCAAATCGGCCTAATGAACTACAAAGTGATGGAGATGCTTGATCACGGTGAAACGGCGACCTTTGGTCACCCTGAGCCAACGGCGGTTAACGTCAAGACAGTCAAAGGTAAAGCAATCTTAGTGTCAGGCCATGACCTGCACGACCTAGAAAAGATCCTTCAACAAACAGAAGGCAAAGGCATTAACGTTTACACTAACGGTGAAATGCTACCGGCACACGGCTACCCAGAACTTAAGAAGTACCCTCACTTAGTAGGTAACTACGGTAGCGCTTGGCAAAACCAGCAAAAAGAGTTCGCAAACTTCCCTGGCGCGATCGTGATGACGTCAAACTGTCTGCTTAACCCTAACGTGGGTCAATACGCCGATCGTCTATTTACTCGCAGCATTGTTGGCTGGCCTGGTGTGGCGCACATTGAAGGTGATGATTTCAGCCAAGTGATCGAATGTGCACTTGCGCAAGACGGCTTCCAACATGATGAAATCGAACAGATGATCACTGTCGGCTTTGGTCGCAACGCACTGATGCAAGCGGCTCCTGCAGTGGTTGAACAAGTTAAGGCGGGCAACATCAAACACTTCTTCCTCGTGGGTGGTTGTGACGGTGACAAATCAGAGCGTAGCTACTACACCGACTTCACAGCACAAGCTCCAGAAGATAGCGTCATCCTAACACTTGCGTGTGGTAAGTTCCGTTTCAACAAGAATCAATTTGGCGACATCAACGGTATTCCACGTCTTCTTGATGTTGGCCAATGTAACGATGCGTATTCAGCAATTCAACTCGCTCTTGCTCTGTCTAAAGAGTTCGACTGCGACATCAACGAACTACCGCTAACCTTGGTTCTATCTTGGTTCGAGCAAAAAGCGATCGTGATTCTACTGACTCTGTTTGCTCTAGGCGTAAAAGGCATTTACACCGGTCCAACAGCTCCTGCGTTCTTAACTGACAACTTAATCAAGGTAATCCAAGATAAGTTCGATATGCGCAGCATTGGCAGCGTAGAAGAAGACCTAAAAACTATCCTAGCGGCTTAATCCCTTCACTACTCACGCCCGATGCTTAGAGTGTTTTGCTTTTGGTATTGGGCGCTTTTGTACGAGAGAAACGATGTTTATTGAATGGCAAAATAATCAACCGGCAAAAATGCGTTGCGTCGATAAATGGAACGAAACAGACGATACGGTTAGCATCAAACTTGAGGCGGCCGATGGCAGCCACCTTCACTTTAGTGGTTTTAAGCCCGGACAGTTTGTATCACTCGGCTTTGAGCTGAATAGCAAAATGGAATACCGCGCTTATTCCCTCTCTTCAATGCCCGGCGATGACCACCTTAAACTTACGATTAAACGAGTTGACGGTGGCCTTGTGTCGAATCACGTCATCGACCAATTTAATATAGGCGACGCTGTCGATGTATTAGCGCCTACAGGACCATTTAATAGTGTCGATTGCCCACCAAAGAAAAAGGTCGTTTTGCTTAGTGCAGGCTGTGGTATCACCCCTGTGATGTCGATGGCTTCAACTTGGCTACGTGATAAAGAGAGTATCGATATTACCTTTATCCATATGGCGAAAAGCGCAGACAAGACGATCTACTTTGATCAGCTAGAATCGATGGATGCTGCCAATGACAACTTCGATTTCAAGTTACTGCTCAAAGATAATAGTGGTACACGTCACCCTAAGGGACGCCTCGACAAAGAGTGGCTAAATACACTTAGCCCAGATATTGCTGAGCGCACTGTCTACCTTTGCGGCCCAACTCAATTTATGCAAGATATGGAAAGCAATGCCTTAGCGCTGGGTGTCGATCCTGAGCAATTCCACCAAGAGAGCTTCACACCTATCGAGGCTCATTCGGAAAACGTATCAAGTGGTGTTGTTCAATTTGAAGTGCCGGCATTTGACGTCGCAACCGAAGTCGCTCAAGGCTCTACCCTAGCGGACGTATTGGAAGAGAACGGCGTGCCAATCATCATCGCTTGTCGCAGCGGTATGTGTGGTTCGTGCAAATGTAAGGTGACCAAAGGCGAGGTCTTGCGCACTAGCACAGAAACCTTGAGCGAAGAAGATATTGCCAATGGTTACACGCTAGCCTGCTCTAGCCAAGCCCAAACTGATGTAGAAGTCGAACTGGTTTAGATTAAATTGGCACTGAGTTAGCTGTGTAACTCAGTACCGCTGAAGTCAGGTATCCATCAATGACTAATGAATCAGTCGAACCACCAGCGAGCCAGGAGCTCGTACCGATTCAACATTGTGACTGATCACCGTACCTTGCGTAGGAGAAAAGTAGGTTTGAATTTCATCACCAAAACTGTTGTATTGCGTTGCAAGCTTCTGACCCGTTTCAACAGGCTGCATTAACTCAACGTGGCAAATCACAAATCCGCCTTGCTCAGCTCTAACACTGGTGATGCTATTACCCTCAACACAGTTTTGCTCAGGAGTAATCACGTCACCTGCAAGCAGTTGATAGGCACGTAAGACGTTCACTACCCCAGCGGTGGCACGTTCTACCATCTCTAAATCAGTATAACGACCCACACCGACCTCAATGGTGATCGATGGAATACCTGCGCGGTTATAAACGGTTTCTAGGATACCTGGATCACCAGGGTCGTTAAGAATAACGTCAGGGTTAATAAGCCTCGCCATGCGAATCGCATCCTCAATTCGGTAATCAGCAAAAGCATACAAAGGATACGCGCTACCACTGGTTTGAGAATGAAGATCAATGGCTAAGTCCGCATTGGGTTTGAGTAGGTTTTCCCACAGGCTATAAGCATAACGACTGGCATCATCCCCTTGTGGATTGCCGGGAAAAATTCGGTTTAGGTTCGCCGATGAGCTGTCTGGCGCAGCAGAATGAAAATCTCGGCTATGACGAACGATACCCGACAAGTTCACAGCAGGAACAATCGTGATACAACCTGAAATATCCTGCCCTTCAAGCTCGCGAGCGATTTTCTGCGCGCTTAATATACCATTTTGCTCATCACCATGAACACCCGCGGTGATCACGATACGCTTACCCGGTTTAGCACCTTTAAACACTCGAACAGGAAGGGTTTGGGGATGACCAATCGCATCGGTGGCAACAGCAAACCAAAATTTGTGCTCCCCTGCTTCAAGCGCATCCACATCCAGAGCTTGAATGGTTGGGTACATCGGCACGATGCATTCGTTTAATGGTTTGGTCATTTTTCACCTTCGAGCCTACTTACAGTCAAGCTGATTCAAACATGGCAATTAACCGGAGGCAACGCCAAATAGAAAAAACGTGACTGCGATAAACGATAAAAGCGGGCAATATCGCCCGCTTTATAATTGAGTACATGACAGTACGTGGTTAACTTTCTTTAGTTGAGGTCACTACCACGCTAAACAAGATCAAAGCCCCCCCGATAACTTGTACAACGCTGAGCGATTCTTGTAACCAGACCATGGCAAATATGGCCCCGAATAAAGGTTCACTGCCCATCAATAGTGAAACTCGCGTTGGCGATGTGCGGCGTACTGCGTAGTTTTGCACATAGAACGCAAACAGAGTACAGAACAGTACCAAGTAGGCCACAGTGATCCAAAATTCGGTACTGGTTGGAATAACAAATTCTGCTGCTGGTAAGTAAGTCACCGCGCAAACAATCGCGACCGAGGCAACCACCAACGACTGCAATGACGTCAACGTACTGGTGGTGATTTCTTTTCCTTCCGTAAAGCGCTTAGTTAAAGTGACCATCAGCGCACGCAGTAAAGCAGCGGCCAAAATAAAGTAATCGCCAGTATTCAATGACAACTCAATACCCGTATTACTAGTCAGCAGCAACACCCCTACTACACTACATAGAGTGAGCATCCAAAGCGTATTGCTTACGCGCTTCTTATTAATGATTAGCTCAGCAAACGCAGTCAAGATGACAGACAAGCTTATTAAAAACGCGGCATTCGATGCAGAGGTCTGTGAGACCCCAAACACTTCACAGAAAAAAATCGCCGAGAGTATAAATCCGGTCGGTATGGCGATCTTCCAGTCTTTATTTAACCCTCGGCGAAAGTCTCGGATCACTACAGGTAGCATACATAGAAAAGTGATCGAGAAACGAATCGAAATGAATACCAGCACACTGGTGTAAACCAATGCACTCTTTGTTAAGCCGTAGCTTGTTCCCCAAAATACCGCTACTAACAGCAGCAATGATTCGGTTAACGGAAACTTAAAACTTCCTTTTTTTAGTAATCCCGTAGCCGTTGACATCCTATTCTCCTATTTTTGTAAACGCGATAACGAGTACGTCCCTGTACGCGCATTTTTCTGGGTTTAGTGGTTTTATCGGTGATACTTCGTGCATGGTTTTTTCATCATCCGCCATGACGATATCCAGTGTCTTATCTAGAGTAAGCCGCTCTAGTGTCTGCTGTCGGTCATCAGTGATGGTTGTTTCTCCACCGACCATATTGACCTTATTGATCAACAAGGAAGCTATGTAGGTCACCCCATCTCTATGCAGCCCTTCCGGTGTGGGTTGTCCCACTTCCGATTGGTTAGCCACAATTCGGTAAGGATGAAGACGAATATTCCAATCTGTTTTTTTACCTTCAGATGCGTCGTAGACATCACTCATCAGTAACAACAACTTTTCCAATATCGGAGAGGTAACAAACTTACTGGTCAACGGTTCAAAGTGACGTTCAATATCACCATTAAGAGTGTTGATATAGGCAGGCTGAACATACGGTTCATGGGGCAATATTGTTATCTGTCGTCCTTGGCCAAGCTTATTGAACTGGCCATAGCGGCGATAACGATAAGTCCCACCATCCGCCATATAGCGGTCTCGCTCTAGTTGGTTCCAAAAATGTTTGAAGCGAATCACTTCGTCGACGTTGGTCGAAAGCATATTCGTCATCTGCTTGCCACTGATAAACACATAATGGTTTTGTACTAAAAGGCGTGAAATAACAGAAGCATGTCTATCGACTGGCGTTTTGATTATATCCATACCGACCTCTCTATTTGGTCATTTGATGAACTTGGGCTTTAGTCACGGAGTCCAACCTGCGCAGACTTCTCTGCTTCGCGGTTTTAATCTCCCAATGGTCTCTATCACGTATGTATTTCGGCTTATCAGCTTTGATACTGCTCGCCAATACTTGACCGCGCGAGAGACTGAATAAAACACTGCCAGAGATAGACTCGGCAGTGTGGGCGATGAACGCATAGCTCGAGCTTTGCAACAAACTTCCCCATCGGCCTTCAACAGCTTCTTGGGTCCAAATGTCGTTATGCATTGCTTTTACTTTGAGAACATCAGTAGGTAGCGTTGCTGTTTCCAACAACTTATATGCTTTCATAAGGATGTGTGCAGCGGGTGCTTCTCGCACCTCTAAGACTTTTTCATCCTCATCTAGGTGGTCGAACCCTACATATCGACCGATTTCATACGCGCCAACGTGGTTGTTAATGAAAGCAATTAGGTCTTCAAGAGGCATCGGTAAATCATTGATTGTCACCGGATATCCCTTGCGAAATCCAATTTTTACTTGGTCATTGTCGAGTTGTTTTTCTGTGTTCCATTGCGACCAAGTAAACAGTGATTCAGACAAAGTGAAGGCTTCAGGATCATCAAGAACGCCTGACTCAAACTCACGACACCACAGATTTGCATCTCCGCTGACATTGCGTGACTTAAAGCCAACTAAGCCTGAGTGAAACAGCTCTGCCGCTTTCTCTTCTCGAGTTAATGCTGAGTATTCATACGGCGAGCCGTAAAAGCCTTGATAACCACTCGCTTCGATAGCACCATTTAAGCGCCTTAAACTGTTTTGCGATTGGTTTGCGGTGTGAATGATCGCTCCGCAGCCGAGCATTTCAGCTAGAGCCACCGCTTTTTGGACAATGATAGGGCGAGATAACGACGAACTAACCGGGTAGTCACCAAGGTAAAGCGCCTGTGCCTGAATTGCCGAAACAAGGCTATGCTCTACAAACTCCTGTTTTGCGTCGATTATGCGTAGATCAACACCATAATGATCGGTAATCAGTGTTAGGTTTTCTTCATCAACCCCTTCACCTAAATCAATCGCAATGGCGGTCACTTTCACATTTGACGTTTTCAGCAGCTCCAGTAGATAGGTACTATCTAAACCGCCACTAAACAGAGTAAGTACGTGGTCAACGGACTTTGAGATGGTTTGAATATCTTCAATACTTCTTAGCTTTTTCATGGGGTCCTTTCCATTAGTCTCGCTTTCATTGACTTATTTAGTATCCATAAGTAACTTAAACGAAACAATACTGCGATTTTGCAAAGGATTTTTGCACCATGGACACAAATAGACTTATTCCTCTGCTTTCAGAGATGGCAATCTTCGTTAATGTGGTCGAGTCTGGTAGCTTTTCTAAAACGGCTAAGAAGCTTGGGTTATCACCTTCTTCAGTCAGTCGCTCAATCACGCGACTGGAAAACGCACTAGAAGAAAAACTGCTAGAACGCACGACTCGTCAAATGCGACTGAGTACAACAGGGCAAGGAGTCTATAGCTTATGTAGTGATATGATGAACTCAGCCAAGATGGCTGTTTCTGCCGCGCAAGCTGACAAAAGTGAAGTGTCTGGATCTTTACGAGTGGCTGCGCCAAAAGCCCTCTCTCGCCAAGTATTAATGCCGATGATTCTCGACTTTATTGATGCATACCCCAACGTGGCTCTACAGCTGAAGGTTGCAGACCATTATATTGATCCTATTGGCGACGAAGTCGATGTAATTATTCATATTACCGACAAACCAACCGAAGGCTTGATAGCTAAGACCCTCGACGAATGCCGCCTGATCCTATGTGCAAGTCCCAACTATATCGAGCAACATGGTATGCCAATTCACCCTGACGACATTGCCCAGCACAACTGCTTATGTTTGGGTGAGAACCCACGCGATCGAGTCTGGGATTTCACCCATAACTTAAAAAAGGTATCAATTAACGTCAGCGGATCGTTTGCTGTCAACCACAGCGAAATAAGACGCGAAGCGGTGATTCGCGGTGTCGGCATCTCGGTTTTCCCCGAATTTGCGATTCGCTCATATATAGATGCAGGGGAAGTGGTCGAAGTACTAAAAGACTGGCATGTAGGCGGAAACTATCAAGGGAAGGTCATTGCTCAGTACGCTCAATCGAAATTCATTCCTGGGCAAATCAAAACCTTTGTCGAGTACCTACAACAAAGGTTTCAGGCTTAGCACTTTTAACCTTGGTTTATCCAAAGCTTGCCCAACTGACACCAACCAAAGCCATCGACTGTACTACCTTTAATACGTTCAGAGACTTCAAGACGAAAGTTCTCTTGCTTTAGCTCAGTAATGATTCGTTGCTCATTGAGCCATATTCCAAATTCGTTGAGCAGGCTTAAAGGCTTTCTTCCATCGCTTTAAGCAAAGTAAACACGTACCTTTCAGTCACATGCCACAATGAAGCGAGCTGACTAACCTGGCAACGGGACTCTCCCGGACCAAACAGACAAAACAGCTGTTCATAAAGTTCTAGCTTACGCTTAAGGTTCTTCATTTAGTTTATGAGTTCTCCAGACGCGTTAAATGACCAAATCCATTGTCTATCAACGCTTGCTCCATCGTAGTGAGTACACGCTCCGTTACTTGATGTAAAAGTACATCTGACTTGAGTTCATTGTTACTCACCAATCGCGAAAAGTGATCGATTTCGAACTCGAATCCATTCCCTTTGATTCGCGACTCAATAATAGTGGTGATGCCTTTATGCTCGATCTCAATCACCTGCGGATTCCACCACTTATCTTGAATCGTAATGGTCAAGTCCTCACCTTTTAATACCGCACTGCGCAGTAGGTCTGTTGTGATTGAAGAAGACATCTTGCCTTTTATCTCACCATAGAAGATAAAACTAGCATCAGTATCAACATGGCATTGATCTAGCATTCTGTGCATTGTCACGGTCGGCTTTGCTGCTTCTACCTTCATGAAATGACATAAATCATAGTAGAGCCATAAGCTATACCCCCCTACGTCTAAGGTTGAACCGCCTGAAAGTTGATCATTAAAGATAAACACATTGGGGTCATAATCATTATGGTTGCCGAACCCAGCCTCTATCGAGGTGAGCTTAAGATTATTCTCTTTGAGATAGGATTTTAGCTCTCGGTACGCGGGAAAAGTCACTGTCTTCATTGCTTCTAGCAGCAATACACCGTGCTGCCTAGCCAACGCTTTCATCTCTAACCAATCTTTAAGGTTCGTAAATGCTGGTTTTTCAACAAGAACGTGCTTTTTATGGCTAAGGAATAGCTCAGCTAAAGCCTTGTGATAAGGATGCACCGTGGCGATATAAACAGCTTCTACGTTAGGGTCTTCGGCCATATCTTGGTACGCACCATACTTCGTCGAGGCACCAAATTGTTCTCCAAAGGCCTGAGCGCGCTGCAAATCTCTCGCTGCGACAGCGTGTAACTGGCCATGCTCACAAAACTGGGTCAATGCTGATGCGAAACGTTGGGCAATATTCCCTAAACCAGCAATGCCCCATTTAACTCTTTTCATTGTTTATCCTTTTGCTCTTATCTTGGACTAAAGAGCATACAGAGGCAGAATAAAACTAAATAGAGTACAAACTTTCAAATCTGTTCATGGTTTATTGGTGAAAGCAACAAACTAAGTCGGTCAAAGACCATTAACATGAAGTCATCAGCAAAAGTTAAAGGCGCATTGGAAGTCAACACGCCTTATTTCATTCTTTCACGGAAGGTGTGGATAACGTAGCTAAGACCTACGATCAATGTTAGCTCCACTTCAATACTCGAACTTCATTGCCCTCTTCTGGTACTCTTGGGATATTGAGTGAAAGTAATAGGCTCACCATTGCCATACCGGCACCGATGTAGAAAACCGCTGCCGGCGACACTAACCAAATCAAACCAAACGAAACCGGTATGAACACCGCTGCAATATGATTAATAGTAAACGACACTCCCGCAGTGGATGCCATATCCGCCGGATCGGCAATTTTCTGGAAGTAGGTTTTAATTGCCAAAGCTAAGGCGAAGAACAGATGGTCTATCACATACAATGCTGCAGCCCACTCTGCGGTTTCAACCAAAGCGTAACCAACAAACACACCTATTAAGCCGACATATTCAAATGTTAGTGCCTTACGTTCGCCCACTTTACCTATAAAGCGTCCGATACGTTTCGCAAACAAAAAGTTAAATAAATAGTTGATTAGAAACAGCAGGGTAATATCTGCCGCCGAATAACCAAAACGTTCAACCATCAAAAATCCGGCAAAGACAGTGAAGATTTGACGACGGGCTCCGCTCATAAATGTGAGTGCATAGTAAAGCCAATAACGCTTTCTAAGCACCAATTTTTTATTTTGCTGTACATGAGTTTCGAACTGAGGAAACGCAAAGGCCATCCAAGTGACCAATAAAAAACCTACTCCACCAAAAGTCAGGTAAACCCACTCGAAGTCCATTTTTAGAATTTCTAAACAGAACCATAGCGCGCCATATGTCAGCAACGACGCTAATGCGCTAACCGAGATAAACTTGCCGAGCATCTCTGGCGCTTCATCCTTTGTCAGCCACTGCAAAGACAGTGACTGTTTCAAGGTTTCAAAGTAGTGAAAGCCTGTCGACATCAATAGCGTTGTCAGCAGTAGTCCCATCATTGAGGGAAAGAAACCGGTAATGGCTGTACCTAGGGTTAATGCCCCTAATGAAAGCAACATGAATCGTTGCTCACGAATGAACAGCAGGACGAATACCGCGGTAAACGCAAGAAAGCCAGGAATTTCGCGCACACTCTGAAGCAAGCCAATATCAGAACCATCAAAGTTGGCACGTTCAATCACGAAGTTATTCAGAAGTGCCATCCAACTTGAAAAAGCGATAGGCACAACAATAGAAATGAGCATCAGGAAATTTTGTGGCGTTTTCCAACTCGCTGAGTGGTTCATGTTTCGATCCTTATGTGAATAGCCTGTTACAATAAAACGCCTCTTGCCAATAAACAAACTTATTTACAATTTATACCTAGCATTAAAGATTCTAAGAATTTTCGCTGCCTCTGGTGTAAAAAACTAAGTGAGTAAAAACATTAAAAACAATGCTTTAAATATCGTTAACTTCTCGTTATGGTGTTTTTATGTTCAACCAGTCGAGAAATAAGAAAAATGGAAATAATCGTACGTCCGACACAAGTGAGCGATGCAGCCGCATTATGTGAAATATACTCACAACCGAAAGCACAGCGCGAGACACTCCAACTGCCAAAACCATCGGTAGCAATGTGGACACAACGACTGGAAAACATGCCTCAAGGTGTTTATAGCTTTGTTGCAGAAGTGGATGGAAACGTCGTCGGAAATATAGGATTCGAGCACTCACAACGTCCAAGAACGGCACACTGTGGTAGCTTTGGTCTTGGTGTACATGACGATTACCACGGGCTAGGTATCGGAAATAAGTTGATTGAGACGGTTCTAGATTTGGCAGACAATTGGTTGCAAATAAAACGTGTACAAATCGAAGTCAATACTGACAACGAAGGGGCAATCGCTTGCTATAAGAAGTTTGGCTTTGAAATAGAAGGCGAGTCAAAATTTGGTTCGTTCCGTGATGGTGAGTTCATCAACACTTACTATATGGCTCGCATCAAACCTGGCTTATAGCCCAAAACACCTCAAGAGTGATAATAAGGCTTACTTCTAGGGGTAAGCCTTTAACTTATCTAACGCACGAACCGCAAGCGCTTCAGTATATGGGTTGATCTTCCAGTGGTTTGGACTCCAACCTTTAACAAAGCGCTGAAAGTCTGCCCATGCAATGGAGAACAGTGGTCGCCACTGATCTTCAACATCAGCCGCATCAATACAAGGTTGGTACTTATCAAGTGCTCGGCTTAGGTGAGCAAAGTATTCATCTAAAATCCAATTTTCCATCACTTGGCATTGCTCAGGCTTTACTGCACTGCTCATAAACAGCGCCACATCTTTCATCGCACAGCCTCGTCCAATATATTGAAAGTCGACTGCCGCAGCGCGCGTGCCATCCGGATAAAAACAAAAGTTCGCTAACTTGGCGTCACCATGGACCAATGTCTGATACGGCGCTTCTGTGAGAACTCTATCGATCTTATGCGCAGCTTGTTTGAGTGACTCATCGTTAAGCGCTGCCAGTTCATCCGGGCGCGTATCTAAATGCCAATACGTGCCGCACTCCCACAGCCCTTCTCCTTGGTGCCCAATATGTTGAGCATGGAAATATGCTAACCATTCTAGACAAGCACTTAGGTGGGCGTGAGTGGCTTCGGTAACCACACCGGTGTATCCAAGTGTCGACAAATCTTCCATTGCAATCAGCAGCTCTTGCCCTTGCTGCTCGACTTTAATAGCGACCGGTACTTTCGCTTTACAGAGATTGGCCGCTGATTTATACCAGTTCAATTCAACCTGATACGAACGAAGTTTTCTTTGGTGTGATAGCTCACTGTTCCAGCCTCGTGGATGATGTTCAGGCTTAGGCAACTTAATATGCTTAACGATAATGCTTCCACCAGCACTATGCAGTCGAACAAGCTCCCCATAACCACCCCACAGAGATTGCAGTACATCGGTATGGGTTAATGTGTCAAATCCTAGAGAATCGAGTAGTGATTGATAGTCGTATGGTTTCGTCATTGTGCTTTAAGGTGAGTCCATGCTGAGAACGTTCTAGGTAATTGCATACTTGCTTCTTTTATCCACGAACTTTATTACTGCGTAATGATCAGCCTTTAAATGGACTCTAATTTGTGAGTTTACTTCATCAATAATCAGTGGATGCGACACAATAGCCCCCAAAAATGATACTCAGATCATGTTAATACGATATATTGGCGTTTGAATAAACATCAAAGCACACATAAAATTCATAATACTCGAATCAGACACATAGATATTCGAAATATATACATCAACCTACCTCTAAAACAATAACATGGTGGGGATAACGGAGGCTAGATGAATACCCAAGCGGTCGCAGTGAAAGCGCAGCCAGCGAGCTCTCATTCTAATAATAGAAGTGTCTCAACACTTAATAGCACTGATGCACTTGCGATGATTGAGCATGGGGGAGAACTTACCCTAGGTATCTCTACACCGGTTGGTACAACCTTCCGTTGTAAGTCCTCTTTTATCGGCACGCACTCCATCAACGTCATTCTTATCGAGTTGCCTAAGATCTCTGAAGATGATCTGAGCTTTTTCTTTCAAGAAGGCTTTTGGATTGCGATTCGCGCAATATCTCCACGTGGCGAAGGGGCTATCATTTCCTTCAGAAGCCAAATTCAGCACGTGCTTAAATCACCCGTAAGCATGGTTGCTCTATCAGTTCCTCAAACCATGCAGGTCACTCAACTACGAAAAGAACCGCGCTTTGATGTAAACCTTGGCGCGAAAGTGGTCGCAGATAGCCATAAGCTGGAATGTGAAATTAGAGATTTATCCAAAGGCGGCTGCCGTTTTGTCACCGCACCTTTAAGCCGACCATTTCAAGTGGGTGACGAAATCGCACTGCATGTACGACTCGCAACAAACAAAGATGGTCACTTTGAACCGTTGTTTGGCACCGTATGTAATTTGCAGCGTTCTCTTCACTATGCTCGCTACGGGATCGCCTTCAATGAGCATGGCAAAAATAATGCGAAGGTGTTGCTTGGTCACCTCAAGTTCAATGGCACTAAGCTCACTTTAAAGTGATTTTCCAGACATAAAAAAGCCCCGCTACATAATATGAGCGAGGCTTTTTAACTATCTAGTGTTATCCAATAAAGGAAATATAGCCTTGAAGGATAATCAGATTAACGATGTCGATAAAGAAAGCGCCAACAATAGGCACTACCATAAACGCCTGCGGTGATGGACCATATCGATTCACTAAAGAACCCATATTCATCACCGCCGTTGGTGTCGCACCTAAACCAAACCCGCAATGTCCGCCAGAGATAACCGCCGCATCATAGTTTGACCCCATCACTTTGAATGTCACAAAGTAAGCAAACACACCAAGCACCACCGACTGAACCGCCAGAATGATGAGGAATGGAATTGCAAGATCAAAGATGTTCCATAGTTTTAGACTCATTAGTGCCATCGCTAGGAACAGAGACAAAGAAACTGTACCAAGAATATCGACCGTTTCGGTATCCACTTTATGGACCTTAGTCACCTCAATCACATTGGTGATAAACACGCCGATAAATAGCGCATAAACGAAGTCTGGGATCATCAACCAACTGATATTAAAACTGCTTACCCACTGCTCTAAGTACTTCGCACCGGTAACACAGATCAGAAGAATAAACAGGACTTCAACCACTTTCTTAGCCGTTACCTTATCTTCTTCATACTCGTTATACGTCACCACTTCAGGGAAGCGTTCGTGCGTTTTTGTTCCTGTACCGTATTCAGACTCAAAGCCATTTTTGTTGATCAACTTCTGAGCCACAGGGCTGCCAATGATACCGCCAATAATCAAACCAAACGTCGCTGAAGCCATTGCTATCTCAAGCGTATTGGACAATCCATATGTCTCTGAAAACGTTTGTGACCACGCAGCACCTGTGCCATGCCCGCCAGATAACGTGATTGATCCTGCGATCAATCCCATCAAAGGGTCTAACCCTAGCGCTGTTGCCATTGAGACGCCGACACCGTTTTGGATGATGATATAGAAAGAAGCAACGGCGAGGAAAACAAGCACCTTCGCGCCACCTTTCATTAACTGGGTATAGTTCGCAGCGAGTCCAACAGTACTGAAGAACATCAACATAAAGATTTTTTGAAGCGGTAAAGAAAACTCTAAGTCGATACCATAAAAATGCATTAGCGTTATGATGAGCGCGACAATAAGACCACCAACGATAGGTTCAGGGATATTGAACTTGTTAAGGATGGGAAGCTTTGCGTTTACAAAATGTCCTAAAAAAAGAACACTGATTGCGATCAAGAAAGATTCTAGCGGTCCGACTGAAATTATCTGATTCATATAACCTCTTATTAGTTATTAACTCATCTTCCTTAACGAGTACAAAGCCCTACAGGCTCTGATGAGCAATGCTCATAGATTCATTTTTTCTATTGAAATTAGTCCTTATACAAACAGCCTCAAGATGCTCGTTTCAACAGTTAACCCTATAAATTTAAGCTAGGGTTTAGAAAAGAAAGCGGCCATTATTAATAATCTTGACCCTATTTGTCGAGTTTCAAGGGAAAAATCCTGTCGTATTCCGAATAAATGTCCGTAAATTGAGGTAAGAGAAGAGAATTTTTGTTTAACCAACACGCAAAAAAATAGCCAACCGCAACAGTGCGATTGGCTTATATATTGTGTGAACAAATTGTATTCACTAACAACGTCAGTTGGCTAGGTGACCCTCGGCTTAAGAAGGGTCACCTTTAATAATGCAGGTAGCGTGCCAACTTTAAAACCACGATTTTTTTGTGCTCATATGCACTTTTTTGCTATTTCAACCTCTCAAAATGCAATTTGAAAATTGCATTTTGCAAATATTTGCAAATATATATTAAACTCGATTCTTATAGATACATTTATCAAAGAATGATTTTCATACTTTTTTTACGTTAGAGTCGATATACTCACTGCACTTTAATTTACATATCAACAAGAATGAACTACCTAACTACATTTCTAAAAGGCATGGCGATGGGTGCTGCTGACGTGGTACCCGGCGTTTCGGGCGGCACCATCGCATTCATTACTGGTATTTACGACACCCTGCTTGAAAGCATTCGACGCATTAACCCGTCAGTTCTCGGTATCTGGAAACGTGATGGTTTTAAAGCCGCTTTCCAACATATCAATGGTTTTTTCCTTATCGCATTGTTTGGCGGTGTACTTACCAGTATTGCCACTCTCGCAAAACTGATTTCGTGGCTGTTAGTGACTCACCCTATTCCATTGTGGTCATTCTTCTTCGGCTTAATTTTGGTTTCGGTCTTCCACATGCTCAAGCAAATAGAACAAAGAAGCCTAAGTCGTCTTGTCTTCCTACTGTTAGGGGTCGCTTTTGCCTACAGCATCACCGTCCTTAACCCGCTGCAATTAGAGCCCACTAGCATTAATGTGCTATTGGCAGGTGGTATTGCTATTTGTGCGATGATTTTACCTGGCATTTCAGGCAGCTTTATCTTACTCCTGATTGGTATGTATGCGCCGGTACTGGCCGCAGTGAAGTCATTTGATATAGAAATTCTTACGCTATTTTTATCAGGCTGTGTGATTGGGCTATTGACTTTCTCTCATCTCCTTTCTTGGTTACTTAAACGTTTTAGAGACCTTACTTTGATATTTCTAACTGGGTTGATGCTCGGTACTCTGCCAAAGATTTGGCCATGGAAAGAGACGATCAGTTGGAGAACTAACTCACACGGCGAGCAAGTACCATTAATCCAGCACAATCTAATGCCGTCTGACTTTGAGGCTATTAGTGCTCAGCCAGCCCAGCTTGGCTTAGCGGTTGTGATGATGCTCTGCGCAATTACGTTCGTGCTTGGGTTAGAGAAGTTTGCGAATAAGCGCGATGTGTAAATAAGAAGAAATTGGATAATCAGCGGCTAGATAAGCAGCTTTTATAAATAATGAAGAGTAAAATAAAGCCCAGACCTACTGGACTGGGCTTCGACTAATTAATCGATATTTCTACACGGCGGTTTTGAGCTCGCCCCTCAACCGTTGCATTACTTGCGACAGGAGAATCTTCACCTTTACCAGAATAGGTAATACGTGACTTATCAATGCCATTCCTAACAAAGTACTCGACTACCGACTTTGCTCGTTGCTTCGATAACCTTAAGTTGTACGAGGCTTTACCTGTGCTGTCTGCATAGCCCACAATATCAATATGAGACAATGGGAACATTTTCAATCTATCTAGAAACGGATGCAAAGTGCTCATGCTCGTTAGCGACAAGGCACTTGAACTCGTTTCGAACAACGTCCCCCTTACTCCTAACGAAGGCATGACTTCTTTTTTCACAACTTCCACTTTTTTAGCTACCTCAGTGGGCTTTTCCTCAATCACTTTTTTGTCATTAATGATCTCTAATGGCATATCTGGCTGATTGAAGCGGTAAGTTATACCTAAGTAAGCTTGATATAAATCACCAGGATATTTATGACTGAACTGAATATCATTGTAATAGTCTATTCCCATTACTGTAGATACACGGTGCGTCAGTTCATACTCAACCCCTAGACCGAAAGTACCCGCAAAGCCATTACTGTTATTGCTACCGGACACCATAGTGCCACCAGCTTTACCAACCAGTTTCAATTCGTTAGTCAACAGCGTTTTACCCACTACGCCAATCGAACCCAATTGGATATTGTCATTCATGAGTCGATTTTGGTAAAAATCATAGCTGCCATATACACCAACGTTTTCATTAAAATCATAACCACCGCTGAGTTTGGCACTAAATCCTGTACTGTGCTCTTTAATAGAGCTGACAGGATCAGCATCATCTAAATATCCAAGGCCTAAACCAATCTGCCCCCAATAGCCTGCTTGTTTAACATTACCAGTGTCAATCTCAGCAGCCAGCGAAGAGCCACTCAGTGCTAATATTACTGTCCATTGTAAATAGGTTAATTTCATGATTTATAGATACTATTCAGCTGTAAATGTATTATTTCTACTGGAATGTAATTTGAGCATTGATCGTCGCATTCCAATTTTTTGGAATAACCTGCCATTTTGTGGTTACATTTTTTAATCGTGAGCTAAATGCTCCTAAAATTGTATAGGCCTTCGGCATCGATGTTCCTCTTAATACAGCGAATACGTCATGATCACTATCACGCCTAAAACGAACTCCTGGCACTGGAGTGTCATAAAACTGCGCTTCCTTAGTATCCAGTAAGGCAAACGCCTCTTGAGCGGCCTCTCCCTTGTAACCTTCCGCAACCCAAGTCGATCCTGTGCGGTAAATCACGGCATTCGCTGACTCTACAGTCAAAGAAACGACACCGGTAGTGACTCCTCCGCCCCTTAACTCACCCATTGCATCTACCTCAAAGTTTTGAGGTTCACCAGTTCCATTTAGCACCAATGGTTTACCCCTTGCATTCGTTATCGTTACGACAGGAGCTAAACTTATCGCCCCTTTTGCAGCCGGAGACAACATTAAGCCCTGCACAAAAGGAATACTCCCTTCACTGTTTTGACTAGAGTAAGTGAAGACAAATTCACCATTTCTCTTAATTGCTGTGTCAGTATCGGTATCCCATGTAGTCATACGACTCCCCTGCGCAGTACCAACTTGCCATTGCCATTGCGGGTAACCGCTTATTACTGTGCCGACGAATTGCATGTCTTGATCTAATTTAAATTCTTTTGCTTCCACCAAGCCGATCGATGAACAAGCAATGGCGAGCAACATAACATTTTTTTTCATACGACAAACCAACTGTGCAAATAACTTTGATTGATCGATGTTTAACAGCGATCTTACTATCGCGCATACGTTTCAAACGATGTAAAACACCGCTTTATCTCTATTGATAAATACGAATATTGCCTGCTTAGAGCAGGCAATATTGAGAAGGTGTTATCTTGCAAGAAGAAAAGGAAAAACAGACAAAATAACATTTGACGCACAGCTTAGCGGTACGTAACCGTAACCGGAATAGTCGTGGTCCACTGGCCCACCAGAGGGGTATCCGCAGAATTTACAACCGTTACGCTCTCAAACCATAGACCAAGTCCGTAGTATGAGCCTGTCGCTGTGTCGTGTCCTTGTGGAGCTTCGCCTATCTGATCTGCAACCAAACCGATTGTAGCGAAAGAGTTTTTAATAGAGTCTTTAAAAGACGCATCGGAATGGTTAAATGTGCTTGTAATTGCATTGTTATTCGCAACTATGAAGTTATCAATAGCCTGAGCACGAGACTCCTTAACAGCATGGGTTGGGGCCATTTTATGGCCTTCCCTTGAGTATTTTTTGTTAGCCACGCTTTGATGCATGACATATACATTATCAGCGCTGCCATCAGTGTGTTCTTGGACCATCTCACCCATATCACTCATCGTGATAATGGTTTTTGCATTCGGCACTACTGCGCCGTTGAGTACCGTAGGGAAACTTAGCACTCCACTTTCATCTTCAACGTTAGGGATCATCAGGCTATGTTCACCGTCAGCGGCTGTAATAGAAACCATAGGAAGAGGGATTCTTTCGTCGTGCTGTTGTGAGCCCTTACTCGCAAGCAGCATTACTGGGTCATTCGCCTCACCTAGTGACAAAACTTCTACGTACGCTCCACCTTGTTCATGATGCCATTCAGTAGTTTCAATGGTTTTTCCACTCCATGCAGGGGCAGCATCGAGACCTAGAACCCATGTGGTATTAGCATGTTCAAAAGTACCACCGATAATAATGTTTCCACCACCACCGTTTTCCATCGAGCTCATAGATGCATTCGCAGTGCCCGCAATAAGTCCTGCTGTTAATGCCATTGCAATGTGTGTTTTTTTCATGATTTTTCCATACTTACTTTAGAATGTGTGATGCTCTCTGTTGTGTTGAACATCATTTTACTTAGAGTCCCCTGCCTAAAGACTCCAGACCTTAAACTGAAGTGTAATAGCAACGACTACCTAGCCGTTCCTACAACTTCAATTGAATACTTAAACTGACCTCGGTAGCTTCGTGGCGCAATCATGGTGACAGGCTCAACCGCTCGTAGCTCCAGATGCTTAAACTTAGAACCTAGACTAATGGCCACCTCACCTGCCAACTGTTTCGCGTCAATCAAGCCTCGCTTTCCATCAGTCCATAGCCCCAGAGTAAGCTGTGTTGTCATGTCGGAACCATTTTCCAACGTGTGAATCTGACTGATGACTATTTCTGTAGTTGAATGCTTTAGTAATTGGGCATTCTTAATAAGCAATTGACTGACAGACTGAGCATAGTCCCCCTTACGGAGAGTGACTAATATCGGGTTTTTCAATACCTTATGAAGGTGTACGCGGTCATTCTCCACCTCACCATTAATAACCCCCAATTCAATCGGCGTTGTTTTCATATCTATCGGCTGCGCTAACACACCACTAGATATAAGCATTAGATAAAACATCGCTAATCTTATTTTCATTGCTTCGACCTATTGTGCTAAGTGCTTACTTAGATTCATCATTTTTACGGTACTGCTTTAAAACAAATGTCTTTAGTGCACCGAAATCATCGATCGCTTTGACTGATTTCACCATGTGACCCGTTACGTTCACCCGGTCACCTGGCATAAACATCGCAAGGTTTGTTGTTTCTTTACTCTCAAACTCAATCTCATTGCCTTTGCTATCAATCACCGAATCAATCGCAAAAATGTAAGGCGTGGTATTTTCTAACCAGGTTGCCCCTGGCAAATGAGACATCGATAGATTTGCTTCTGCTCCTTTTCGCCCTTCAATAATGGACTCTGGGCGGTAAATCATTTTCACTCTGGTACGGATTGCCATTGCAATACCATTGCCTTTTTTCTTTGGCGGAATTTCCTGCAAATTCAACCAGTAAATTGACTCTTGATCTGTTGGCATTTGGTCCGTTGCCTTCATGATTCGAAATACCTGATGGCCTTTAGCCTTTATTTTGAAAAATGAAGGCGTAGCAATAAACGTTGGATGAGTATCATCTCCAACAACGTTATCTAGCCAAACTTGGGCAGCATAGTCTCGGCTTGATTCATTCTCGACGATAGGAGATACCACTGATTCATTCCCCTTTAATATGTATCGGGTAGCATCGAGGGACAACGCCGCAAACGCGCTATTTATGTTTAGTAGGAAAACAAATATCGCTGCCAATACTCTTGTTTTAATTTTCACACACTACCTCTTGTAACTTATCTGTATCTCTAATAAATGAACGCGAAATAACACAATCATCCAATTTCAAACCGTCTAATTTATCCACCGAGTTAACAAACAACACTCCATTTGGTGCAACAAAACCCAGTGGCTGATCCGACATAGATGTTGCCCAAGTACCACTTGGCACAAACTCTCCGTTCTGTAAACGCACTTGGAACAGGTAGCGATTAACTTCAACTGACTTAAATGGCATGTAGACTACAGCTCCGGCAGTTGGTACTACTTCCTGCTCAGTTGTTAACAGCTCCATATTCAGAGGCAGTGTCGAACCATCTAGGGTGATTCTGTTATTGGTATAAGCCGATATCGGGACGACAGCATTACCTTTGTCGTCTGTTGGGTATGGTGAAGCAGAAAATTCAACACCTTCTACATCCCTGACACTTGCAATTGCTATTGTGTCGCTAGCGTCTCGTGTAAAGAGAACGTCACGCTGCTCTGGCAGTACAATCACCGATCCTGTTACCGATGCAAAACCTGTCAAATTGCCACTACTGCTCGATAGCTGACCATGTAATGATGCTCGCTCACCTTGATAGTTAGAGCTCAACGAGTAGCTCTTATCACGGCTCGAATTGTTCCACCCCATGCTCGCTGAGTAGCTAAAACGTTTACCTATATTCGATGAAATGCCCGTGCTATAACTTTGACTACCATCTTTTGAAATATTCATGTTGCCAAATGATGAGAATTTCTGACCAAAGGCATCGAATGGCACTGATACCGATAAAGAAAAGGCATAGTCTTGGTTTCCATTATTCTCGCTGTAACTTGCGCCCAATGAGGTGCTAAAATAGTTAAAACTTGAAGACAAGCTAAGACGCCCACCAGTGCTGGTATCACTATTCCCCCAATAAATACGATGCCATAAAGAAAGCCCCGAACTTATATGCTTATTAATACGATGACTTACACTCAACTCATATTGGTTCTTAGTTACCACTTTATTACTCATTGCCTTCGAAGGTAAAAACTCGGAAAACTCTACATACTCCCTTGACGTATATTGAGCACCAAGCAGTTGAAGGTGAGTGTCATCATTAAATGCCTTAGAGTAAGTTAAGGAGAGCTTACTACCAAAAAGCGTGCTTGCATCCTCATACTCGGCATAAGAAGATGAGCCATCAAAGGAAACGGCTCCCCAATTACCTAAACTACGCACTACCCCCATACCCACAGCGGCATAATTGGTGTGTAATAGAGCGCTACTCTTTAAGGTGTAATCACTAAAACCGTAACCAAAAGAGCCTGCTACAAATAGTCCGTCTAGATCACTGCCTGTCGAATCACGAAGTCCCGCATAGATACTGTATTCACTTTGACCAGGGTCAACCATGTTAGGCATAATTGTTAAAGGAAATAGCTGTGTTCGTTTTGTTCCATCTCGCTCTGTAATAGTCATAGTCACATCACCGCTGCCTAATAAATTAGCATCGGTGATTTCAAACGGACCCGGTGGCACCATTTCCGAGTACACTGTATTGCCATTTTGCGTCAACGTTACACGCGCATGTGAATTAGCAATACCTGAGAAGACTGGCCTATAGCCAAGGTCGTTTGCTGACATACTATTATTACTAACTAGACCTAGACCAATTAACCCAACCCCACCTACGAGTGAGTTAGCAACGTACGTTTTACCTAGAGTTAAGTCTGCTTGTAAGTCATGCAGTGCACGGGTTGCTGTGATCATAGAAACATTTACATCATCTTCACCGATGCTCATCGATGACATTGCCAGCCACTTACCTATATTCGCCCTCATACCTGCAGAGCCATATACAGTTGTACCGACGTCGTTGACGTTCATGTTCGCACTATAATTCATACGAAAGGCACTCATACCGTAGTTCCAGTCGTCGAGTTGGACTTCTTTTTTTGCAAGACCTTTTTGTGGAACCATGAACTTGATAGTCTGAGACGAAAAGTCAAAGTCAACCTGACTGTTTGGTTCGTTACCAATTACATAACATTGACGTCCACTATCAAATTGCTCCGCATAAAAGTCAGGGGCAATAGCAATACCGGCATCTTTTAGCCATGCGTCACTTAAACACAGTTCTTTTTTATCTTGGTTTGTTACTGTAAGAATTCGCTTCCCTATAACGTGGTCATTTAAATCCACATCAACCAAATATTTGCCTGGAACTAAGCTTCCACTAAGGCTTTCAATTACCGAAGGCTCTAGCTGCATCCCCCCCTGAAGAAAGCTAAAATCAAACTCTTCGGCACTTACTCCAGCAGTAAATATTAGTAATACAATACCAACGGTGGCATCGGTCAATTTCATTATGTTCATTTGTATGACACGACCAATGCTAGTGAGCCGCGATACTGGCCTGCACTCGCGGAATCTAACTCCATTGTAGTAGCACTAAACCTAAATACGCCTTTCGATGCAAAATGCTTGGGGTATTTAAGAACTGAATTATTTGAAGTAAGAATCTCTTGATTACTTGCCTCGTGATCCATTGAGTTGATAGCAATACGAATGCCATCACCAGCACCTCGAGTGACGACTCCCTCGTGATCGAGCTGGCCTGGATCACCAAAGCTAAATTTTACGAACCCCGAACCAGCTAAAAAGGCACTACATCCCGGATCTGAAGAGACAGATTCAGATAACACAACAGAAAACTCCCGGGTCACTACACCTTGAGAAGTAGCTAGGTTAAACTCACCGAAGTCAATTATCCCGTCTGGTGACGAATCACTTTTTACAGTGATCGAACACGTAGAAGCGACAATGACTCCACTAACATCAAATTGATGCCTAAATAATATTTCTGACGCAGCAAAAGCTCTCGTCATACCGAATAAGCTAATTAAGACAAGAACAGTATGATTGTTCTTGATTCCTAATTTGGACAACATCACTAATAAGTTTAATAAAATTCGCATCACTAAATGAGCTCAATTAAAATTTTGACGCAAAAACTAATAAAGCATCAAAAATTAATAACTATTGATACTACCAACCAACTAGTCACTATTATCATTAACAAGAAAATTGTATTTAGATTGTTCATAAACGAGCTCAAAACGGCGCTGGTTAACATTAACAAGTTTAAGTAAAGTCCTAGCCTCTCGATCAAAACCATTTTTTAATGCGATCTGATACAAAGTTAGGCTTTGCTTTAGATACTCTCTTTGTTGAATAAGAAAATCTTGCGTATTCTCTGACATAACTGCGTATTCTCTGACATCGTGATTGTTTCATTAAACAAGTCTTACAACACGCAACCGTCAATGAGTGTAACGATTGCGTCATTGTGTCACTGTCCCTTAGTGAGCTAAGTAAATTAAGCCAAAACGCCGTCAATCCATCAATTAATTTACACTTAATTTATAACTCTCGGACATTCTATTTAGTAGCCACACTAAGATAAAATCCAACATACTCACTAAGGTTGTGATTGTATTCATCACTAAAAATTGTCCACAGAGAAGTACAATGCAGAGGTGGTTTTAAGAAAAAAGCCGGAGGACACAGCACTCTTGCAATCAATTATAAGGGGGATTATTTAATATGAATTGAAGCTGGATTCGCCTTCCAGCAATACCATCAGGGGCTTTCTACCTTTAATAGTTAAAGCTTGACCTAAATTCAAAGTGAGAAAGGCGCAATTAACATTAATTAACAACAATTAATGTTAATTAATGTTAATTATCTCTGAAGCAACAAGGGATTTTGAAGCATTTTACGTTAAATTATGATTTGTATAATAAGTACAATGGATAAAAAAAGTGAATGATTTCGCAAACGAAATAATATCGATAGATAGAAGTGGTTCATCACCAACTGTTCATCTAAAAACAACACAGCAAGCTTTTTCAATTACTTTTCCTGAAAGTAATATTCTTGAAGTTTTGCTAATAAACAAAGGCCAGGTAGTTGAAAAAGAACAACTATTAATTGCTGGCTGGGGACGTATTGCGCATTTAGGAGAGAACTCCTTGCCTGTAGCGATCTCTAACTTAAGGAAAGCGCTAAAGAGCATTGGTGGTGAGATTATCAACACTCCAAAAGTGGGGTATCGAATAAGCCTTCCTTCCTCTTTGTCTGACGCAGCCAATGAGCCGAATGGACTTAGTAAAGCGAATGAAGATGATAATATTGAAAGGCCCAATAAAGATAACAATATCAATGAGCCCAGTAAATCTAATAAAAGGGTGACTAAGAAGTATTACTTTCGCAATGCACTCTGTTACAAAATAGTCGCATCTTCTACTTTTATAATTTTGATTACTGTGATGTTGAATAAAATGCTTAACTTCAATGATTTATTCACCAATACTTATAGCTACTGGTTATATGAATCAGATGACTTTAGTATTATCAGCACTGCTCCCTTTGAAGAAGTTGGTTTAGCTACGCTAAATGATAGCAAACTAATGACTGAGGACATTACAGACTATTTACAGGGCATATTTAGCAAGAAAAAGTGTGTTGTTATTATTAGTAAAGCTCATGGAGTATATTCGATTGATACTATAAGTGAACTGAATGAAACTTCATCAGAGAAAGTTAGACAAGTAATTTTTTCCGATCCGAGTGATTTACCTAGGAATTTTATTTCAACCCTAAATATAAAAGGTGGACAATGCGACTACTAACCTTATTTCTAATTTTAGTATTGCCTGCCAAAGCCCTTACAAGTGAGATTCAAAAAGAGAATCACTTCGTTAAAACAGTAGAATTACTACACAACCAAGAAATCTACACCTATAAGGTGGAATTAATTGCTGATAACCTTGATCCGAACTTAGTAGGAAAAATAAGCTTTTGGAATAAAAACCACAATAAGATAGATGTAATTTATTTTAATGGTAGACTCTTAAATTATTCACCCGATAATAACTATAAAATTGGAAAAAACCTACAAATTGAACTCCAATCTATTCATTCGACAATGGGTAGTAAAGTCGTCCAAGATATTATCGTTAATACAGATCTTCCCTACCCTTTGATAAAAAAGATTATTTTCCCTAACAGTGATGTGAGAAATTTAGAATATAAGATAACCTTTCAAGATCATAGCACCCTTTGTTTAAAAGAACGAGGTGACGACTTTTTGTCTTGCTTTGCTGCGAAACAGTGAGCATTGTGATTGACTCTTACTAACTGCCATAAACTCACGCCCCTGTGACTTTCTATATTCAGTCACAGGGGCGTTTTGTTCTCTCTAAAGTCGATTAAAGCTGTTTCTGACGACTTGGCAAAAATACCTCACCCAACATACAGCGTACGCTGCCTCCACCAATGTTTTCAATCGTCTTCACATTGAATGGCAGTAATTTACCGTGACTAGACAGCTGTGCACGTTGCGCTGGAGAGAAGGCGTCATAGGCAGACTGCGACATCGCAATAACCTTCTCGCCATTAACGGTTTCAAGTTGGAGGATGTTGCCACAGAAGTTATGCATCTGCTCAAGTGAAATGGAAATCACTTGCTTATCTTTCGCCAGAGATTTGATCACAAAGCGACGCTCAAACTCAGGGATCACTTCATCACAAATCACGCAGAAGCTTTCACCTATCGCCATCATCACATTGGTGTGGTAAATCGGCTTACCTGAAGGAAGCGCAGTCTGGAACGAGACAACTCGGTCATAACCAATTCGTTTTGAGTAATCTTCCAATACTTCACGATCACAGCGCTGTGACAAGGCGGCATAAACAGTTTTATTGACGTGGTCTTTAACCATCACACCCGTGCTTTCTAAATGCGCGTCTTCTTGCAAATAGTCAGTCAAAGAGTCTTGAAGGGTAATCGTACGACCAGCTTGTTGCAGCGCTTCAGCCAATGCGTCGACTTTCACTTCATGTTGGCGGTTCTTACATGCCATTGGGAAAGTAAATAGCTCGCCTTTCGCTGTAGTACTGAACCAGTTATTTGGGAAAACTGCGTCTGGTGTTTCAACGTCCCCTAGAGGGTAATCAAACTCAACCACTTGAACACCAGCTTGGCGCAAAGAAGCCACCATCGCTTTAAACTCTTCCATCGCTGCAAGACGAACTTGGCTCGTTGACTCAGTCACGTGATGCTGAAATTCGTTGTCTTGTGCAGTTTCTGCGTTAAACGCAAACTCTTTAGGTGGCACCATCACCACACAGTTAGCGTTTTGTACTGTTGATTGTTTTTTTTGTAGTAGGGCTTGCTGTTTCAACATTAGGACAAACTCAATTAATCTCACTCAATAGGGCTAATTGTAGACATAATGTTAAAACAAGATTTACTGAAATAACCTACCAAATACTCACTGCAACAGTTAAATGGAGTGTATAGAAGCAAAATTGCAGCGTTTTTTATTGTCACGATAACTTTGAAGCAAAAGCCATTGAATATTATGCATCGACAGGAGTAATAAACTGGTTACATTTCACACATTAACGTTATACCATTGGTTTTCCTTCCTATTTATGGACGTACACCTATGCCGCACGGCATAAATCCTGTCTTTTGTGTGTTTAGGAAATAACCTATGTTTAAAAAATTTGAAGGCTTTACCAAGCCTTTTCCCGAGCAAGAGCCAACCCAGCCGCCATCTGGGGTGTTTGCTTTTTGTCGCCATTACACGCGGGGCTTTGAAGTTCCGCTGATCATCATGTCTATCATGTCGACGATTGTCGCGATTGTAGAAGTGTCTCTATTCGGTGCGATGGGTAACCTTGTTGACTGGCTGTCAAACAGCAACCCAGAAACCTTTTGGCAGCAAAATCAAAGCGAGCTCCTATTTTACGGTACTCTTTTACTCGTTGTGATGCCGATATTGGTGATTGGTTACTCTCTACTGATTCACCAAACGCTGCTTGGCAACTACCCGATGTCTATCCGTTGGTTAGCGCACCGCTACTTACTTAAGCAAAGCCTCAACTTTTACCAAGATGACTTTGCAGGTCGAGTAGCCACGAAAGTGATGCAAACCTCGCTGGCAGTGCGTGAAACCGTAATGAAGAGCATGGATGTATTTGTTTACGTCTCAGTCTACTTTACTTCCATTGTTGTCCTGCTGGCTCAAGCAGACTGGCGTCTCATGATTCCAATGGTAGTTTGGCTGTGCTGTTATATCGCTATCCAGATTTACTTTGTACCTAAGTTAAAGAGCGTAGCATCAGAACAAGCGGACGCTCGCTCGACCATGACGGGTCGCATCGTTGATAGTTATACCAACATCGCCACTGTGAAACTGTTCTCGCACAGTAAGCGGGAAACCGAATACGCAGAAAAAGGCATGAATGGTTTCTTAGATACTGTCTATCGCCAAATGCGCTTGGTTACTGGTTTTGATGTCGCGGTTGAAATCACCAACTACATCTTGGTGTTCTCTATTGGTGCTCTGTCTATTTTCTTATGGATGGATGGCTCAATCAGCGTTGGGGCGATTGCCATTGCTATCGCTTTAGCTCTGCGTATCAACGGTATGTCTATGTGGATCATGTGGGAAGTCGGCGCTCTGTTCGAAAACATGGGTACGGTAGTCGACGGGATGAAAACCCTATCTAAACCCATCGACATTCAAGATAAGCCAAACGCTAAACCTATCGTGGTAGAACAAGGTGGTATTGAGTTTGATAATGTCAGCTTCCACTATGGAGATAAAGAGAAAGGGGTAATCAGTAACCTCAACCTCAATATCAAACCAGGCGAAAAAGTGGGATTAGTTGGGCGTTCAGGCGCAGGTAAGTCAACACTGGTTAACCTATTGCTGCGCTTCCATGACGTTGAGAGCGGCAAGATTAAGATTGATGGTCAGGTCATCTCAGATGTTACGCAAGACTCTCTGCGCAGTAAGATTGGTATGGTTACGCAAGACACGTCATTACTACACCGCTCAATCCGCGACAACATCTTGTATGGCAACCCTGATGCCTCTGAAGAAGATTTGCTGCGTGCGACTAAGCAAGCTCATGCTCATGAGTTTATCGAAACGCTGAATGACCCATTTGGCAACGTTGGCTACGACGCTCAAGTCGGCGAACGCGGCGTTAAACTCTCTGGTGGCCAGCGTCAACGTATCGCGATTTCGCGTGTACTACTCAAAGACGCGCCGTTACTAATTCTTGATGAAGCCACTTCCGCGCTCGATTCAGAAGTCGAAGCGGCAATTCAAGAAAGCTTGAACGAGCTAATGCAAGGCAAGACGGTAATCGCCATTGCTCACCGACTATCAACGATTGCGGCTATGGATCGTTTGATCGTATTGGATAAAGGTGAAGTGGTTGAACAAGGTACTCACCAAGAGCTAGTGCAAAGCGGCGGAATATACGCTCAGCTATGGGCGCATCAAACTGGAGGCTTCATTGGCAAGGATCAACACGACCAAAAACAAAGCACTTAGGTGGTAAGTCTATAAAATAGTTAGGGAGGTTAATTCCGTCCTGACTATTTTGGCGAAAGGAAACAAAAATATATCTTTACATCGCACGGTAATCAGGTACTATCTAGATCGCTCTGCAAGACAGGGTTATTTGTGAAACTGCAAGTAAGTAAAGCCTTAGATTCTGCGTTACCGTTGTTATCCCAGTGTTTCCCTTAGCTTCATTGTTACATTAAATAGTTCGATTTTTCAGCGCACTACAATTTAATTTTTTATATAAGGGACACATCATGTCTAACAAAACTACTGGTATCGTAAAATGGTTTAACGAAGAGAAAGGCTTCGGTTTCATCACTCCAGAAAACGGCGGTGCTGACGTATTCGTTCACTTCCGTGCTATCGCTTCTGAAGGTTTCAAAACTCTGAAAGAAGGCCAACAGGTTTCTTTCGAAGTTGAACAAGGTCAAAAAGGCCCACAAGCTGCTAACGTAGTACCAGCTTAATTTTAGATCGACCTAAGCGTCGATTACTAAGATTTCTAAAAACCAGCCCTAGTGGCTGGTTTTTTTATGTCTATCATTTTCCGCTGTAATCTGTTTTCCCGCTACAAAAAAAAGCCCTACCAAAGTAGAGCGTTTTCTAAACTACCTAATGCGTAATTACCACATCAAATCATCTGGTACGACAAAGTCCGCGTATGGGTCATCTTCTGCTGGAGTATCTTCAGCAGGTGCATTTTGCTCGATGATCACACTCTCGTCACGCATCGCTATTTTCTTCGCTACGCTGCTTGGAATTACCACGTAAGTGTCATCAGTGCGCGCAATCGATAGAATACCTTTTGCTAACTGGTCGCGAATCAACTGCTCAACATACAGTGACTTTACAAGCGTACCATCGGTGAAGTTGTACTTAATGTCGCCATCTTTTTGATCAATCTTATTCATTTCGATCAGCTGTTTGATTTGCGCTTTGATCTCTTGCGATAGACGCTGCTCTTTTTGCTCTTCGCTTAACGCTTTATCACGCTCTTGCTGTTGGCGTTTATTCTCTTCAACCGCCGCTTTTACTTCACGTGCTTGCACACGAGATTTCTTCGAGCCCTTTTTGGCTTTCTTTAATTTTTTCTCGTTTACCAAGCCCGCTTTCAGCATTTGCTCTTGAAGTGTCAGTTTTGCCATCGTAGTTCCAAAGGTAATCAATTTGCCCTCATTTTAACGGTTCAAACCAAGCAAATAAAGGCTACAAACAAGATAAAATCATCAACAAATTTGCATAGAAAATCATCTCAAACAAAGCCCCCTAAACCTTGTCGTGATGACAAAACTATTTTGTTAGACTCCGCTACCTTTTTATCCGTTAATGCGCTCGACGCGGAAGCTTAGAGAGCCAAATTCAGACCCGTGTCAGGTATGACTCAGCTCCACTGGGTCATGTATTTCTCTCCCTATCTTTGTGAGATTTGAAGTGGAAAACAATTCCAAACTTGATCGTGTTCGTGCTGATTACAATGTTCATTACTGGAGCCAAGGCTTCTACGGTATCGATAACCAAGGTGAAGTGTATGTGTCACCTCGTAGCGATAACGCACATCAGGTGCCTCTGAGCAATATCGTCTCTAAGCTAGAACAAAAGCAGCTTAATTTACCGGTATTGGTTCGCTTCCCACAGATCCTGCACCAACGCGTGCACGGTATTTGCCAAGCGTTCAACCAAGCAATTGAAGAATACCAATATCAAAACAACTACTTACTGGTTTACCCAATTAAAGTTAACCAGCAAAAAGAAGTGGTTGATGAAATTCTAGAAAGCCAAGCGCAGCTAGAAACAAAACAACTAGGCCTAGAAGCGGGTAGTAAACCTGAACTGTTAGCGGTACTGGCACTGGCGCAAAAAGCGAGTTCAGTGATTGTATGTAACGGCTACAAAGACCGTGAATACGTGCGTCTTGCGCTAATCGGTGAAAAACTAGGTCATAAAGTATTTATCGTACTAGAGAAGCTTTCCGAGCTTGACCTGGTACTGAAAGAAGCAAAAAGCTTAGGTGTAAAACCTCGCTTAGGTATTCGCATTCGCCTTGCATCACAAGGGGCAGGTAAATGGCAATCAAGCGGCGGCGAGAAATCGAAGTTTGGTTTAGCAGCGTCGCAGGTTCTAACCGTTATCGAGCGTCTGAAACAAGAAGAACAGCTAGACGCAATGCAGCTTGTGCACTTCCACCTTGGTTCACAGATGGCGAACATTCGTGATATCCGTAATGGTGTTAACGAGTCTGCGCGTTTCTACTGTGAACTGCGTGAAATGGGCGCGGACATTAAGTACTTCGATATCGGTGGCGGCCTTGCAGTGGACTATGACGGTACACGTAGCCAATCTTCAAACTCAATGAACTACGGTTTGATTGAGTACGCACGCAATATCGTCAGCACTGTTGGTGATGTTTGCCAACAATACGAACAACCTGTTCCTGTGATTATCTCGGAATCGGGTCGTTCATTGACGGCGCACCACGCAGTGTTGATCACTAACGTGATTGGTACGGAAGCTTACCATCCAGAAGCGGTGGTTGAGCCAAGCGCTGAAGACCCAACGCTGCTACAAAACATGTGGCGCAACTGGGAGAACTTACAAGACGGTAGCGATGCGCGTGCATTGATTGAGATTTACAACGATACACAAAGCGATTTGGCGGAAGTGCACTCGCAGTTTGCTACAGGGGTATTAAACCTGCAACAACGCGCGTGGGCTGAGCAGCTTTCTCTGCGAATTTACTTCGAACTAAGCCGCCAAATGAGCAACAAGAACCGCTTCCACCGTCCTATTTTGGATGAGTTAAATGAGCGTCTAGCAGACAAGTTCTTTGTGAACTTCTCGCTATTCCAGTCTCTACCAGATGCATGGGGTATTGATCAGGTGTTCCCTGTCCTACCGCTATCTGGTTTGGAAGAAGTCGAGGAGCGTCGTGCTGTTATGCTAGACATCACTTGTGACTCAGACGGTGCAATCGAGCAGTATGTTGAAGGTCAAGGCATCGAAACGACGCTGCCAGTGCCTGCGTGGAATAAAGATAAACCATACCTAATGGGCTTCTTCCTCGTTGGTGCATACCAAGAGATCCTTGGTGATATGCATAACTTATTTGGTGATACGCACAGCGCGGTCGTCACTGTTGATGAAAATGGCGAAGCGATCATTGAACGTATTGATGAAGGTGATAGCGTTGAAGATATGATGCGCTATGTACACATCGATGTAGATAAGATTCGTAGCAACTATCGTGAACTGGTCGCTGAGCGTGTCGCTTCTAGCGAGCAGCAAACTGTACTACAAGAATTAGAAGGTGGCCTAACCGGTTACACCTACTTAGAGGATTTCTAAATGAATGATTTGTTTACGAAAACTGATTATTCGCTTTACTCGAATTCAATGAGCTTTATGCGCAGACCTTACCTGCGCAACCCTGTATCAGCGGACGCTGACCTAGTGGTACTTGGTGTACCGCTAGACATGGCAACCTCAGGCAGACCAGGCGCGCGAATGGGCCCAGACGCGATTCGCCGTGCGTCAGTGAACCTTGCATGGGAAGGTAAAAAATTCCCTTGGGATTTCAATGTCTTTGACCGCGCAAAAGTGATTGATGCAGGTGACCTAGTCTTTGACTGTGGTGACGCTGAAGACTTTACTTACCGACTAGAAGCTGCAACAAGCGAGATTCTAAAAAGTGGTAAAACCATGCTGGCTTTAGGTGGTGACCATTTCATTACTCTGCCAATTCTGCGCGCATACGCGAAGCACCACGGTGAAATGGCATTGATTCACTTCGATGCCCACACTGACACCTATGCGAATGGCAGTAACTACGATCACGGCACCATGTTCTACCATGCGCCAAATGAAGGTCTAATTTCTGCCAAGCATTCGGTACAGATCGGCATTCGTACTGAGTATGAAAAAGACGATCATGGTTTCAACGTGATCAATGCTATGGAAGCGAACGAGCTTTCAGCGGAAAGCATCGTTGCACGTATCCGTGACATTATCGGTGACAAGCCAGTTTACGTGACGTTTGATATCGACTGTCTTGACCCAGCATTTGCGCCGGGCACAGGCACACCAGTTTGCGGCGGATTAAACTCAGACAAAGTTCTGAAGATTCTACGCGGACTTGCAGGTATAAATATTGTTGGTATGGACGTTGTGGAAGTATCACCCCCATACGACCACAGCGACCTTACCGCCCTAGCAGGGGCAACTGTGGCGCTTGAGCTTATGTACGCATGGGCATCAAACCGCAGCAATGACTAACTAAATAGCCATTCAAAAGCAAAGCTGACCTACTTAGGTCAGCTTTTTTTATATTTGTTATCGGGTTAGTTGCCACCAAAGCAGAGGTATTTCACATCGAGATATTCGTCGATACCTTGCTTAGCTCCCTCACGACCAATACCCGATTGTTTTACGCCACCAAAAGGCGCAACTTCGGTCGAAATAATACCTTCATTGATGCCAACCATGCCGTATTCGAGCGCTTCCGCAATCTTCCACACTCGGTGGATATTCTGGCTGTAAAAGTATGAAGCCAAGCCATAGATGGTGTCATTGGCCATTTCAATTAGCTGCTCATCGCTGTCGAACTCGATCACAGGGGCGACAGGGCCAAAAATCTCTTGAGAGACGATATCCATATCATGGGTAACATTCTTAAGCACAACCGGCTGTACAAACAGTCCATCTAACGATGTCAGTTCAGATACAGGCTGCGCACCCTGCTCAATGGCGTGGTCAATCAAAGCTTGGATATTCTGTTTCGCTGAATCACTGATTACCGGACCAACATTGATCCCTTGCTCCAGACCATTTCCAACCTTTAGCTTTTGAACCGCAGCATCAAACTTAGTCACGAACTCATCATACACCTTGCTATGTACATAGAATCGGTTCGCGCATACACACGTTTGACCCGCATTGCGGAACTTAGAAGCCATTGCACCAACCACTGCCGCATCAATATCTGCATCATCAAACACGATAAACGGAGCGTTGCCACCAAGTTCCATTGAGGTACGCTTAATGTCATCGGCACTTTGCTGCATCAATAGACGACCGACTTGAGTAGACCCAGTAAACGAAAGCTTTCGAATCAATGGATGTGAGGTAAAGATATCACCCACCAGCGGAGCACTCTCTCCCAATACAACTTGAAGCACTTGGAGCGGAATTCCTGCTTGATAAGCAAGTTCAACCACAGCAAAAGCAGACAGCGGTGTAAGCTCCGCAGGCTTGACAATAAAACTACAACCAGCAGCAAGGGCAGGTGCTGCTTTGCGGGTAATCATCGCAATAGGAAAGTTCCAAGGCGTAATCGCGCACGCAACACCAATTGGCTGTTTGATTGTCACCAAACGCTTATCACCACTAGGCGCAGGAATGGTTTCACCGTAAGTACGCTTAGCTTCTTCAGCAAACCATTCAACAAAGCTCGCACCATACATGACTTCACCTAGAGCTTCAGCCAATGGTTTCCCCTGCTCAAGAGTCATCAACCGAGCCAAGTCATCTTTATTTTCAATTAATAGCTGATACCAGCGATTGAGTAGTTGAGCGCGAGTTTTAGCAGGCTGAGCCGCCCACTCTTTTTGTGCTAACTGTGCTTGCTGGACTCGGTCTCTGATCGCCTGTTCAGAATAAATAGGAGCATAACCTAGCATATCCCCCGTCGCGGGGTTGAACACTTCGATACCTGGTTCTTTTTCTGACACCATAAATGAGACAAGGTTTTGATTATTAATATGTTGCATGGTGATTCCTTTAAATAACGATACCAAAGCCGGTAGAAAGCAGGGCTATACACTCTGGTAAGAGTTCCCAGTATATCGTTTCTGCCCAAGAAAACCTTATTCATCTTTCAGCTTATGTCTAGATATAATTCAAGACATAAAAGCAATGAATCAGGTCCAAACAAATAAACAAATGCTCGGCTCTGCCAATAAAGGTGTGGCGAGTCCGAATTAGCCTTGAAATGAAAAAAGAAAAGTTCAGTTTGTTATGTCGATAGTTAAAGTTCATAATCGCAACTTCTTTGCTCGAACAAGTGTTAAATATGCGTACTGGTTCACTAACCTCCAAGCCGACTTGGGCTTTTTTTCCTTTCGATAAAGCACAGCTAGCTACTATTGCTGCCATCGTCATTCCAGTCACTTTGCAAACCATCCTTTTTGCCTCAAAAGGGTTAACCGACATCTTGATGATCGGCCAACTGTCTGAAAACGACGTTGCGGCAGCAGGCGTCGCGAGCCGGGCCTTATTCGTGGCAATGATTTTACTTTCTGGCATTTCCGCCGCGGGCTCAGTGCTCATCGCTCAATATTTTGGGGCCCAAAAGACCAATGCGATACGCAGAACTATAGTATTAAGCTGGTTTATTGCGACACTCTTTGCCTTGTTACCAGCCCTCTTATTCTGGTTTGCTGGAGATAAGGTCATCGCACTATCAACACATTCTCCGGCTATACAAGCCCTAGGACATGATTACCTTAGCTATACTGCGGCGAGTTTATTTTTTGCCTCGTTTAGTGGCGCGATTGCAGCTGGCTTACGTTCAACGCGCCAAGCAAGCACCAGTACTTGGTTAAGTGGGTTAGGCATCCTATTTAACTTAGTCCTAAATTGGTTGTTGATTTTTGGTCATATGGGGCTTCCCGCTTTAGGGCTTAAAGGAGCGGCCATCGCCACAACATTAAGCAGCACACTCGAAGTACTAGTCACCATCATCTATCTACGCACAAAACAACACACCCTGGCCCCAAATTATCAGGCGATTCGACAAGCTTTCAGCATAAAACACATCCGCCAATTTTTAGCCTTGGCCATACCAACAACCTCCAACTTCTTACTTTGGGCAGCAGGCCTGTTTACTTATACCGCCATTATGGGCCAAACAGGAGAGCAAGGCTTAGTCGCACTGTCGGTGATTTCTCCTATTGAAGCCTTCTCACTCAGCTTCTTAACAGGCATTGCTAATGCTTCTGCTGTCATCGTAGGCAACCATCTCGGCGCCAAAGACTCAGACCAAGCGTATCAACAAGCGATAGGGTTTGTTGTGCTTGCCATCCTAGTAACAATCTTCGTCGCTGTTATGCTATTTCTACTCAGAGAGCCCGTGCTTAACCTATTTAGTGCATTAGACGGCGAAACCAGACAGCTCGCAGACCAATTCTATTTGATTCTTTGCTTTGGCATTGTGTTGCGCTCACTGCCAACCACTATGGTCATCGGCATTTTAAGAGCTGGAGGCGATGTGAAGTTCTGCCTTTACCAAGATATCACCACACAATGGTTTTTTGGGATTCCACTTGCAGCGCTTGGGGCGATGTTTTTTGGCCTATCGCCCGTCCTTGTCTTTGCCTGCTTCTTTTTGGAAACCTTGTTTAAATGGGTCGCGTGTATTTACCGTTTTAAATCCAAACGTTGGATCAAGTGGTTAGCCTCATAACTTTCTTTGTTTATTAAGGCCTTTCTATGAATATTCTTAGCTTATATGAAGTGTACGGCGTCACTGCCGCACTGGGTTTATTCTGCACCCTATACCTGTTCATTCATATTAAATATATCCGTCACCACGCGGCACATAAGCGCTTTCTTGCCTCATTGTGGCGAGCAATGCAAAACACTATTCATGGTCAGCACATTCGCACCTTGGGCTATGATCATGAAAAAGAACAACGCAAAGAAGAATGACAATTGAACTCTTTTTTGTGTGAAGTACTTAACCGATCAATCAGAAAAAAATTTAATCATCATGACAAAATACTCGATTAGTCCAATTGCACTATTGCTGTTTTAATCCGCGCCGAGAGATTTTTTATAATCGAATAATTAACTTCAAGGTGTTCCCATGTTTGCAATTGATGATGTAGTTGTAGCAAGTAAAGGCGTTGATTTAGGTCAGATGGTTGTTGTAGGTCTAAGCAGCGGCGGTTACTACGTGCGTGTTACTGTAGACGGCATGATGCTAACTTACCCAGCACAAGACCTGAAGAAAGCTTAATCGCCCAAACAGTCACAAAAAAGCCCCGACAACAGCGATGTTGTCGGGGCTTTGCTTTAAGTACGATCTAATCGTTTATCGTGGAAGCTTTACTGCCTCTTTCGGCTGGTCCACTTCGGTAAACAAGCCTTTGACCAAGCTAACACAGCCCAGCAGCAAAATAATCGTAAACGGCATAGCAGCAATGATGGTGATCGATTGCAGCGCCTGAATAGACTCAGTACCACCAATCCACAGCATCACGATCGCAATCAAACCTGAAATAATCGCCCAAACGACTTTCTGCTTCATTGGCACTTCTAACTTGCCACCTGCCGTCATGCTATCAATCACAATCGAGCCAGAGTCCAGTGTCGTTACGAAGAAAACAATAATCAGAACAACAGCAATAATCGATAAAATATTGCCTACTGGGTAAGCCTCAAGCATGTAGAACAAGCTGAGAGAAACATTACTCAACTGCTGCTGAACACCTAGCAGACCCACCTTGTCGATCATTTGCTGGATCGCGATACCACCAAAGGTAGACATCCAAGCAGTAGTGACTAGTGTTGGGATAATAAGAACGTAAGCTAGGAACTCGCGAACCGTACGGCCTTTAGAAATACGCGCTACGAACATACCAAAGAACGGCGCATAAGCGACCCACCAAGCCCAATAGAACACCGTCCAACCATGTAAGAAGGTTTCGTCTTCACGACCTGAGATTTGACTCAGTGGCAAGATGTTTTCCACGTAACTTACGACCGATGTCTTGATTGAATCAAGTACAGTGGTGAAGTTCAAAGCCGCCATCAGTCCAAGGAAGATAAAAGCAATCGCCATATTGAGGTTACTCAGCAGCTTGACACCACCGTCCATGCCTCGAAGTACCGATAGGATCGCCAGACCCATAATCAATACAATAATCGATAGTTGCAGCAGTAAGCTATTATCTAAGCCAAACACATGACTGATACCGCTGGCGGCTTGTGTCCCGCCTAAACCTAGCGATGTCGCTAAACCAAACAGAGTCACCAGTACCGTCATAATATCAATGAAATCACCAGTTTTACCCCAAACTTTGTCACCAAGTAGCGGGTAAAATACCGAACGCATAGAAAGCGGCAGGCCTTTGTTGTAAAAAAAGTACGCTAAACAAAGTGCCGTCACACCATAAACAGCCCAAGCGTGGAAGCCCCAATGGAAAGTCGCTGCACCTAACGCGAGCTCACGAGCTTCTAGCGTATGCGACTCCACATTCAGCGGTGTGCCGTACCAACCAGTGTAGAAAGCAGTAGGCTCCGCAACACCCCAGAAAATAAGACCAATACCCATACCCGCGGCGAATAGCATGGTAATCCATGAAATCGTTGAATAATCCGCCGTTGCGCCTTCACCACCTAAACGGACTTTACCGAATGGAGAAAGAGCGATAACAATGGCGAACACAAGTAGGATGTTTGCTCCCCACATAAACAGGAAGTCAAAGTAAGAAAGAACGGCACCTTTTACCGAATCGATGGCCGCTTTTGCATCTGCTGGAGAGAGTAGCAGTAACGAGATGATGAAGAGAAGAGATAAGCCGACAGAAGCAGTGAAAACCGTGTTGTGGACATCCATACCCCACTTACTAACGTTATCCTGACCGACTTGATAGTCTGTAGATTCAATACTGTATTTTTTTGATTTAAAGCTCATATATCATGAGGTTTACATATCCGACTCAACGGATATAAAGACCAACTCCATGTTAGTTAAAGTTTGATTAGCAATAAAAAAGCTCACATCATGCTGACGAAAAATACCCTTTCCAATAAGGTATTTTTGGCTCTATTGCTTATCCCCGGTACGGTATTCTAACACAGAGTTGATTCATTTTTGCCCGCACAGCGCGTTTACGCCCTCGGGGAAACAAGTACTAGCGCCCCTTTCAGGACATAACTATCTGGCCTATAAGCGATTTAGCAACTTTGTTAGATTTTTGTAAAAGTTGCTCAATTCCACTGATTATTGGTACTTTTCACCCGCAGCAGCGACAAATGCCATCTCAACCAAGAGGTTTGGATCCGCGAGTTCTACTAGACAGACTGGCGCATCTATTTGGCATTGATAGCCGCTCACTTCTAGGCTGCCGGTGATTTCGTTACGGCGGTAACTGACAAGGTTATTGGAATGTTGGTTCGCGACAATCAGCCATTCACCGCACGAGGTGATGATAAAGTCTCTTGGAAACAAACCACCAGCGTCAGTCATGCTAAGCCATTTGATCTCTTCGCCTGATACCTCAAAGCAGCTCACGGCATTGTGATGGCGACAAGAAACGTAAACGAAACGCTCATCATCAGACAATTTTATCGCTGATGCGGCCTCGCCTTTGTCAGCATCCGGAAGTAAGTCCAGTTGTTGTAGCACTTGCCAACCTAGCTCAGTCTTGTTCAATACGACAAGAGTTTCACTAAGCTCACACACTACATACGCCCTGTCTTCAGCACGATTAAAGACCAAATGTCTCGGACCACAACCTTCAGGCATCGCCAGTTGTTGTACAAGAGTAAACGTGTCATTTTCTATCTGATAAAAACCAATCGCATCACAGCCTAAATCCACACTGACGAGCACTGACTCAGTTTGTTGAAACACCACTTGGTGGGCATGAGGTGACTGCTGACGACCTTGGTTTGGTCCTTGCCCATCTTCAAACAAATCTGTCACTGAGCGTATTGGAATACCTTGACTGTCGAGTAAGTAAATACTCACATTACCTGAACCATAGTTGGCAACGGCAAGGTACTTTTTGTCAGCAGAGATAGCCAAATGACACGGATAGTCACCAGCAATCGGTATAGCATGTGCATGTTGCCCATCCAAACAAACCAGTTGAGCGCCATCTTGTTGCGCCACTTCGCTAAAGCTATAGGTCAGTTGCTGAGATTGAAGCAGGTAGGAAGGATTGCGCAGAGGATAGTAGTCATCAAGGCGAATCAATTCACCTGTTTGTTGATTTAACCCAACCTGAGCGATTCCTCTGCTTTGGCTCGGTGAGTCTGTGTATGTACCTACGAGAAAGCGTAAGTGACCACTTGCTTGCATAATGATGTTCCCAATCAAATATCTTTGTAAACACAATGCCGCCAGCAGCAACTGGCGGCAATCAGTTTCAACGCTATTTAACTAAAGTGTGGAGTAGGTTCTCAGTTGGTTTCACTATCGCGACAATGGTTTCGTCGAGAATGATAGCGTTCTCATCAATGACGCGCTGATATTCAGCCGCTTCTGCCGCTCCAACAGACTCATCTTTTTTCGCAAAGTCAATCAAAGTGGTGGCTAACTTGGCCACTTTCATCGTGGCTTGTGCTACCTTAACTGTGTCAACCGAGGCCACATTATTGGCAAAAATAGGCTCCGCTTGTTGTGCGGCTATCGCTACCGTTTGATAATGTTGCGCCAATTTATCCAATGCGGCTTTATCCCCCTTGGCAAACTCAGCCACCAAATCATTCATTTCGTAGACCGCTAAACTTTCAACTGGCAGTGCATCCGCAAATCGATTTAAACGTTCGTACTGATTGTAGAGATCACCTTTAGTCGGTGTTGAATTCCATTTCTCCCAGTGGCGAGCGTAATACTGAGCAGGCTCAATATACTTCGCTAATGTCTGCAATGGCGTCACATCAGCACCATTAGCAAGACGTTTTAGCATCATAGTTGCATCAGCATGATGACGTAAGCCCAATGAGATCTCAGACCAAGTATCCATCACATTCATACGTTGATACATGCTGCGCTCATCGGTTAGCTCTTGGCTCGACCATAAACGCTCCGCAACGGCATAACTGCGCGGCCATAGACGTTGTTCAATCGTCATTGAGTTTAAGTTCTCACCCCAAATCGTGATTTCACCACCCAAGATGCGGTTTTTCTCATCACCTTTTAACTCCGCAGGGTAACCACCATTAGGTTCTGGAATCACGCTACCTTTAATTGCGCTGCCCGCGATCAGCTCACCTGTTGTTGGCCATCGTACATTACCAATAAGCTGATAGCTGCCCTGTTGCAATTTTCCGCTTGCAAACTCATAGTTGAATTCGGTATACGACATAAAATTGTCAAAATAACCACGGAATTTCACGCCTGGCACATACTCAATAATATGCACTTCTTCACGCGACTTACCATTATAGTCAGTAAAAGCGCGGAATGTGCCGTCTTTTGCTTCAATAATGGTTAGGTTACCTTTGCGTGGGCCGCCTTTAGTCCGCGGTTTAACCCAGTTGTAAGTTTCAAACTTTTCACCGCTGTGCAGTTTATCATCAACCGTAATACCGGTTGGCATTGGGTCGTTGCGGTAGTGATAGCTGGTCGGTTGCGCTTGGTCTAAGTAGTAACCCGTTGAAAGCACACCTTGGTAACCCTCTTTTGCTGCACGTCCAATGCTGTCATGACCTCGCCAACTTTGGATAACGATCGACTTAGGTAGGTCTTTATGCCAAATCTCATCCCAACCAGACATCTTCTTTCCACGCTCTTCGAGCATCTTTTCTACTTTAGTATTGAGGTAAGATTGCAAGCCACGTTCACCATCGAGGTGATGGCTAGCAATGAACTTCTGAATTTTTGGATTCTCTTTCCATTGCTTATAATTAGGCTCATCACCGCCAATATGGACATACTCATCAGGGAACAGCTCAACCACTTCATCGAACACGCTTTCTAACATGGTGTAAAGTTCTGGGTTGGTTGGATCCATTAATGGTTCAAAGACGCCCCAGCCACGCTGCTGCGGATAGGCTTGCTCTCCCATTCCCGACATGAGTTCAGGATAAGCATGTGCTACCGCTGATGCATGTCCCGGGAGTGAGATCTCAGGAATCACTCGAATGCCGAGATTGCGTGCATAGTTAACCACGTAGCGAATTTCATCTTTGGTGTAATAATCACCATCAGTCGTTTCCTGCCAAAGCTTTTTGTAGTGATCAAGCTGAATGCGAATGCCTTGGTCATCCCAAATATGCCAGTGGAACACATTCATTTTTGCGGAAGCCATCGCATCAAGTTGACGTAAAATCACATCCAGTTCAATGAAATGGCGCGACGTATCATAAGACACACCTCGCCACTTAAAGCGAGGTTGATCTTGAATCGATACCACAGGAACAGAATATCCATTCGCATCCGTCTTCACCAACTGAAGGAAGGTCTCTAGGCCATGAAATGCGCCATATGGACGCTGTGATGAAATACGAACCTGGCCATTAGCTACTTCGAGCTGATAGGACTCATCACTGTCGAGGTTTTGTACTTCGTCTTTTGGCCCCTGCTGAATATCAATCACCAAAGTGGCGTCTTTTTCAGATTCTGCCTGCCAGTGGAGCATTGGCAGGCCTGTCTGACGGTATAAGCGTTCCATGGTGCGTTTCGCATTGAATTGCACTCGGTCTGAATCGTACCCTTTAATAAAAATACTAAATTCTTTGTCGATACTGACAGTGCCTGAACCTAACTCCACTTCTTGTGGGTAAGGCATAAGGTTAAGGTCAGTATTAGGAGCCATAGCCATCGTGTTAGTACTTAACAGTCCAGAAATCAATAGAGTTAGAGTCGTTCTTTTCATACGAGTATTCCTTTAATTTTAAATTTTTTAACTCGGTTATGCGACTAGCTCGACAGCTTCACGCACTAAGCGGCCAATCTCATCCCACTGCTCGTTTTCAATCAGACTTGGGGCAACCATCCACGTACCGCCGCAACAAACCACGCGCTCAATCGCTAGGTAGTCATTCACATTACCTTTGCCAATACCACCGGTTGGCATGAGAGAAACATCCACATAAGGAGCTAGCAGAGATTTGACCATTGGCACGCCACCAGACGCTTCAGCTGGGAAGAATTTCAGGAAGTTAAGACCCAGCTCTAACGCTTGCTCAACCTGACTTGGGTTATTCACCCCAGGTACGATTGGCATACCGATTTCTTGGCAGTAACGCACGGTATTTGGGTTAAGGCCTGGTGCAACCACAAACTCAGAGCCCGCGGCTTTCGCTTGGTCAACTTGCTCAGCATTTAGCACAGTACCGGCGCCGACACACATTTCAGGATATGCATCACTCATCGCCTTAATCGATGCCGCTGCAGCTTCAGTGCGGAAGGTCACTTCAGCAACAGGTAGGCCGTTGTCGACCAGCACCTTCGCCAGCGGGATTGCGTGCTCAACCTTGTTGATTTGAATTACTGGAATTACTTTGAACTGCTTTAGTTTATTGATCATTTCGTTTGTCATTGTTTTTGCCAATCAAAAAATTTAAGAAAGAGTAAGGTGCGCCATTGCCGATTTAGGAATGATCGCGCCTGAATATTGAATTACCGTTGATGCCAATTGGTGGCCTAATATCGCTGACTCAGTTGGAGTTTGACCATTTAAGCGCGCCGCTAAGTAGCCAGCAGCAAAAGAGTCACCCGCCGCGCAAGTATCGACCACATTTGCCACGCGCTCAGCGCTAACGTAGGCATACTCAAACTCGCGATCTTGTTGCCAAATCACTTTGCACGGTTCACAACCACGTTTAATGACTGTCTCTTTGCAACCGAAACGGGTACTGCGCTGCTCAACGCTTTCGTCGGTTCCCCACACTAGCCGATCATCATCTTCTGTGATAAGCGCGATATCGACGGTAGGTAACAGTTGGCTATACCAATGCTGCGCTTGTTGGGTACTCCACAGCTGTGGACGGAAGTTGTTGTCAAAAATGACTTGGCCATCCGCCTGTGAAAACACGTTTAATGCCTCAATAAGCCGCATTTTACTCTCATCATCAAGAATCGCTAAGCTAATACCACTGAGGTAAACAGCATGGAGCTCACCTTGAGCCATCGCACGCTCCAGCTTGCTCAACTCACTGCCAGAGAAATAGTTTTTCACTGCCGCGCTGTCTCGCCAATACATAAAGCTGCGTTCACCTTGCTCGTCCGTTTCAACCATGTACAAACCCGGTAGCTTGTCGTGATATTGTTGAACCAATGCGGTGTCGATGCCTTCTTGTTGCCAAGCAGAGATAAGTTGCTGAGAAAGAGAATCCTCGCCTAACCCTGTCGCATAAGAAACAGAAACGGGGGTGTTTTCAGTTAAGCGGGATAAATACAGTGCGGTGTTAAGTGTGTCGCCGCCAAACCCTTTTTTGAGAGGAAGGCCGCTAAGTTCGATCATGCACTCACCAAAGAATGCGATATGAAGAGGATGTGTCATTGCGAGGCTAACCTTGTCAGATAAGGTGGCTCATTGAGCCACCCAGTTTGAGTGTTTAACTATGATGCACTTTGTGCGGCTTTACGATTTTCAAGAGAAGGATCTTGTTCTATCTGACCTTTGTCTGATAATTCCATCTCCATCAGAGCGCGTTCGTCATCAAGAATTGCGCGTGCCATCTCTGGTGTGACTTGGTTTGCCGGAGTCAGCAAGCTCACTACTACACCGAGTGTCAGAGCAAACAGACATGATGGGATAACAGGGTTGCCCCAGAAGGCTGTTAGGTCAGCGCTTAGCATTACCGTGAATGACGCTACGGACGCACCCGCTAGTGTCGCCAACGCACCTTGCCAGTTGTAACGTTTCCAGAAGCGACCTAGCATTCCGCACACAAACATGCCTGACATAACCGTAGAAATCATTTTCGTGATGTAGCCAATGATGTCATTCGATGTCAAAGCAAACAGTAGTGCACAGCCAATCACCACAACTAACGCCAGGCGCGAATAGTTCAGCATTGACTCTTTATTTGGTACGCGACCTGTAAACATCACGTAGACATCACGCAATAGAATTGATACACCCGCAATTGCGTCAGAACTCGCGCTCGACATGGTTGCAGAAAGACCCGCGATAAGAACAATCATACCAACACCAACAGGTAGCACCGTTGCTGCAATGTATGGGAATGAGAAATTCGGGTTCTCAAGTGTTGGGTCAATCGCATGTGCAGCCATACCGATGATTGCAGGTATAATTGAGAAGAATAGGTACAGAATACCTGAGCCAACAAAGGAACGACGAATCGTAGACACATCTTTACCAGAGTAGATACGCTGGCGGAACGATGGAGTAGCCAGTACACCGACACCAATCACAACTGCAAGAGAAATAGCTGGTAACAGGCCTAGTTTTTCAATCGCTAGGAAGCTAGTTGCCGCAGGGTCCATTGCTTCATATAGGTTGTCTAGGCCACCAATATGCTGCACTGAAAGCACTGCCATGAGTATAAAGCCAACAAATAAGATGATGGCTTGAATAGTATCGGTCCACACTACCGCAGTGTAACCACCAATAACCACGTAAATCGTAAATGCTGCTGCAATCACAATTTTGGCAGTACTGAGATCAATGTTCGCAATCCATGCTAGGTACATACCCCCGCCGAGAATATGCGCACCTAACCAACCAATTGATGCAATGAAAATAAGTAGACCAACAACGTTTTTGACAATGCGATTTGCCCCCACATAGTAAGCAAGCTCTTCACTCATTGTCATAAAATTGAGTTTACGCACTGGCGCAAACCATAGCGCGAGCAACAAAATACCGATGGCACCACCAATACCATACAGTGCACCAGCCCAACCATTGGCGTAACCAAAGCCAACCGCGCCCATACTTGAGCCCGTGCCAACCATGGTTGCAACCGTGGTACCTAAAACAAGAAACAGAGGAAGGCCACGACCACCTAATAGAAAATCTTCACCTGATTTTTGGTTACGAGAAACAAACCAACCAAGCCAGATTAAAAACAGGACATATACGCCAAAGCCAGTAAGAAACAGTGTGCTATTCATCGAACACCTCTTGGGAAAAATCCGTATTAATTTCGATTTATTACAACAGCAGCAATTAAATATTATTCCTATATAAACAGTCAGAAATAAAATATATATTTTAACTAACCATTTATAGCGCTGTTGCTTATTTTATATTGTAGGAGAGGAAGTGACGGGATAATTCTAACAGGGATAAGAAACACCCCGACACTTGATACTAATTATTTGTGATGTTTATCTACGATCTTCACGGTAGCAAGTCACATCAACTTCAACTTTCACATCGACCACAAGATCACAAACCATACAGATACGTGCAGGTGGGTGCTCGCCGAAGAACTCTTTAAATACTTTATTGAACGATTGGAAGTAACGAGAGTCCGTCAGCACTACTTTTACATGCACAACATCTGCTAGTGTATAGCCTGCTTCTTCCATGATGTCGACGCAGTTTTGAATGGCTAGGCGAGATTGATCAACGATACCCCCTTCCACAACTTCACCATCCGTCATTGGGGTTTGGCCAGATACATATAGGAAACCACCCGCTTCTGTTGCTCGCGCAAATGGAAGATGTTGACCACCTGTACCTGTTCCACCTTCTACACCGTAACGCTTAATAGACATATTTTTCTCCAGTATTTAAAAATTTAATTAATATAAGTAATATTTGATATTTGTTTTAGGTATTGTTTATCTTCTATAAATAAACGTACCATTTCTATTTTCGCTAACATTGCCTTCAAAATAAGACAACTCGCCATTGACAAATACAGATTCAATACCTTTTGCCATTGAAATAGGATTTTCAAAAGTTGCGGTATCTTTAATTGTATTTGGATTAAATAAAACTAAGTCTGCAAATGCACCAACACGTATTTCACCACGACCTTGAAGGTTGTATCGTTTCGCCGACATTCCCGTCATTTTGTGGATCGCTTCCGCCAGCGAGAACAGTTTTTCCTCTCGGCAATAGTGGCCTAACACTTTCGGGAAGGTTCCCCACAAACGTGGATGCGGATGCGGGTCATTAGGTAGACCATCAGAGCCGACCATAGTGAGTTTGTACTTGAGTACGCGCTTAACATCGTTTTCATCCATGCAGTGATAAACCGCACCGGCTGGTTGCAGCGCTTTAGATGCTTCCATGATCGGTAAGTCCATCTCTTGAGCGATTTGCTTCAGCATTTTACCTGCATGCTCTGGGTGAGATTCAGACCAAGTGATGAAAATGTCGAAATCTTCCGTCACTTGCTTAAGATCGAGCGTTGATGAGCTTGCTGAATATGGGTAACAGTCACATGACACATCTTGGTGCTGAGACACTTTGTCCATCACATCCAATACTTCAACCGTGCGTCCCCAGTTCCCTGCTCCAGCACACTTAAGGTGGGAAATAACCACAGGTACTTTAGCGAACTGACCCGTTTCAAATGCTTCTTCCATCGCTGAGATGATTTCTTCAAATTCGGTACGCATGTGAGTGGTGTAGATACCGCCGTGTTCACCAAGGATCTGTGCTAAGCGCATGACCTCATCGGCGTTGGCTTGTTTGGCACTGGCATAGGCTAAGCCAGAGCTCAAACCCAATGCCCCTTCTGACATTGCTTGGTCTAGTGCAGCGCGCATCTGAGCAATCTCTTCGTCGGTCGCAGTGCGCAGGAGATCATCCATCACGTTGTTACGCAGTGCAGTATGCCCGACTAACGCCGCCACATTGACCGCAGGCTTCGCTTCTTCTACCGCTTTGGCATAAGTAGCAAAAGTTGGGTATTTAAAATCTTGCTGGCTACCTAATAGGTTCATTGGATCAGGCGGGTCACCTGCGAGCACAACTGGGCTGGCGCTAATGCCACAGTTACCGACAATCACTGTCGTCACACCTTGACTGATCTTTGGTAGACACTCAGGAAAACGAATCACATTGGTATCATCATGAGTATGAACATCAATAAATCCAGGCGCGATAGCGAGCCCTTGGCCATCAATAATACGCTTAGCTTGTTCTGCACCTAGCTGGCCAATTTGTTCAATTCGATCATGACGAATCGCGATATCAGCCACATATGACTCGGCGCCGGTACCGTCAAAGACTTCTACACTTTTGATAATGGTATCGAACAACATTATTAACCTTTTTCGTCTCTCGTTTGCATGAGTTCAATATTAATAATTCCCACAGTAATAACAGTGACAAAACACACAAAAAATACAGATTTGTTTGATAGTTTCTAACATCGGCATTAGTATAGATAGCAACAAACACTAAAAATCAAACACTTAGATAATGTTAGAAGTGAGCTTGCGATGACAAATCAATACAAAAATCGTGATAAAAACTATCACACCGGCCTGCCGGGTAGTGGAGAAAAATCTCAACCTTTTCGGTCTTCTACGGGTGATACCTTCAGCTTAATTGATGATGAGATCAGCTTACCGGCGGCTGTGATTCAGCAATCACGACTTAAGAACAATCTCGATTGGATGCAGCGTTTTGCTGCTCTGCACAAGGTCAAACTCTGCCCGCATGGCAAAACCACCATGACGCCAGATTTCTTCCGTCAACAGTTAGAGCACGGTGCTTGGGGAATCACCGTTGCAACAGCGGCACAAGCTCAAGTGGCGGCTATGGTTGGTGCAAAACAGATCATTATTGCTAACCAAGTGGTGGGCAAAGCCAACATGGCGATCCTTGCTAACCTAATTGAGCAACAAAATGTTGAGATCTACATCAGCGTCGATTCCAAGCTCAACGTTAATACTCTGGGTGACTTTTTTGCTCAGCGTAAAGTAACGCTGAATCTATTGATTGAGTTTGGCGTCGAAGGTGGCCGCTGTGGGTGCCGTAATGAAAACCAAGTGGCTGAACTGGCTCACACAATTGCTCAACATGATTATCTGTCACTACGCGGCATCGAAGTCTATGAAGGCGTGATCAGTGGCGAGAATGCGGAACAAACCATTCGCGCCTTCTTGACTCAATCACTCACCATGGCGCGATCATTACAAAATGATCAATTAATCAAGCACAAGCCAATTGTCACTGGTGCGGGCTCGGCTTGGTATGATGTGGTATCAGAATGCTTAGCCAATCTAGATGATGTTGAGGCCATCATCCGCCCAGGCTGTTACGCCATCCATGACACAGGGATCTATCTCGAAGCGCAAAACAAAGTCATTGCTCGCGCGAAAAAGAACCAAGGCGCAGCGTGCGATCTCGGCGGCGACTTGCAGTCTTCATTGGAGGTTTGGGCTCACGTAATTTCACGCCCTGAACCGAATAAAATTGTTGCAGGATTGGGCAAACGTGATGTCGCTTTTGATGCAGGGCTTCCTATTCCAGAAAGAGCCTATCGAGATGGTCAGTCAATCGAAGTGGGTAAGGCAGTGACGACAGCGGTTATGGACCAACATGCCTTTATTGAAATTGACGCTGATAGCAAACTGAATGTCGGTGACATCATCGCATTTTCTACCTCACACCCATGCCTAACTATCGACAAATGGCGCTCAATAGCGATTTGCGACGACGAATATAACGTCACGCATTGGGTAGAGACTCGTTTCTAACCCAGTTCGCTTTAGTCACCCTGCTTTTTGGGTATACTAATCAGCAAAGTTTTGGTGGCGTATGACCTCGCCTTGGCTATTCGCCACCAGCAAAAAGAATAGGAAAATACGTTGAGTTTAGAAGTCGATATTATTTCGCGAATTACCGAGCGATTCAGCGCACTACGAGATGCGGAAAAGAAAGTCGCCAAATTGATCATGGACGATATAGAGACCGCCGCGAACGCTAGCATTACCGAACTAGCTGAAAGCGCAGAAGTGAGTGAAGCGACCATTACCCGTTTTGCCAAAGCGGTAGGCTGTAAAAACGTTCGTGATATGAAAATCAAACTCGCTCAAACTCTAACCGTTGGTCAGCGTTTTATCCTTGAGCCACCCGATCAAAGTGGTTACCAAGGAATATACGAATCAATTAAGCAATCGCTCGATATCAACCGTAATCTGGTCAATGAAGTTGACATTGAAACAGCAGTAGAGTGGCTGCACGGTGCAAGACAGGTTATTTCCATCGGTATGGGGGGCGGCTCGACCATTGCTTCACAAGAGATTCAGCATCGTTTATTCCGCCTTGGTTATGCTGTGGTGTCATACAACGACGGCCTGATGTCTCGTATGGTTGCCTCAACCGCCGACAGTAATGACGTTCTAGTTATGCTCTCGGCGACAGGCTACACACCAACAATTGTTGAAACCGCTGAACTTGCCAAAGAATATGGCGTGAAAGTGATCGCGATTACACCTAAGTCGACACCGCTTTCTGACATCGCGGACTTAACTCTACCGATTGAGCACCAAGAAACTGATTTTATCTACAAGCCTTCGGCATCGCGTTACGCCATGTTAGCGCTGGTCGACGTGTTATCCATGGCACTGGCAGTAAATCATAAACGCCGTTCTCGCGATAAGCTCCGTCGTCTTAAGTTAGCACTCGACTCCTACCGTGGCGGACTAGATCGTCAGCCACTAGGTGATTAAAACTCGCACTATCCTAACGCCAACTATCTCTGTTGGCGTTTTCGCATCGACTGCTGTAATAAAGAGGAAGTAATCGCGACTTAGTTTTTCTCTTTTTCTTTGCCCTACTCGGCGTATATTGAGCCCATCACTTCTAAAGCAAAATTCGCCCATGAATGAACTAGAAAAAATGATGTCAGGCCAAGTGTTTGATGGCGCAGCGCAAGAGATTGACTCGATTCGCACTGCAGCTACCCGCACTCTGCAACAATTCAATACCTGTGTGGATGAAAACCAAAGAGCTGAACTCCAACAACAGCTGTTTGGACAGGTTGGGCAGAGTATTATCCGACCACCTTTTCATTGTGAGTTTGGTAAAACCATCTCGATTGGCAATGATACCTTCATCAACATGAATGTTGTTATGCTTGACGGCGCACCAATCACCATTGGTAACAACGTTCTTATCGGACCAAGCGTGCAACTCTATACGGCCTCACACTCTCTTAATCATTTAAGTCGCCGGAAGTGGGAAACCTACTGTCTACCGATAACCATCGAAGACGATGTGTGGATTGGCGGTAATAGCGTCATCAATCAAGGTGTCACGATTGGTGCTCGCTCTGTCATTGCGGCTAACTCGGTGGTCAACAGTGATGTCCCGCCAGATTGCCTTTACGGCGGCACGCCAGCGAGATTGATTCGTAAGCTGGAAAATCGAGAAAACGACTTAACACCCAATATTGAGTCACAATATTAATTAGATCAAGCATGCCTTCTACTCAGCACCGCAGAACATTTATTGTAACAGCGTTGTGGAAGTTCTATCCCCATAGAGGCTTTCGCTTTATACACTTCCCTTGTTCCCATGCGGATACGTCCATGGAGGTTTTGTCGCTCCATGACACTCGCAAAAAAACCAAAAGTATCAATATTAACTAATAACTACCACCATGAGATACTTACTGTGATGCTACAACTTAGTGATAGGCGTAAACTGATTTCGAACTTAAGAAAAGGATCACCACTATGCAAGTAATCACTAAATCAGTATTGGCACTTAGTTTATTAGCCGTTGGCTCTGCACACTCATTTGAACTGACCAGTAACGATATTCAAGAAGGCCACCCTATGGCTAAGACGTTTGAATACAATAACTGGGGCTGTGATGGCGGCAACCAGTCACCACAACTGATGTGGAAAGATGCGCCTGCAGGGACTAAGAGTTTTGCCATCACAGCTTATGACCCTGATGCACCAACTGGCAGCGGCTTCTGGCACTGGGTCGCATTCAATATTCCCGCAAGCGTAAGTGAGCTACCACGTAGTGTGAACATTGAAAAGCTAGGTGGAATGGAGTCACGTATTGACTACGGCAGCGTTGGCTTTGGTGGCGCTTGTCCTCCTGAAGCCGATGGTATGCACCGTTACCAATTTACTGTGTGGGCGTTACCGGCTGACAAACTCGAACTCACTAAAGATACGCCAGCTGCAGTAGTAGGCTTTACATTGAACAGCTTGGCGCTAGACAAAGCCAAACTAACCGCGACGTATACTCGTTAAATTGAATCAGCAAGGAGAAATGATGAACCATCCATATCAGGTGACGATATTTCGCGCCGAGCAACTGCAAAAGCTCAGAAACGTGAGGATTCATTCCCCGAGTATCATTCAGATCATTACTGGCAGTAAACGTCTTTTTTGGAAAGGTTCAGCGTTGGAGCTTTCCCAATCAGAACTGTTACTTTGCGAAGCTTCAGCATCATTGAGCTTCGAAAACCTGCCACAGAAAGGACGCTTTCTTTCCCGCGTGTACAGTTTTCATTACTCACCAAGTGATTCAATGCTTGAGTTAAGCAGAAATAATGAGGCTAAAGAGCTAAGTCCACTGCTGGCCAGCGATAAAGCAACGCAAGATACGCTTAATGCGCTGTTCTCATTTGACCAACAAAGCATGAGCAAAGAGACGCAATCCTACTGGGTACAAGGTCTCTATCAACAATTAGCCGAGCGCGGGGTATTACATCATCTTTTTGCCAATTCAAACGCGGCCTTTAGCCAAAAAGTCAGCCGTTATCTTGCCTACGCACCTAGCGAAGATCACCCACTAGAGAAGGTAGCCGAGCGTTTTGCCATGAGCCGAGCCACGCTGATAAGAAGGCTCAAACAAGAAGGGACTCAATACCGGGAAGTATTAGCAGAAGTACGTTTAAATCATGCCTTGTACTTAATGCAAAATGGCCACACTAATGTCGCACTGCTATCGCAACTGTGTGGCTATCAGTCTGAAGGACGTTTTAGTCAGCGCTTTAAGGGTAAATTTGGCCTGACCCCAAGTGATTACATTAAAACAGTCACGAACGATTAAAGTCGTATTTCTCTTTTACGATGATTTGAGCTGTTAAAACAAAAAACCACCGAGTTTAAAGGTGGCTTTTCTTATTTTCACAAGTCACAAACGTTAGTCTGCGTATTTAGCAAACCTTAAGCTGATCACTAAACCTAGCGCGCCCAGTAATGCGTATGTCAATAGGTTGAATATACCCATATTGGCAAACGCACTGAGCGGGTTCTCTGCTGTTAGTAACTCGAACGGCAAGATAGAAATCGCTTCAATAAAGTGGCCTACACCATGTGCGCCTAGCAGTGACTTAGATACTAGTTGAATCACAAACAAAGCAACTAACATCACCAATAACGGCGAGTTCACTTTCTGCGAGATCGCGAGTGATAGCGTCGCCATTGGGATCAACGCTAGGCCAATCAACCACATACGTCCAATAAACTCTAGCCAGTTAGTAAGCACATACAATACTGACTCTCCCGTAGCGAATAGCGGAAACTTATCCCCTACAACCGAGTTAATCACCCACATAAGAAAATCAGCACTGAGCACCAAAATTGAGCAGATCACTGGAATTGCCAACAAACCAAAGCACAGCTTAACCAAATGAATCTGAATATCGCTCACTGGCATACTGCGCCAAAACATCAAACTGCCTTCTTGGCGCTCTTTGCGCAAAGTCTTCGGAAAGTAGAGCCCCGTAAGAATCAAAGACAGGATTCCGGCAAAACCAAACACCAAGTGACTTAGCTGCTTGCCCAACGCGAAGTTCGATTCAAAACCGTCACTGTAGGTCAGCTCGTAAGTCACATTACTTTGAATTGACGTATTCATGATGATACTAAACAGAAACACCACACCGCAGATAAGCAGCGCCAGTGGCACTCGAGTGACCATCTTATGCTCTAACCACTCTTTCTCTAACATGTAGATATTGGCATTCATTACGCTGCTCCTTTTTGTAAGGCTAAGAACAGATCAGCAAGTTTTACATTGTAAATTCGCTCGACATCATCCAGTTGTTCCACCTGCTCTGCACGCAATAACCAACGCGTGCTGCCCAGTGCTTTTTCGCTGGATAGCGGATTGAGGTGTTGGACTTTCTCTGCTTGTGAGTCGCAAGTTTCGACGATGACATATTCGTTTTCAATCTCACTCATCGAAGATTGCAGTAACGATTTACCTTGCTTCAAGATAAGCACATCAGTCAGCAGGTGCTCAATTTCTGACACTTCGTGGCTAGCGATAATTAAGGCTCGTTCACCATCGTGGAACCACTCAAGCAAATGGCGATAAAACGTGTCGCGATAAACCAAATCTAGACCCAGTGTAGGTTCATCTAAAATCAGCACCTTGGTGTCTGTTGAAATAACCAAAGCCAAATGAAGCTGCACCTTCATCCCTTTCGATAAATACTTAATTTTGCTGTTCAGTTTGATATTGGTTTTCTCAAGCACACGGTATGCTTTCTCAATATCGAAGCTTGGGTGTACCCCGTCGGTATAACGTAGCAGTTGATTGACCTTCATCCAATCAGGCAACACGTTGACATCTGAAATATAAGAGAGGTGCGCCATCACTTTGGCTCTTTCCCTCACTGGCTCCATACCGAGCACTTGAATATCACCTTGATAATCATGGGCGCCCAACAGGCTTTTAATTAGGGTAGATTTACCTGCACCATTGTGACCAAGTAAACCAAGCACCTGGCCTGCTTTTAGTTCTAGGTTAATGTTTTTTAGTGCCTCACCCTGCCCTTTCGCTTGGCCAGAGTACTGCTTTGACACTTGAGTCGCTTTAACTAATACACTCATGATTTGTCCTCAGCATGCTGTTTAAGCTGATTAATAAATTCGTCTAGTGGGATATCTAACTGCTTCAGTTTGCTCGCAATGGAAGGGATTTGCTGCTCAATAAAGTCTTGTCGTTGGTTACTCTTAAGTTGACCTATGGCACCATCAGCAACAAACATTCCTTGCCCACGTTTTTTCTCGACTAAGCCTTCATCAACCAGTAACTGATAACCTTTCATCACCGTTAGATGATTAATTTTCAGATCGGCAGCCACACTTCTCACTGACGGAAGCGCTTCACCTTCACACCAAATTCCTTGCAAAATCTGCTCTGTTATTCGGTCTGCTAATTGGCGAAAGATAGGCTGGTTATCATTCCATTCTGTCATGGTGTCGCCCTCATCGATTCGCTTTAGTGTTATACATAGGTATAACACTAAAGCAATTAGAAGATATTGCAAGTAGTTATGAGCATCGACAAATTCTTATTGACTCAGATTAATAAAAGGTTAACTAGAACTAGATCACACTTTTGAACCCCGTAGAATACGTGCTCATTCCTAATTTGAGTAAGAGAACAGCAGTGACACGTGATCAATTTGAGTTATTGGCTCCAGGTGGTGATTTAGATTCTATTAAAGCAGCGATTGCAGCGGGTGCCGATGCTATCTATTGTGGCTTAGATCGATTCAATGCCCGCAACCGAGCAACCAACCTCACCTTAGATAACTTAAATGGCGTTCTCGCACTGGCACATCAGCACGACTGTAAAATCTTCCTTACCTTAAACGTGTTGATTCTAGAAAGTGAAATTCCTGCCATCGTGCGATTACTTAGCCAACTTAACACCACAGCCATTGATGGTGTCATCGTGCAAGACCTTGGCTTAGCGTACATCTTGAAAAACTACTTTCCTGATCTGGATGTTCATGCCTCTACTCAGCTCAATACTCACAACGAAGGCCAGATCCTGTTTCTCAACCAGCTAACAGCCAGCCGCGTTAATCTCTCTCGTGAGTTGAACATCAATGAAATCAAGCACCTTGCTCAATTCGGCAAGCAGCACGATGTGTTAATGGAAGTGTTTGTTCACGGCTCTTACTGTATTGGTTTCTCGGGTATTTGCTACATCAGCTCAGCTCGTAATGGCGCATCCGGTAACCGTGGCCGCTGCAGTCAGCCTTGTCGTGAGCAGTATGAAACGACCAAAACAGGCAATAGCTACCCGCTAAATATGAAAGATAACTCGGCATTTGGCGATCTCGAGGCGTTAGTCGATGCGGGCGTTTACTCATTGAAAGTCGAAGGTCGAATTAAGAAGTCTCACTACGTCTACACTGTTGTTGATAACTGGCGTAAGCAAATAGATCGCTTCTGCGATGGTGTCGAGTTGTCGAATGATACCACTGAGCTTTATACCGTGTTTAACCGTGATTTCTCCAATGCGTTCTTGCAGGGTGAGTTTGGTAAAGCGATGTACATCGATAACCCTCGCGATCACGCCGTTAAGCACTTCTCTAAGGTGTATCAATGCACCAGCACTGAGCAAGTTCAGCAGGTGAAGAAGAAGCTCTACGATGACAAAACTGCCATTATTGAAACAGTAGCTTCAAAGACCGATGCAATGGTTCTCACGCCAGCCAAAGACAATAGTGCGAGCCTAAAAGGGGCGATTGATGTTCCTCAATTGAAAGCTCTGCCGCAAGCTGAACCTGTCGATACAGCGACACTGTCGGTGTTACTCTCATCAGCAGATGACTTAGGCTTGATCAACTGCTCTGATGCAAATTTCTATTACCAGCTCCCGATGGGCCTAGCAGCAGAGTGCGATAACCTGATTGAACTGTTCAGTGCCAACCCCGACCTTATGCCATGGTTCCCTGCTATTTTGATTGGTGATGACTTTGCGGCCGCAAAACGATTTTTGCAGGCGGTTAGGCCAAAGCAAATGGTAACCAACAACTCTGGCGTTGGCATCATTGCCAAAGAGCTTGGACTTCCCTGGGTTGCCGGTCCACAAATGAACATCACCAACTCTTATGCTCTTGCTTGCCTTGAACAAGAGTTCGCTTGTGCCGGTGCGTTTATTTCTAATGAGCTCAACATGAAGCAGATGCGCCACATTAAGCGCAGTGACAAGATGCAGCTGTTCTACAGTATTTATCACCCGAATACGCTACTGACAAGCCGCCAATGTTTGTTCCAACAAACGGAAGGCTGCCGCAAGATTAAAGTAAACAAAGGCTGCTTGAAGCGCTGTGAGAAACGCACATCAATCATCAACTTGAAAGACAACCCTTATGTCATCCAGAAACATAAAGGCAGTCACAACGCGATTTACAGCGAGCACAACGTCTTGAACTTAGAGGTGTTAGAGCAACTGCCGAACCTATTCAGTGACATTTTGATCGACTTGCGAGACATTCAGACTGAAACGCAAGTGAACATAGAGAAATCAGATCTGATTCAGGCATTCTTAACCCTGCTTGATAACCACAATGAAGAGAATAGTCAGTCACTTCATTCAGTAATTCAACCAACGACCAATGCCCAATATTCGAAAGGACTCTAAATAAGAGCACATCGACAAAAAAGGCCGAGAGTTCGCGGCCTTTTCGTTATCGTTATACAATTAGAACGCCAAAACCAACTCATCTTTTTACGCCCAGGTTTTAAACTCTGCCTCAATCGGTTAGCCTGAGATGATAATTCAGGGAATAAAGAGAACATAAATGGGTGTAGACTATAAAAAGCGGTTGATTCCGGTCATCCGTTACCTCGAACAAAACTATAATCAACCTCTCAACCTACCCGAAGTGGCTGCATTAGCGAACCTTTCTCCCTATCACTTTCATCGCACATTTAAAGCAGTGCAAGGAGAAACATTGGCCGACTTCATTCGCCGTTTAAGACTCGCAGCAGCAGCCGATGAATTATTCAAAACCAAACAGCCCGTCCTCAACATTGCGTTAGAGTTTGGTTTTTCTTCTTCTCAAAGTTTAGCCAAGGCGTTCAAACAACATTACGGTGTTACCCCGACCGCTTTTCGTGATTGTAAAAACTATCAAGAGTTTTCAACGCTGGCACAAAACAGCAAGATTGGACACACCTTGCGCAAGATTGGAAACGAAAGCGAGATGACAACTCCATATACTGGCCCTGAACCAACGACATGGAGAAAGACAATGGAAATGCAACAATTTGACGCAACTAAACTCGCCTACGTCAGAGTCACAGGCCCTTATGGTGAAGGTTATGAAGCCCCCTCAAACCGTTTGTATCAATGGGCTGGAATGAAAAACTTGGCGGGTAATACCTGCATCTTTATCTATCACGACAACCCAGAAGTCACACCCAATGACAAATGTCGCACCGATATCTGTTTGATGGTCCCAGCAGATACACAAGTGCCAAGCGGGATTGAACTGCAAGATTTTCCTGGTGGGCAATATGCGGTCATGCGTCAAAACATCACCGAACATAACCAATATGCCAAAGCGTGGGATGATTTGATGAGCAAGGTGATTGAAACTGGTGTTGAAAACGATGATCGCCCATGCTTTGAGCTCTATCATAGCTACGATCCGCAAACTCAGCACGCCGATGTCAGCTTTTGTACCGCGATTAAGTAACAGAAAGTCTACCTAGCTTCTAACGAAGGCTTTTTACACCACACCCTTTGATAATTAACTGAGAGAGAAACTGAGCCGCTTGATGATAGTCAGTATCATCGAGCTGCTCTTTTTGCATCACATTACAAATCTGCCAACCAAAATCCGCATAGGTTTGTGTTGCTGCCCAGATGCTAAACATCAAGTGATGAGGGGGAACATCGTCCATCAAACCTTGCTGCGACCATGTAGCAAATTTATCGATGATCATTTGTGCTTGGTTAAACAATTCTTGAGCAATATCTTCCGGCAACACTTTTGCCCCTGACATCACTTCATTGGCAAATACTTTTGAGGCGTATGGATGCTCTTGAGAAATTCGCAGTTTGGCTTGGATATATTGGCTGAGCGCTTCAACCGGGTCGGTGAGTTCTTCAATCGGGCGAGACGCTTCTAGCAAGGGCTGTGTCACGGTTTGTAATACCGCGTAGTAAAGCTTGTCTTTGGAACTGAAGTAATAGAACACGTTCGCTTTGGCAATGTCAGCCGCTTTTGCGATATCAATCATCTTAGTTGCAGCGTATCCTTGCAACGCAAACTGTTCACTGGCGACTTCAATAATCAATTGTTGATTCTTCTGCCTAATGCGAGTCATTCTTCATCCTTTATAAATGTTTACGCTATTCCAGTGTAAACATTATGTTATCGAAGACAAGTTCTATCAATCACTCTGGTCAAATCTTTACGATTTTATAATTTCACCACCTTGAGGAATGAGCACTTTATCACTTAAACCGTAATGTTCTAACGTCGAGTGAAGCGTCTCTCTGTCCACTGGGTAATAGTGGTTCACCCAATGAAAGAGATAAAAAACGCAGCTCGTGAGGAGCTGCGTTTGGGACGTTTACTTACTATCAACTTCTTTTAAACGTGCAGTGAAGTGGCGAAGCACTTCCGGCTCATAAACAAAGTCGAGCCCTTTGACGTTTTCAGCATTTGCTTTTACTTGCTCAAAGGCTTCAATGATGAAGTCCATGTGCGTTTGTGTGTAGGTTGCACGTGGGATAGTTAAACGCATTAACTCAGCAGGACAAGGCATTTGCTCACCCGTTGCAGGATCGCGACCAAGTAATAGCGAGCCAATCTCTACCGCGCGTATGCCGGCCACTTTATATAGCTCACAAGCCAATGCATGTGCTGGGAATTGGTGTGATGGAATATGAGGAAGCAATTTACCCGCATCAACAAACGCCGCGTGACCACCCGCTTGCTGACAAACCACACCGATCGCTTCTAAGCCTTCCACAAGGTATTTCACCTGGCTAATACGATAGGCTAGCCATTCTTGGCGCATACCATCGTATAAGCCAACGGCCAAACGCTCCATTGCGCCGCCTTCCAAGCCTCCGTAAGTCGGGAAACCTTCTTGGACAACACACAGCGTGCGACACTCGTTGTAAACATCGAGCAATGTGTCATCTTTAAAGCACAATAAGCCCCCCATTTGCACCATGGCGTCTTTTTTTGCCGACATAGCTAATGCGTCCGCATACTTGTAGCTTTCACGAGTAATCTGCTCGATACTCCAATCTTGATAGCCCGGCTCGCGCTGTTGAATAAAGTAAGCATTTTCCGCAAAGCGGGCCGAATCCATGATCACCGGTATCTGGTAACGCTGTGCAATGTCATACACAGCTTTCAAGTTAGCAATCGAGACCGGCTGTCCACCAGAAGAGTTACATGTAATAGTACTAACGATATAAGGTATATTTTGAGCCCCGGCTTCTAGTATTGCGTGCTCCAGTTTTTCTAGGTCAAAGTTACCTTTGAAGTCGGCACTCACTGCAGTATCAAACGCCTCTTCTGTATAAACATTTTTAGCGACACAACAGTTAATTTGCGTATGTCCCTGCGTGGTATCAAAGAAGTAGTTAGACAGTGCAACCATTTTATTGCGATCAAGCCCTTTCTCTTTTTCACGCTTTTTAATCAGCACTGGAATATAGATTTGCTCAGCACCACGACCTTGGTGAGTTGGAATGGTATGCTGGTAACCAAAGATATCACTAACCGCATCAGCCAAAGCAAAGTAACTGCGACTGCCACTGTACGCCTCATCGCCTCTCAACATTGCCGCTTGCATTTCCTGAGTAATCGCGCCAGTGCCGCTGTCAGTGAGAAGATCAATAAACACATCTTCACTATTAAGAAGAAACGGGTTCATTCCTGCTTTTAATATTGCCTGCTCACGATATTCTCTCGTGGTACGTTTTACTGGTTCGATAACACGAATACGAAATGGTTCTGGAAGGTGTTTGAAATTTTCCATGATGGTTTTCCTAATTATAAGTATAGCTATCCCTCTCCACTAAATAATTATTTCAGTAAAGATTGATTTTATTATTTCCAGGAAAAACAAAATCTTGGATATTTAAACCAAAAATTATAATTTAACTGGAAAATGACCCCATGAATTTGATCGTCAACTCCGCACCTATAGTTGAGTTTAGAAAGGTGAAGCAAAAACGCAAATGCAATGGGTAGTGCGCACAGGACGTGCAAAGCTATGACTTAATGAGGGAAGAACAGTGCGATTTTATAATCAAGGGTAAACCAAACACTAGAACTATTATATGTTTTCATGCTACCTCCTTGTTGATAATAAAATGCCACGGTAACCAGTATAAGATAATCATAAGTTATATATTTAATCATCTTTTAGTTCATCAAATGTGACCCTGTCGACGAAATATTAGCCAGCTAGAAAAACATAGCGACAACTAAGTCATCCATCTTCTATTCAAGAGCAAGTAATGCCCTACTTAATAAAAATCAAATATAAAATTGAGCACATAAGTAGTGGTGCATACTAGCAAATAAGGCTAATTTTAATTTTGAAAACCATTAATATTCAAACACTAATTGACCTTTTACTATCGTAATCCAAACTTCCATCGCTTTAATTTCTTCTGGAGGCAATAACGTGATATCACGAGATAACACAGTATAGGGGGATAATAGCAATGAGGTCGTTTTAACCGTGCTCTAGTAAACGTTTTTTGGTCAACCAATACAAAAACGGCCGCTAGATAGCGGCCGTTTACACTGTAAAAAGAAAGATTATTTAAAGGTCATCGCCAAGGCTGCAGCGACATTGCGTGACGTCATCTCAACATTAAACGCCGCTTCCTTCAGTGCGGTTGGCAAGTCGGTTGCACCGAGCACCACACTGTAGACAGCATCTAATCCGTGGTCATGCACCACTCGGCAATCTTGCGCTGTACTTCCCGCAATGCCAATTACTGGAAGGTTATATAGCTTCGCCGTACGCGCCACACCAATCGGTGTTTTGCCATGAATAGTTTGGCTATCTATGCGGCCTTCACCGGTGATCACCAAGTCGGCATCTTTGACCACTTCAGCAAGGTTAACAGCATCCATCACGATGCTGATACCTGGGCGAAGCGTTGCATCGAACAGACCTAATAGTGCAGCGCCAAGACCACCTGCCGCACCTGCACCAGCTTGGTCAATGACATCATTACCGTTAGTTTGACGAATCACGCCAGCATAGTGCGCTAAGTTGGCATCTAGCTGCTCAACCATTTCAGGTGTTGCCCCTTTTTGCGGACCAAACACATGTGAAGCACCTTTCGACCCGCACAATGGGTTGTCTACATCACACGCGACCTCTAGCTGAATACTCGCTAGACGAGGATCTAAACCTGACAGGTCGATGCTTGCCAACTTTTCAAGCGCACCACCACCATAGGCTAAATCTACACCGTTAGCGTCTTGCAAACGCGCCCCTAAGGCCTGTGCCATACCAATACCACCGTCATTGGTCGCACTACCACCAATACCAACAATGATGTGTTTCACTCCCGCATCAAGCGCGGCTTTAATCAGTTCACCAGTGCCATAAGTAGTCGTCAGCAAAGGGTTACGCTTAGCGGGTTCAACAAGGTGTAAACCCGAAGCGGCGGCCATCTCAATCACAGCGGTAGAGCTATCACCTAATAAACCATAGAAACCTTCAACGGGCTGACCTAAGGGTCCAGTGACTGTGGCTGTCACTATACTGCCACCGGTGGCATCAACTAACGATTGCACCGTACCTTCACCACCATCAGCCATTGGCAGTTTAATGTACTCTGCGTCCGGCATGATTTCTTTAAAACCACTTTCAATCGCAGTGGCCACTTCCATAGCGGTTAAACTTTCTTTGTAAGAATCTGGAGCAATTACAATTTTCATCTTGAATCCTTAAACAAATAAACCAAACACGCCGAACATCATGGTAGAGACAAAGGCGATCATTAGACCAACCGCTGACTCATATGGAATCAACTTCAAACGTTCGCGAATATCCATATGCACTGCACCACCTGTTGCGTGGAAGAAGCTACCATGTGGCATATGGTCCAGAACCGTAGCACCCGAATGAATCATTGCTGCGCCGGCTAATGCTGGCACACCAAGCCCTAAGATTGTGCCGCTAAATACGCTTGATGCGACCGCGGTACCGGCTGTTGTAGACGCAGTAGCTAAAGACATCATTGCACCTGAAATTGGTGCTAGTAAGAATGACGGCAAGCCAGATGCGGTCAAGACATCAATCAATCCATCTTTAAGACCTGAGTTGGCAATAATGCCTGCTAAAGTTCCTGTACCAAGTAACATCACAGCGACCGGAGCCATGCGGCTAAGACCTGCAACAGCAAAGTGATTAGTGTCAGCAAAACGCCCCATTACCACCGCACCAATTAAGCCACCTAAAGGAAGGGCGATCAGCGGGTCAACGTTAATGCCCGCGATTGGACGCAGCGAAAGCAATGCAATCGCTACTAACGGCGCAACAATAGCGGCATTGAATGACGGTAAGCGTGAATGATCCACTTCAACCACTTCACATGCATCCACCTTTGTACCTTTGTTCACTAGCTTCTTAGCAAGAAAGTAAGCCAGAGCCAGACCACATAAACCTGGGATAACACCCGCAGCCATCACTGACGTTAGCGGAACGTTAAACGCATCAGCCGCTGCAATCGCATTTGGGTTTGGTGACATCACGTTACCAGCTTTACCGCCACCAACCATGGCAAGCAAGATCGCGGTTTTAGAGATATCAGCACGACGCGCAATGGCCAAAGCGATTGGCGCTACCGTGATTACTGCAACGTCGACAAACACACCAACTGCAGTCAAAATCATCGTCGCGATAGCGAGTGCGAGAAGCGCGCGTGTTTCACCCACTTTTTTCACTATGGTTTCGGCAATCGAAGTTGCCGCACCCGACTCAATCAGGACACCCGCCAATACACCAGCAGCCAAGATTCGTAGTACCGCTGTTACGATGCCTTGCGCACCGCCAATCATCAGCGCAACCGTGTCAGTCAATGACACCCCACCGACGACACCACCAATTAAGGCACCAATGATCATGCCATAGGCAGGTGGCACTTTTTTCAAAATAAGGGCAATAGCGACGACCAAAGCGGTCAACGCACCAAGGGTAGTGACTTCTATCATTTTGTTGTTATTTCCGATTATTCTGTGAACTGCCTGAAGAGTAAGAGCAGAGACAAATAAATTCTTTATGCAAAATGACAGATTTATTGTTTTTTTAAATAGATTGGTTTGTGCACTTGCACAAAACCATCAAATAATCACACACATTTGAGGGCTAAATACAGTTGAACTTTATGATCTAACTTATTGATTTTTAATGCTGTAACTTCTTCAATTTTATCAATACGGTAACGCAACGTATTACGATGAATATGGAGTGCCGCACAAGTTTGAGCTAGATCGCAATCCTGAGCAAAAAATTCTATTAATGTCTTAACCAAAACACCTTTACTGTCATGCTGCTGCAAAACCTCAATAGGATGGCTTATTTGCTTTCGTCGCCATTCATCTTGTTTTAAGTTATCAATCAAAACAGATAGCTTATGTTCCTGATAAAACAAAATCGCCTCTTTCGTTTCATCACTACAAGCTAAGGTCGCTTTAGCCGTTTCATAGGAGCGCGATAATCCAGCAAGACCTGGGAAGTACTCACCCATGGCTATTTTGACGCTGAAGTCGGCCTCTTGAGCGATCCGGTTAAACAAGCGTTTGACCCGCTTTCTCTCTTCGGTTTTGCTCCAAGTATTGTCAATTAAAGTCACAGGCTTGAGGACCACAACTTCGTTCTGAGAAACCGAAACAATACCAACGATGTTGTCTCGCTCAGGGTATTCCAATAAGTGCACCAACTTTTGTAATTGCTCTAAGGTCAAAGGTTGACCCTGTTTAGGTATAACCTTGACTGTAGCAGCAATTCTTGGCTGAGCTAAATCCAAATCCAATCGCTCGGCAATCGACAATAGCTGGGTCTCATTTAATGTAGAGCCCTGTATTAGCTGAAGCAGTAACTCTTCCCTATGACGTTTGTTCCACTGAATTTGAGCCATTAAATCAGCTTGCTCGACAATCAATTCAGCCGTCATCTTAACAAGTTCACCGTAACGCCTAACATCTTCTGGTTTGCCAGAAATACCGACCACACCAATGACGGTATCTTGATGCAAAATTGGTAAGTTAATACCTTCTTTTACCCCAATCAAAGTACTCGCAACCGTATGGTTAATTTCAACCGTGCGGTTATCATGAATCGCTAGCAATGCCCCTTCATGAGTGCGATGTAAACGAGTGGGGTCGCTTGAACCAATTATCTGTCCATTTTCATCCATCACGTTGACGGGAAACTGGATTATCTTTGTCGCACGCTCAACGATCTGTCTTGCGATTAATGTATTTAACTGCATCTCTTTTATTTCTCGGAGCCCTACTCTTCACTAGGGTTAACATAGCACACCTGCCCAAGCGTTTTATTGCGCCAACAGGGTATGGCTTAGAGTAACGAAGAAAAAATCCCGAAGTAAGCCCGCTAGGTGCCTGCTAAGACGGAGCCCGAGGATACCCCTACCTATTGTCTTACAACGGGAACGCGTACAAAAGGAGACGAAAAACTACGCGATTTGATATCAACCTAACGAACATTCCTACAGTGGAGTCACTATGATTGATACAGTTATTGAGGTGGTAGGGAGAGGAGTCCTAACCACCCCAGACGGAAACTAACCTCAACAGTTAATTTCAGCGCCCAAACCTTAGTCTCGTATTGAGTGGTTTGAACGCTTCTCGATTGCTTTGATAAGCGCAGAGTGATCCCAATCTTGGCCACCTAGCGCTGCACAATCTTCAAACAGCTCTTGTGCCGTTTGCGTGTTTGGTAGTGCGACTTCGAGCTCTTTGGCGCCAGTTAGGGCCAAATCAAGGTCCTTCTGGTGAAGAGAGATTCTAAAGCCAGGATCAAACGTTCCTTCAATCATACGCTCGCCGTGTACTTCTAGAATCTTAGAGCTTGCAAAGCCACCCAATAGCGCCTGACGAACACGTGCTGGATCAGCACCTGCTTTCGAAGCAAAGACTAATGCTTCCGATACCGCTTCGATGTTTAGCGCTACGATGATTTGGTTAGCGACTTTACACGTCTGACCCGCACCGTTTTCACCCACTAGTGTGATGTTTTTCCCCATCACCTCGAACAGTGGACGAGCCTTATCGAATGCTTGTTGTGAACCACCAACCATGATGCTTAGTGCCGCATTGATCGCACCAACTTCACCACCAGATACCGGTGCATCAAGGTACTGTGCGCCGCTTTCATTAACGCGAGCTGCAATCGCTTTGGTTGCCATTGGTGAGATAGAGCTCATGTCGATAATCAGTTTGCCTTGCGCACCACCTGATGCCAGGCCCGCTTCGACACCGTTGTCACCAAATAACACATCTTCAACTTGTGGCGTGTTTGGTACCATTAAAATAACTACATCCGCCGCTTCTGTTGCAGCTTGAGCAGAATTCACCACCTGAGCACCGGCAGCAACAAGATCTTGTGGCGCTGGGTTAAAGTGGTCAGACAGCACCAGTTCATAGCCTGCTTTTTGTAGATTAGCGGCCATTGGGCGGCCCATGATACCTGTACCAATAAATGCAATTTTCATAATCTGTTCTCCGTAACGTTTGCCCACCTCTGTCGATGGGCATTCACCGCATTAGCGGTATAGGTTGATCCAATCTAGACCTTCAGTCGTGGTGGTTTTTGGCTTGTATTCACAGCCCACCCAGCCCTGATAACCAAGGTCATCTAAATGCTTTAGAACAAACGGGTAATTGATTTCACCCGTACCCGGCTCATGACGACCTGGGTTGTCGGCCAATTGAACGTGCGCAATTTGGTCGATATTTGCCGTCATGGTTGGGGTAAGGTCCCCCTCCATGATCTGCATGTGATAGATGTCATACTGGATAAACAAGTTATCGCTGCCGACTTCATTAATCACTGCTTTGGCTTGCTCTGTGGTATTGAGGAAAAAACCCGGAATATCACGGGTGTTGATCGCTTCAATCACCAAGCGAATACCCGCTTCTTGCAACGCTTGTGCGGCATAACGTAAGTTGATGACGAACGCAGCGTGGGCATCATGCTCACTCACCCCTTGTGGAACGATCCCTGCGAGGCAGTTGATTTGGGTATTACCCAATACTTTGGCGTATTCAATCGCCTTGACGACCCCTGCTTGGAACTCTTCAATTCGCTTTGGGTCCACAGCGATTCCGCGCTCGCCCGCTTCCCAATCCCCGGCCGGAAGGTTGAACAGTACTTGGGTAAGTTGGTTTTCATCTAGCTTCTCCTTAATTTGCTTTGCATCCAGCGCATAAGGGAACAGGTACTCCACACCTTGAAAGCCCGCTTTTGCTGCGGCTTCAAAGCGTTCTTCAAATTCCAGTTCGGTAAATAACATGGATAAATTTGCTGCAAACTTTGCCATTGTGATTTCCTTTAATTTCTAATTAGCTACGATGAATCAGTGCGGTTGGCGCGTCATCTGCGTGTTCAGTCAATGCTTCAAATTCATTGATTGCGTTAATTTCAACACCCATTGCAATGTTGGTTACACGTTCAAGAATCACTTCAACTACTACTGGTACTTTGTGCTTGTTCATCAGCTCTTTCGCCTCTGCAAACGCCGCTTGCATCTGCTCAGGGTCAGTGACACGAATCGCTTTACAACCTAAGCCTTCAACAACCGTTACGTGGTCAACACCGTAGCCGTTTAGCTCTGGGGCGTTTTGGTTTTCAAATGCCAGTTGAACACAGTAATCAATATCGAACTGACGCTGCGCTTGACGAATCAGACCTAGGTAAGAGTTGTTCACCAATACGTGGATGTAAGGCAGGTTGAACTGCGCACCGACCGCTAGCTCTTCAATCATGAACTGGAAGTCGTAGTCACCTGAAATTGCTACGATGTCACGATTAGGATCTGCGGCACGCACACCAAGTGCAGCAGGTGTCGTCCAACCTAATGGACCTGCTTGACCACAGTTAATCCAGTGACGAGGCTTGTAGACATGTAGGAATTGCGCAGCGGCAATCTGTGATAGACCGATGGTGCTGACATAACACGTATCGCGATCGAACGCTTTGTTCATCTCTTCATAAACACGCATTGGTTTGATTGGTGCATCTGTGTAATGCGTTTTACGTAGCATGGTTGCTTTACGCTGCTGACATTCACCTACCCACGCGCTACGGTTTGGTAGCTTGCCGGCGTCACGCCATTCACGCGCCACTTCGACTAATAGCTCTAGTGCTGCTTTAGCATCAGACACGATGCCTAAATCAGGACAGAACACGCGACCAATTTGCGTTGGTTCAATATCAACGTGAACAAACTTACGCCCTTTGGTGTACACATCCAGTGAACCGGTATGACGGTTCGCCCAGCGGTTACCAATACCAAATACGAAGTCAGACTCCAACATGGTCGCATTACCGTAACGATGCGACGTTTGCAGACCAACCATACCTGCCATCAGTTCGTGATCATCCGCGATAGAACCCCACCCCATCAAAGTCGGTACAACAGGTACGCCCGTGATTTCAGCGAACTGTTGCAGCAGCTCTTCAGCGCCAGCGTTAATGACACCACCACCTGAAACAATCAGTGGGTTGGCTGACTCACACATCATTTCCAGCGCTTTCTCAACTTGAGCGCGAGTCGCTTTTGGTTGATACGCTTCTAGTGGTTCATAGGTATCGATATCAAACTCGATTTCCGTTAGCTGAACATCAAGCGGAAGGTCGATAAGTACAGGGCCAGGGCGACCTGAGCGCATCAAATGAAACGCTTGCTGGAATGCGCGTGGTACCTGAGCGGGTTCTAGAACAGTTGTTGCCCACTTAGTGACAGGCTTAGCAATAGATTCAATGTCTACCGCTTGGAAATCTTCTTTATGTAAACGAGCGCGCGGCGCCTGACCGGTAATACATAAGATTGGAATTGAGTCAGCCGACGCTGAGTACAAACCCGTGATCATATCGGTACCTGCAGGGCCCGATGTACCGATACAAACACCAATATTGTCTTGATTTGTACGGGTGTAACCTTCCGCCATGTGCGACGCACCTTCAACGTGACGCGCCAATACATGATCAATACCACCAAGCTTTTTCATTGCTGCGTACATAGGGTTAATGGCTGCGCCAGGGACGCCGAAGGCAATGTCTACACCTTCCTTTTTCAACACTTCTACCGCTGCTTCAATTGCCTTCATCTTTGCCATGTGAACCTCCATTTCGATTGTATACAATTCAAAGATACTTTGTGTACTATGAATTATATTCAGAATTTGGCAACCCCTAAATGCAACATTTTTTCAACATCGAATAGTTACTCTAAGTGATCACTAACCCTGAAAACCCTAGAAATCATTGCTTTACATAAAATATCTTCACGTAAAAATAATTTCCCAGAAGAACAAATGAAAAATAAATGTTAAATACCCTTTGATTGTTTACATAAATTGAAATATAAGTATTCGCGAAAGGTAGATTTTGTACACAAAATCATTCGGTATTGTTTAAAGGAGACGAACAATGAGTCTGAACGATGTAGCAGAAAAAGAAGAAACTGCTTGTCTGCGCGTAGTCGGTAATATGGACAACCCAAAATACCAAACCATCCTATCTAAAGAGGCACTCTCTTTCCTAACCAAACTGGTCGAGAAGTTTGCCCCGCGTAGAGATGCCCTACTACAAGCCCGCAAAGAACAACAACAACGCTATGATGCGGGTGAATTACCTAACTTTCGCTCTGATACCCAAGCGATTCGTGACAACAAAAGCTGGAAAGTAGCAACACCACCAACTGAGTTACTGGATCGCCGCGTAGAGATCACCGGTCCTGTTGACCGTAAAATGGTGATCAATGCGCTTAACTCTGGCGCGAAAGTATTTATGTGCTGTTTCGAAGATGCCTCTTCTCCGACTTGGGAGAATATGGTTGAGGGACAGATCAACCTGCGCGATGCCAATGCAAGAACCATCAGTTATCACGACCAAGCGAAAAACAAACATTATCAGCTTAGTGATGACCCAGCTCTATTGATTGCCCGTCCACGAGGCCTGCACCTGCCGGAGCAATCAATTCAGTACGCAAACAAGCCTATTCCAGGCTGTTTGATGGATTTTGCGCTCTACTTTTATCACAACTACCTGACCCGCGCTGAGCAGGGGTTGGGCGTGTATTACTACATTCCAAAACTAGAAAGCATGGAAGAGTCCCAGTGGTGGGATGATGTTTTCTCGTTTACCGAAGACTACTTTGGCGTTCAACGCGGCACAATCCGAGCGACCGTACTAATCGAAACCTTGCCAGCAGTTTTCCAAATGGATGAGATGCTTTACGCCATGCGTGATCATATTGTCGCGATGAACTGCGGTCGTTGGGATTACATCTTCAGCTACATTAAAACGTTGAAAAATCATGCCGATCGTATTCTGCCTGACCGTCATGTGGTCAGTATGGATAAAGAGTTCCTCAATGCCTACAGCCAACTGCTAGTTCGCACCTGCCACCAGCGCGGCGCTCTCGCAATGGGTGGTATGTCGGCATTTATTCCGGCTAAAGAGCCCGCTGAAATGTCGCGAGTGATCGCCAAAGTTATCGAAGACAAAGAGCGCGAGTCTCGCAATGGTCACGATGGTACTTGGATCGCGCACCCAGCGTTGGTTGACTTAGCTATGTCGGTGTTTGAGAAGAACCTTGATGGCAAGCCAAACCAATTAGACTTTGTCAGCCCTTCACATGAAATTAGCGCCGACATTCTACTCAAACCTTGTGATGGTACTCGTGATGAAGCGGGCGTACGTAAGAACATACGTATCGCGCTTTACTACATCGAGGCTTGGATTCAAGGTCACGGCTGCGTACCTATCTACGGCTTAATGGAAGACGCCGCTACCGCAGAAATTTCGCGCGCCAACATCTGGCAGTGGATCCACCATAATGTGGCTCTCGATGATGGCCAAATCTTTACTAAAGAGCTGTTCCACACTTGGTTATACCAAGAGCTCGACACTATCAAACAGGAAGTGGGTGATACTCGTTATGCAGCAGGCCGCTTTGAACAAACTGCTGACCTTTTCTTCGAGTTGTCTACCGCAGAAGAGTTCGCCACCTTCCTGACCTTACCAAGCTATCAGCTTCTTCAAGGAGCTGAGTAATACCTTACTGCCTTGCGCCGTGTGAGCCAGACGGGTAAACGTTAACAGGAGATAACATGGGAAGTTTAACTCTAGAACAAGCACTGTCCGTCATTGACGGCACCTTTCAAGCGGGTTCAAAAACCAAAAGCGCACCACTGACAGTTGCTGTCCTTGATAGTGGCGGAAAGCTCATCTCTCTCCAACGTCAAGATGGTTCCAGTATGATGCGCCCAGATATCGCTATCGCCAAAGCTTGGGGAGCACTCGCACTTGGCTGTTCTTCACGTAAACTGGCGCAAGATGCCGATAACCGACCAGCATTCATCTCTGCTGTTAATGTTCTCGCACACGGTAATATGGTGCCTGTTCCGGGAGGCTTATTGATTCGAGATGCCGAGCAAAACATCTTGGGTGCCGTGGGGGTAAGTGGCGATCTATCTGATATTGATGAGAGCTGCGCGCTTGGTGGCATCGACCATGCTGAGCTCTATTGCGATGAAACGCTCTGTTAGTAACTTCCTAGTGTCTACCGACCAACAAAAACGCCCTCAATTGAGGGCGTTTTATTAATCTTGATTCCGTGTTACTCGTATTGAGTCAACCAACCCTTTAGTAAGGTATTGATCTGCTTTTTCTGGTTTGCGTTCATTCCTTTAACAAGCTTGGCCTGCACAGCGGCGTGCTCTTCAATAATCTTATCGATCAGAATGAAACCATCTTGAGTCAGTTGAACGGTCACACTGCGGCGATCTTCTTTACTGTGTTCACGGACAATCAGCTGTTTCTTTTCCAGCTTATCGAGTCGATTGGTCATTGCGCCCGATGTCAGCATCATCGAATTAATCAATTCTGATGGGGTAAGACAAAAAGGCTCTCCGCTACGACGCAACGTCGCCAGGACATCAAATTCCCCTAGCTTCAAATCATAACGCTTGTGTAACTGAGCAACTTCCGTCTCCATATACTTAGCGATACGCATCAAACGGCCCATAATGGCCATTGGCTCAGTATCTAACTCTGGCTTTTCCTTAGCCCACTGCTCAACTACTCTTTCAATAGCGTCCATGAAAATTTGTCTCCAGTAACAAAATGTCGTTCTAAGTACCTTAACATAAAGATACTTTACAAACATCGATTTTAGGCGTACATTCACCACAAAAGTATCTTAACGTAAAGATAAGTAGCTATGAATATTTTATTAGCCATGATACCGGCGTTCTTTTGGGGAACCACCTATGCTGTCACGCAATACACTCTTGCGGACTGGCCTCCCCTACTGCTGGGCGCAATTCGTGCACTGCCAGCGGGACTGCTGCTATTGGCATTTAGACCAAGCCTACCGAAAAAGGGCGATTGGCAAATCCTCTTTACCCTAGGTTTGATCAACATCGCGACCTTCTTTGGTTTGATCTTTGTGATGGCGTTGACACTGCCTTCAGCGATTTCTGGTGTCGGTATGATCTCAGTACCTGTGTTCGCCATGCTTTATAACTGGCTGATCAACAAGCATCGCCCAGGCATTATTCAAGCAGTCAGTGGGGCTGCACTCATTGGCCTAGCGTGGATGCTGTTTGATCCGAGCTCTATCAGCCTAAATCCTATTGGCTTAGGCGCAATGCTCGCCGCAATCATGTGTATTGTAGTGGGCAGTTCGATTACCAAGTCACTTGGCGATCGTATGCACTGGTGGACGGTACTGACTTGGCAGCTGATTTTAGGTGGCGTAATCCTGTCGATCGCAGCCTCTGTACAAGCGATATCAGAACCAGCTACTTACCTAGCGCTCGCAGACAACTTCTCGATGAGAAACTTATCTGGCCTACTTTGGGTGGTCGGATTGAACACTGCACTTGGCTACGGCATGTATGTGTGGCTACTACAACGTATGTCAGTAGTTGATTTCACGTTCGGCGGCATCGCTAACCCAATCGCGGGAATTGTCACTGGTTTGGTTTTACTTGGAGAGTCATTCACCCCATTCCAGTACAGCTTGATGATTGGCATGATTGTGATGTCATTACTGCCGCAGGCGATACTTGCTCTGAGACAAAACCGACCCGCTCCAGCCGAATGTCAGACCCAGTAAACAACTAAGCCGCACTCATTAGTGCGGCTCTCTTATCGTTTAAATTCTTTTGTTAGACATCATATTTTGCTTTATCACCAATATCGAAATAGCGTGGCATTCTCCATTTATAAACACTCGTGACCAAGAAAAGCAGAGCTGATATTGCGCCGAGTATCTTTGCAGCAACATCGGCATCAAACATCATGCAAAACCATAGCCCCATAAGGATCAGAGGTTGCAGCTGTAAGCCAGGAACCTTGAAGCAGAAGTACTCTTTATAACAGAGGCCACCTAAGGTAATAAAAGCGCCGCCTATACCGATCGCTGTCCAACCAAACACAAAACAAAGTATACCTATCCAAGTTGCGAACTGGAGTAATAAACGAAACGGTTTGCTATAGACATGCAACGATGAGGCGCACATTACCGCACTCAAAAAGACAAGCTTCTCAATCGGGAAATCAAGGTTCCACGGAAGCAGTGCAATAACAGGAAACGCGAGTGTAAAGCCAAGTCGATATACGATGACCGTAACATGATCCAGTGCATCCATGGGGGATTTAATATGTGGGTCAGCCATTACAATTCCTTACGTATGTCTATTTTCACTAAGCTTAAATTGTCGTTTTACACTGTAAAGCTCGCGCGTCTAATATTCAGTCGCTAGCCCATACCATTCAGACAAGCTTATTGCTCGATAGGCTTAATCACTCGGCATGGGTTCCCAGCTGCGACTACGTTAGCTGGCACATCTTTAGTCACCACACTACCTGCACCAATCACACTATTGTCACCAATGGTGACACCTGGGCAAACCATTACGCCGCCACCTAACCATACGTTGTTACCTATGGTTATTGGTGTGCCAAACTCGACACCTTCCTCTACTCGGCCTTTTACATCTAACGGGTGACCCGCAGTATAAATCTGTACGTTAGGTGCAAACAGCACGTTATCACCAATATGCACTTCTGCCACATCAAGGACAACACAATTGAAGTTGGCGTAGAAGTTTTTGCCTACCTTGATGTTTGAGCCGTAATCACAGCGAAATGGCGGCTCAAGATAAGCGCCTTGCGAATCCGGCATTAAGCGATCAATGGCAGCTCGCCACTCATCGCTATCAGGAATACTGTTATTAAGCTGTTGTAACGTCTTGCGACATTGAATACGCTCGCTATACAGTTGCTTATCCCACGCGTCATAAGGCTCACCTGCTAGCATCTTCTCTTTTTCAGTTCTCATCACTGTTACCAAAAATATTGACTATTTGGGGGCGAATATCGCATATCAATCTCGTTTTGTGTTCGCCTAAAACAACTAAATGATTGTCTCGTGTGGTCCATCACTTTTTGCGCAGTTCAATCGTAAATAGAGGGTTGTCAGTAATTACTCACTTCTATGATTGGTGCAGTTTCTATTGTGATTGCTTTACATTTTCTAGCAGTAGCTCATAAAAACATTTGGCAGCTGGGCCGGTTTTAGCGCCTTTAGGCAGAGTGATATGCAAAGGTACTTGATATTTGCCATTTTGTTCTACCTTTAACACCGTCAGTTGACCACGGTTCCTTTGCTCGATGATATGCTCAGGAAGGCGACAAAAGCCAACGCCTTGCTCAACCGCCCTAAATGCATGGTCAAAGTTGTCGATGGTAATTCGTTGATTTGCTTTTAACCAACCTACATTTTGTTCGCGGCTGTCTAAGCTGCTTGCGCCAAGATCTCGCACCACAATCTGACTGAGCGTAGCAAAATCAGCCATGCATACATTGCTTTGCTGCGCAAGTGGGTGCTTACTTGAAACAACAGGCACCATGCTCGTCATCGCAAACGCCTGTGCTGGGTAGTTGGTCACTGGTAACGTAATGATCGCAATATCGGCTTGTTCGTTAGTGACCATCTCGGTAGTTTTGCTGAGTGAGGTTTCAACTACTTGAATGGACGTAATGCTGTTACCTTGTAGATATTGCGCCATCGGTTGATACAGCAGGCTCGGATTACATAAGTGATCCATCGCAACGGTGATCTCTGATTCCACACCAGCAGAGATTTGCTTACTCAGCTCCTCTAGCTCTCTGGCTTGATCTAGCATACTGCTCGCGCGGCGAAGTAAAGACTTACCATGCTCAGTGACCACTGCTCGCCTACCCTTCACTTCCACCAGCTTGACCCCTAGCTGCTCTTCCAACTTTTTAATCGCGTAGATGAGTGTGGTATGGCTTTTATTCAGTGCAGCCGCTGCCGCTTGAATACTCCCCTCGCTGTCGACCTCTTGAAGCGTCAACCATTGCTCTAGCGTGCTTTTCAATCTCATCGCTAAACCTGTCAGTTTTTTAGACATATATACGCAATATTATGAACTTTTTTGTTCAATTCATACAGGTAATAATCTCTCCATTGAACAGCAATACGCGTTCACGACAAACAATGGAGAAGATGAAATGAAACTACTACAAGTCGATTTTGAATATCACGGTCCTATGGGTGAAGAGATGTCTAGCGCACTAGTTGAGCTGGCTGAGTCCATCAACCACGAGCCCGGTTTAGTGTGGAAAATTTGGACTGAAAGCGAGTCAGAAAAATTAGGCGGTGGTATCTACCTATTTGAAGATGAAGTGAGTGCAAAAAACTATCTAGAGATGCACGCCACTCGACTTAAAGCGATGGGAGTATCTGAGGTAAGAGGGATTATCTTTGATGTAAACCAACCACTGACGGCAATCAACCAAGGTCCAATCGGACGTTAAGGAGCGACCATGACCAACAAAACCTTTTTTACATTGCATGGCAGTATCTACACCGTGTTTGCCTTCGCACTGTTTTTCATTCCGAGCTTGATGTGGCCAATGTACGGCGTAGAAATTAATGATCAGTACGCTTACTTCTTGTCGCAGCACACCAGTATCTTTCTCGGTGGCATGGCGGCGATAAGCCTGTTTGTTAGAGATATACAGCACTCACAGACAGTAACGCAGTTACTCAAAGCCCTAATTGTCGCCAACGGGCTCGGCGTGATCATTACCGGGTACGCAGGAATCACCGGAATTTTCGTCGGTTTCGGATGGAGCGATCCGGCATTCTTCGCCCTATTAACCCTGCTGAGTTATCGTCAGCTCAAACAACAATAATGTTTTGCGCTTCCCCTTTGAAGCGCAAAATCCCCCCTCGCCTTTCTCAGCCAACCTAAGTAGAATGCGCTCTCTTTTTCATCTACGAGTAGAGATAGGCAGACGGTTTGCACACACTAGAACAACTTAACAATGGTGAGCTCAAGGGTATTCAGCGCCTGAAGCTTTCACAGCAGTTAACGGAGCTTCCACGCGAGATTCTAACTTTAGCCGATTCGTTAGAGATATTAGATTTGTCAGATAACCTGCTGACAGACCTGCCTGAATGGCTCACTGAGTTACCAAAACTTAAGATAGTGTTTGCTTCCAACAACCGCTTTACTCGTCTGCCATTGGTTCTAGGTCGCTGTCGTGCATTGGAAATGGTCGGTTTTAAAAGTAACCAGATTGTTCGTGTGGCAGAAGAGTCATTGCCCGAGCATCTTCGCTGGCTGATTTTAACCGACAACCAAATTGAAACACTGCCAGAATCACTAGGCCTTCGCCCACGTTTACAAAAACTTGCCTTAGCGGGTAACAAGATTAAGGCGCTACCTAAGAGCTTCGCTAACCTAGTGAACCTTGAGCTTGTGCGTTTATCGGCTAACCAATTGGAACAATTCCCTGAGGTGCTGCTTGAGCTACCTAAGCTTGCGTGGATGGCCTTTGCCGGTAATCCTTTCTGTGAACGCTTAACGCACAACAGTTCGGTGCCGATGGTGTTGTCTGATAGCTACCAACTGAACCAAGTATTGGGTCAAGGCGCATCTGGGGTGATCTCTCATGCAAACTGGACCAATCAATACTTTGATTTTCCGAGCGAAGTGGCGATTAAAGTTTTTAAAGGCGAAGTGACCAGCGATGGCTATCCACAAGATGAGCTACAAGCGTGTTTGCAAACGGGCGAACACAACAATTTGGTTAAATCGATTGGCCAAGTGAATGAAGAGAATTACCTAGCATTGGTGATGGAACTCATCCCAGACAATTACTTTAATCTAGGTTTGCCACCGACACTGGAAACCTGCACTCGTGATGTGTTCAAACCAGACTTTACGCTGTCAGTGACGCAAATTGAAAAGATCGTTGATCAAATGATGGATGTTTTTAATCACCTGCACACCAATAAGGTCTGTCATGGCGACTTATACGCGCATAATGTTTTGATCAATGATCAAGGTGAAATGATTTTTGGTGATTTCGGGGCAGCGTCAGTGTATGACTACCTAAGCGAAGCGCAGCAACGTGGCGTGCGTAAAGTCGAAGCTCGCGCTCTGTCTCACTTTATTGATGACTTACTGTCGGTTTGTAAGCCAATAGAGCAGCAAACGGCCGCTTACAAAGCCTTACGCAATTTAGCCTTAATGGCTCGTTAAACTAGACTAAAGTTCGGATATTGCTTGGCGAAAAATGGTTTTGAGTGGTTCAAGATCAAGATAGACACCAGCAATATTCGCCTCTACCCACTGCTGTTGAGTGATGTTCGGCCAATTCAAATCGTACCCAAGCACAAACAGCATTTCTTCAAAGAAAAACCGTTGTACTCGCCCGTTTCCCTCGCGGAAAGGGTGAATCAAATTCATTTCACAAAACAGTGATGCGACCTGATTAATCAGCTCATCACGATTTTGGATTAACTTCAATTTGGGGATTAGCTGGAACAGTTTCTCCGCTTCCACTTCGATTCTTGGTACAGTACAGAAACGAGTATTCCCTTTGGAGATATCAACCTCTCGAATGTCGCCTGCCCATTCAAAAAGGTCTTGGAAAAGATAGAAATGAAGGTACTTAAAATGAGAAAGGGTAAAGTCTTCGATCTTAGTGGCGTGACTTTGATAAGTACGATAGCGCTCCGCCGTAAAAGCGATTTCCGCTTCTATCAGCTCCTCACCATCACGTAGGTTTAATCGGTTAATTAAAACATCCGTGCCTGCGTAACAGTATTTATCATGAAAGACACCATACTTATCGTGCATATTTCCTTTTCAGTTCTTCAATAGAATGACGTTTGTCTTCTTTGAGTGACATCCCCTCGTACTTAAGGCTCACTTTAAAGTTATCCGCTTTAGGGACGAACGTTTTTTTTGTTCGAGTCACCGATTCAGAAGATGAGTTGGACATGCTTACCTCTGCTTATTAATCTGTCTCAAGTGTAACCCACAATATGAGCCGCTTCTACTTTACGCAAAGAGCAGCTCATACCTCAGCGAGGGAGCTATCGCCCGCCCGCTAACTCGATAAAACTACCAGTCACATAAGAGGCCAGATCAGAAAGCAGCTCGTCACATTGGCATTTATGACGGTTTGAAAACGTTCTAAACCAATATCGCATAATTTCGACTAAGTGAAGAGGATACCTGCATTATTAACCAAATGCGTCACCGCCAACGGTGGCAATCTCATCGACGACTTGCGCGGCACGTTGATGCTGTCTGAGGTAATTGACACATACGCGATAGCCTTGCGAGGCTAATAATTTGGCCGTTTCAGCGCCGATACCTCGACTGGCCCCTGTCACAATGACCACTTTTCCCATATTGATGCTTTCTCCCTTAGTTTGAGTAGCGTTTTACACTGTAAAACTCGTGGGCTCTTTCATTTTTTCTGTACTTTCAAGTATCCGTTCTACTAACAATGTCAGCGAATTAGGTTGATACTGTCTCTGCTTATAAACAATGTGTGCTTCGCGAACGCTGCGTTGATATTGCGGTAACACACGGACAATATTCATGTCATTATGCACATGTCGAAAAGGGTAATGAGGCCCCCTAAACCTTTCTCCACGACGCCACATGCCGTAAGCACTCCAACTGGCTTGCCGGACCTAACTCTGTTTCTCAGGCATAAAAAAACCGAGCATTAAGGCTCGGTTTTCTAATTTTTGGCTGTCAATTATAGCTCAGCGTTGTGATATACCTGCTGTACGTCATCACAATCATCTAGCATATCCAAGAACTTCTGGAATTTTTCCGCGTCTTCGCCTGCTACTGGAGTATGAGTTTGAGGTACGAAAGTAATCTCTTCAACATCCATAGTTAGGTCTGGGTATGCTGTGTTCAGTGCTGTCTTAGTCTTGAAGAACTCAGTATGAGGAGCGAATACCGTGATCACACCATCTTCAAGTTCAACGTCAGTCACATCAACGTCGTCCATCATCAGCGTTTCTAGAATTGCTTCATCGTCTTCGCCTTTGAACTGGAATACCGCTTGGTGATCGAACATGTGAGAAACTGCACCTTCAACACCAATCTTCGCGCCACATTTAACAAAACATTGGCGAACATCTTGGAAAGTACGGTTGCCGTTGTCTGTTAGACAGTCAACGATCACGCTTGTACCACCAGGGCCGAAACCTTCGTAACGTGCTGGTGCGTAGTCTTCACCACCGCCACCATTTGCTTTATCGATCGCTTTATCGATAACGTGCGCAGGTACTTGGTCCTTTTTCGCTTTTGTAATCAAGTGCTTAAGCGACAAGTTCATATCTGGATCTGAACCACCATTTTTCGCACACATGTAAATTTCTTTACCGTATTTGGAATAAACTTTAATTTTTGCGCCTGCAGTTTTCGCCATTGAGGCTTTGCGCACTTCAAAACTTCTTCCCATCGGGATGTTCTCTCTAATTCAATTTGTTGCGAAGGATTTTAGCAAAACGTGTGAGCTTTTCAATTTCTCACCTTTGCAGAGGAAAGAGACGTATTAAGCTACGCCCATTACTCGTTTATATTTGTCTACAGACTCTAAAAATGAGGCTTTCTCTGCGTCATCTACAATTTTAGCGGCTTGCTGATCAATCTCGTCAGGCACGGCCTTGGCTTCACGTAATTTCCAAACTAAAAACGAAGCTTGTTTATCAAGTTCAATCTTGTTTTTCTCACTCGCTGGAAGCGTTGATAGGTTGATCGACATGCAAAAGCTCAAATCTGTAAAAATATGGTTTGGGAATATACCACACCAAAAAGCAAAGTAGAGAGAGAAACCGAGGTTGTGGGACGGAATAGTGCAAAAAAAATAGCAAATTGAAGTCGTCGTTTGCACGCAATCACAAAAATGCTATCGCTCATAGATACCAGATCTATTTACGAACCATAAACAAATCTAGATTTAGCTTCGTCGTTTATTGACTACAATTTTACTAGTAATTTTATTGAGGTTGAGATCATGAAATCTGGTATTTTTTTTATGTTGACCCTGTACCTAGCAACTTTCAATGATACGCTACATGCCAAAGTCATTTGGGCTATTCAGGATGAGTGGCCACCCTATATCATTGATTCTCAAGAAGACAAGGGCATCGCCCACGAAATAGTTTCCGCCGCTTTTTCCGCCCAAGGATACCAGTTGAAACACACCATAAAGCCATGGAGTCGTGCCTTGAGAGAAGTGTCGACTCAACGCTACGACATTGCCCTTACAGTATGGAAGAGCAGCGAACGACTCGAATATCTCTATTTCAGTGAGCCCTACCTGATCAACTCTTTGGTTTTTGTCACTCTGAATGGCAATTCATTTGATTACCATGGTTTGAAGAGCCTAGAAGGAAAAAGGATCGGTGTGCTTCGAGATTATGCCTACGACGACGCTTTCATGAACTCTAACGAGTTTGATCGCTTGGACGCAGATGATATCGCCACTAACATTAAAAAGCTAAAAGTGGGTCGGATTGATGCCTTGATAGTCGATAAGATATTTTTCCGCTGGTTTATCAAAAATAATGATCTAAACATGGACGACTTTGAATTGGTAACACAACCACTGGCTGAAAACCCATTGTACATCGCTATCAGTCGAGATCATCCCAGAAAAGAAAGTATCATTTCCGCTTTCAATGCTGGACTGAAATCACTTCAGGAATCTGGGCGTATTTCAGTTTTGATTGAGCAATATGAATAGAGAAAGCTAGATGTGCTGAAAAAACTTGATGGTATACAGTAATTCATCAAGAAATATCGGTGGTTGAAAGGCAAAATAAAGGGTGGCATTCCTGTCCCACCCTTAGGTAATCGCTATCGTGAAACTAGACTAGTGTAATAAGCCCAGCTCTTTCGCTTCTTCAATGCTTAAACCGCTTTCACGAATCTCTCTTAACGCTTCGATACGACGACGAGCTTCAGCAGATTTAACACCCTTTGTTGGCGCTTGTGATTCAACTTCTTCCGTGAAGTCCCACTTGCCAGCAATCTTACTCATTTCATCATGGTCAATAGAATTAATGGACATAAATACCTCCGAAAAAACCATGCTAGGGACGACTAATCTGTAGCAAAACTCTTCGCCCCTTGTTAAGAATTTTAGTCCGAGAATGTGATTGCGCTAATAGTTCCGAAACTCTTACTGTTTTTTGTATAAATAACTTTTGCGCAGCACTATGGAGCGAAGTACATTTAAAAGATTACCCACTAACAAATGAAGTCGATCCGGCTCTCATTTTTCCACTAAGATTCCTCTCTCCCCGCAGTGGCTTTCTTTGTTACAGCAAGATTTTTCGAGTGAGTTCACCCTTTTCAACCTAACTTCTTTCCACTCACAAAATAAGCATTAATGATAATCATTCTCTTTTATATTTTAGGTAAGAGTTATGAGTGAATTTTCAAAGCAACATGCTTTTCACCCGGATCCGATCATTCAAATACGGGATTTGTGCGTTGATTACATTACAGACAAAGGTGACTTTCGCGCCGTTAATTCGGTGAGTTTTGATATCGGTAAAGGTGAGATTTTTGGCCTAGCCGGTGAATCTGGCTGCGGTAAAAGCACCATCGCTTTCGCAATTAACCGCCTTCATAAACCGCCAGCGTTTATCTCTAGGGGGCAAATCCATTTTGAAGGGCAAGACTTACTGCGCCTGTCGGACAAAGCGATTGCAGCTATCCGCTGGAGTGAAATTGCAATGGTGTTCCAAAGTGCCATGAACTCACTCAATCCGGTACTTCCAATTCAAGAACAGTTTGCCGACGTGCTACGTCATCATCGCGGCATGAGCGACCAACAGGCAAAAGATCGCGCTGAAAAGCTACTCGACCTTGTTAATATTCCGCGCGAACGTTTAACCGAGTACCCACACCAGTTTAGTGGTGGAATGCGTCAGCGCTTAGTCATCGCTATCGCGCTGTCATTGAACCCTAAACTTATTATCATGGATGAGCCTACCACAGCACTTGATGTCGTCGTTCAACGTGAAATCCTACAGCAGATTTACCAGTTGCGTGAAGAATTTGGTTTCTCCGTGCTGTTCATTACCCACGATTTAGCGCTGATGAGTCAGCTGTGTGACCGTATTGCCATCATGCGCAATGGTGAGATTGTCGAGGTGAATCAGTCAAATAACATTCGTAATAACCCACAGCACGCCTACACACAGAAGCTTTGGGCCTCTTTCCCAAATATCCATGAAGCTAAGCATCAAACCCAAGGAGTCACAGCATGAGCGAACCCATCATTCAACTCAACGATGTAGTTAAAGAGTTCACCATTGGCGGTGGGTTCTCTTCAGTCGATACTTTCAAAGCTCTGCAAGGGATCACGTTAAACCTCTACAAGGGGCGTACGCTTGCGCTGGTGGGAGAGTCTGGCTGTGGCAAAAGCACTTGCGCTCGATTGATCACTAAGGTTCACCCGGCAACTTCAGGCGAGATCCTATTCAATGGGCGAAATATTAATGAGATCACCAACCGCAAAGATCTTCGAGAGTATCGCAGTAAAGTTCAGATGGTATTCCAAGACCCGTTTGGTTCCCTCAATCCAACTCACACCATCGCTCACCACCTTACCCGTCCGCTTAAGATCCACAATCAAGTCGCCAGTAATGCCGATATTCCAGCTAAACTGAAAGAATTGATTGAGCTGGTGGAACTTGCCCCCGATACCCTTGAAAAATTCCCACATCAACTGAGTGGAGGCCAGAGACAGCGAGTTAACCTAGCCAGAGCATTGGCGGTAGGAGCGGAAGTCATCTTAGCCGATGAGCCAACCTCAATGCTGGATGTCTCTATTCGCTTGGGTGTGCTTAATCTGATGCAGCGGATGAAAAAAGAGCTTGGAATCGGCTTTTTGTATATCACCCATGATTTAGCCACCGCCCACTACATCGCAGAGGAAACCGCCGTGATGTACAAAGGACAAATTGTTGAATGGGGTGACACCCAAGCGATCTTAACCGATCCGCAACATCCCTATACTCAGCTGCTGATCTCTGCCGTACCCGATCCTGATCTGCCATTTGGTAACTTAGTCAAAAGTGAACCAAACTATTCATTAGATGCTGATCAAATTCGTGAGCAGAGTGCTATTGTACAAGAAGAATTTGATCAGGTTGGTCCAAACCACTTTGTAAAACATTGGGTTAAAGCAGCATGAGTGAACTGGGTACGTGGGTAGAGCAGATAAGTCAGTGGTATGAAACTCGAAAGCATGATCAAGGTAATCAATTGGAATCATTGATCCTATCTGTACCTGACAGTGTATGGGGCCCTGTGATCACTGATCTTCAGAGCAAGGCGATCGCCTGCTGGTTAGATGGTTGCCTGCGTATCTTTCATCACGCTCAATATATTGACCCTGAAAAGGCGTTCCAATATCTTCAGTTAGCCTATAGCAAGCTTCAACAGGTTGTATCAAAACCGGCAAGTGAATTGGAGCTAAAAGATTGGTGCATGAAACGCTTACAACACCTTGCTGTCCTGAGCCTAGAGTTCTGTAATCAACAAACACGCTCACATTGGCAGCAAGAATCCCATCAACTCATCGAAAGCCATGTGCAATTTATGGCGAGCCACGCATGGAATGAATCTCAAAGTAGTGATCTTAGGAACTATGATCAAGGTAGATCATCGCTCCATTAGCTCAAAATGTTAATATACGGAGCAATAACTACTGAATTTTAGGCAAAAAAAAGCGAGTTCAGAGAACTCGCAAAATATTCAGAATGAATGTAACAATATGAGCCAATCTATCGGGGACAATCCTATCCCCCATTAATCAGAAAGGACAAAAGGTTGTCTATTCGGGATAAATATTATCCAACTCCCCTATCTGCAATGTCAGTGAACTGTCAGGGGAATGTAGTAACTTTGTTTTGTTGTCACTACAATGTAACAGGGTATTTAACAACCTAGGCAAACACAAAAAGCCAGCATTTTCACGCTGGCTTTTTCGATCTCAATGATTTTTATCGCTAAACCGCAACTTCATCCAGCGCCCGGAATACAGTCTCATCCAAATGGCCTTCAAACACTTGCTTACAGACTTTACGTCGAACTGCCAAGCCCGCAATCAAACGCTCAATCGACAGGTGCTTATTCTCACTTTGAGCGTTGTAGAGCTCAATCAACTTACTTAATGTTTCGTAAGGGATGACTTGCTCACCGACTCTCAAGAAATCGAGCTTGTCTATGAGCTCCAGACACTCTTCTTGAATTAGGCTATGTGAATGCCCTGTCATCGCAGCCAAAGCCGTTATAGAGCGTTCTAGAGCCTCTGAGGAGGTATATTTGGATAGAGTAATGGTAATTTCGTCTGCGTTGATCTCTACTAGGTGTTTACGTTGCTTCACTCGACGGCCCAAATTGCCCTTAGGCGAACGTTCTTTACGCTGGATTGGCTCAAACTCACCATCGATGATCTGCGACATCTCTTCTAGCTGTTTCTTAGAAACCATTTCATTGCGCAGTGGGTTCGGCAGAGTTGGCGCCATGTTGCGCTTGCCCGCATTGGTGGTTCGTGCTCGCGAGTAACGCAAGACTTCTTCAGCATCACACTTGATGTCGAATTGATAATCTTTGATCTTTCCGTTCTCAACCATGCTCGAGATCGTTAGGTGATATCCCCATAAATTCACAACGAAAAGTTCTTCAGTTCCTTTGTTCTCGGACAGTTTCTTCAGTTCACGGATCAGATCCATTGAGAAACGACGCCATTCGATGTTACGGGCCAGCTTCTGGTTTAACTCGCTCAACAACATAACATCGCTGTGGCGGCGAGACATACGGCTACGGAAGTAACTGTACAGTTGGAATACCAAGGTGTGCTGCTTCAAAATTTCTGGCGGAAATAGGAAAAAATAATCACGCGTAAGCAGCTCTTCGTAGAATGACGGTTCCCATACAAGGATGTATAGGTTCGGTTTAATGCGAATTTCGCCGTCAGCACCCTCTGTAGGCGCTTCTTCCGATGCCGTGATGGTACGGGCCAAAAATCTAAAACGATCGCTCTTGAAGCCTTCTGGCATGTTCTCACTTAACCAACGTCCTGTTAACTCATGAAGTTGGAAATCAGTAAACTCGATACGATCAATACTATCGCGAATTGAATCGCGAGCAGGACCACTGTCTTTCTTGCCACGCAATGAAAGAATATCCGTGATGTAGAGCGGCGTTTTATTCGGTACATGCGTGCCATCAAGTTGGTATTGATGTTGGTGGTGCTCATGGTATTGCACGGTAAGCGTAAACAGAGCAAACAGTGTCATCAGATCATCCACGGTCATGATGCTTTTGGAAGATCGTGTCTCGATCACTGCACGAGTGCCGGAAATTGACACCATACTTTTTTGATAACTTTTACGCGTACGTGGTGGAGCCAATGCTTGATCGATGATGCCCGCCCAGTTAGTCGGAGATACAACAAACTGATCCGCTTCGTCACGCATAGCGGGTGGTGTATTCAAGCCATATTCGTTAAGCAGGCGCTTATTGACTTGTGTTTGTGCCAACGCCTTTGAGCGCTTTTGTTTAGCGTTTTGCTTGACGGTCTCAGTAACTAAGCTCGTCGCCCCTAATACTGAAATAAGCTGATTAGGGTTTACGAAGCGGTGCAACATGGTTTTACCGGCGAGCCCTTCTTCAAAGCGAACGGGAACCTGTTGAAATAATCCAATATTTACTGCAGCGCGTAAACGTTGCTGGATTGCAGCGCGAGTTACTTGGCCATCAGTGGCGTCAATAAGCTCTGTGGTAGAAACTAAACCGTCTTTGCTGCTAAAGCCTCTAAGTGAGATTAGATTGAGAAGTTCAACGATACTTTTCGTAACGCCTTTGAAGTGTTGGTACTGTTCAATCCAGTTCACCGCCATTTCAGAAACTTCAAATAAGTGTCCATCTTTGTGGCTTCTTGGCGCTTTGATCAGCAGTTTTTCGTCTGAGCTCATTATTAGATCCGTGTCACACTAGCCGTAATATCGCTATAGTTCCGAAAGAATAAAGAAAAAAAGATCATAAATAAAGGAAAATTTATTGCTTTTAAATAACTGATCTTTTTGATTAATCTGATCTTTATTGATTATATGATCTATTGATCCGGGCGTAAGATTGCTTGTAATAGACTGTTTATAAAGAGTTATTTTTTTTAAGCTTGGAAAGCATGATCATGGCTGAAGCGAAAGCATGATCAATAAACCATTGAAAGCATGATCAAAAATCGTAAGAACGATGATCATAGTGAACTCGAATCAATGATCAATGAGCTAATGAAAGCATGATCATCATCTTCTAACACTTTATCCACAAGCAGAATGAGAAGAGGAAGTTCTGTTTAGTCATTTAAACTTAAACTGACCGATATTGTCCCGAAAGAATGATCAAGGATCAAGGTCTGATATCGGATAAGTGGTGAAATAGTACTCGAATCAAAGATTCAATTTACACGTGATTGAATTTGTCCACATCCCTAAGCTTGTCACGATAGTTTCGAAAGCATGATCATGATGATTGGGGCAGCAAGGCGTGTTCTTCCTATGTAGACCAATATGGGTAACCTAATTAGTTGAATTTGCCCTAATCTCCCACTCCATATACATTCTTCCGTAATTTAGCCTGAAATCTTCATGCTTCCGGTGGTTATTTACACTTGATCATTTTTCCGATCTTGGATCTTTTCAATTTGTTATCATGAAGGCTATGACATGCGATGAAATTTCCTTGATCATCGTTCCTAAAGAGGCGATTTGATATGGAAGCATGATCATGAAGCTTTCCTTGATCATGTTTCCTAACGAAAACACCAGCCACGCATATATGTACGGCTCATTCGCTGTTCATGATGAGATAAGCGAGTGACGAAATCTCATTTTTAAAATCAAAATTACACTGTCCGTAAATTAGTGGCTTATCTTAATCGTTCCGAGGTTCATTAACAGAGAACTATGTTTACATTGTAAATAAGTGACACTGTGACATTTTTAATGTTTTTTACTTTGTCGCGCATTATCAATGTAAATTTGAGTAAGTTTTTTGCTTGTTTAATCCTCAATTCAATCAAATTAATGTAAAAACTCAATTTTATGTGATGTTTATCTATAACTGAGTGTGCACCTTTTTATTGTCTATGATTTGAAATGCTGTACAATCGTAACTAAGTCATTAATAACGGAATTTGGCAAATGAAACGAGAACATACGATAGAGAGTCTCATTCAACTCGCTGAAAAAACAGCTCAGGTTCAAGCAGATCGCATTGAGATAGTTTTAGAAGAGCGCAGCGACGAACATTTCCCACCGATGTCGAAAGCATTGATGGAAACACGTTCTGGTTTAACGCGACGTAAGCTGGATGATGCAATTAGCAAGTTAGAAGAGTCAGGTCATCAGTTCACTAAGAACAATGCTAACCATTACTCCATTTCTCTAGAAGAAGCGCATATGCTGATGGATGCTGCGGGTGTCCCTAAATTCCATCAACGTAAGAAAAATGGTGACAACAAACCTTGGATTATCAACGTACAGAACCAGAAGGGTGGTACGGGGAAATCAATGACAGCGGTACATTTGGCGGCATGTCTCGCGCTAAATCTAGATAAGCGCTACCGTATTTGTTTGATAGATTTAGATCCACAAGGCTCTTTGCGTCTGTTCCTTAATCCGCAAATCAGCCTCACTGATCATGAAAATATCTACTCTGCCGTTGACGTTATGCTTGATAACGTGCCGGAAGGGGTAGAGGTCGACAATGAATTCCTTAACAAGAATGTGTTGTTGCCAACTCAGTATCCAAACCTCAAGACTGTGTCGGCATTCCCTGAAGATGCGATGTTTAACGCTGAAGCGTGGCAACATCTGTCTCAGAATCAATCGTTGGACATTGTTAAGCTACTAAAAGAGAAGCTGATTGATAAGATTGCTGATGATTTTGATATCATTATGATCGATACGGGTCCGCACGTAGACCCACTCGTTTGGAATGCAATGTACGCATCGAATGCACTATTAATTCCTTGTGCTGCTAAGCGTTTGGACTGGGCATCAACGGTTAACTTCTTCCAACATTTACCGACAGTGTATGAGATGTTCCCTCAAGACTGGCAAGGGCTAGAGTTCGTTCGTCTGATGCCAACCATGTTTGAAGATGACAATAAGAAGCAAGTCGCGGTATTGACGGAAATGAACTATTTACTTGGTGATCAGGTAACAATGGCGACCATTCCACGTAGTCGTGCATTTGAAACCTGTGCAGATACCTACAGTACGGTATTTGACCTGACAACAGGTGATTTTGAAGGCGGTAAGAAAACACTCGCGACCGCGCAAGATGCAGTACAAAAGAGTGCGCTTGAAGTTGAGCGTGTACTGCATAGTCACTGGACATCATTAAATCAGGGGTAACTAGACAATGGCGATTAAGACTTCAGATTTAAACGCAAGATTATTTGGTAAGGCGAACAAACGCCACGTTACGACACCACAAGAAGCACAACAAGCGGCTAAAGACCAAGCTCAGGTTATTGAACTTTCGGTTGCAGGTGAGGAAAAAGTGCAATTCGAATTAGTTCGAATTCCTGCCGATAAAGTGACTGAACAAACGGTTGTTTTTGCAGAGAACGCACGTGAACAATCTTTCCTAAATGAGCATGCACTGTCAGATGTACTGGTTACGCTGAAAGAGCGTGGTCAGCAATACCCAGCGGTCGGCCGTAAGCGTGAAGATGGCAAAATCGAGGTTCTCGATGGTAGCCGTCGTCGCATGTCGTGTATTCTGGCGGATAAAGAGTTTCTGATTTACGTCGGTGAGAATATTAGCACTCAACACGCTAAGTTCCTTTCTGACGTTGCGAACGCGCACAAGCCACTCTCTCTTTATGAGAAGGGTAAAGAGATGCAAGCCAAGCTTGAGAGTGGTGAAGCAGAAGACCAAAAGGCGTTAGCAAAAATGTTCCAGTGCAGTGAAGCCTTGGTGAGCGGCGCATTAAAAGCGGCAGATCTCCCACTAGAGCTTCTTCAAGCGTACCCGAATGTTGCAGAGCTTGGTCGACCAACGATCGTTAAGTTGCATAAACAGTTTAATGGTCTGGTGGAAGATAAGCGTACTCAGTTGCTTGAGAAGTGTCGCTCGGAAGAGGGCTTTGTTTGGCAACGTAGCGAGTCTCAGGGTGTTGCGCGTATCACTAAAGAAGTGACAGAAACGATCGAAGCTTGGGTTGAGCAGTTATCTCCTGCGAAGAAATCGCCTTCGGCTAAGAAAGAACTGGTGAAAGGGCGTGCGAACTATACTCGTAAGGGCTCCAATTTAACTCTAAATCTTAAGAAAGTTGACGACGAGTTAATGCAAGAAATCTTAGATTTGGTTGCAACCAAACTCAATTAATCGTTAATTCGAAATTGATTAAGCCGCTTATTAGCGGCTTTTTTTATGTCATAATGTTAGCCACAAACGTAACTCTAGGCTTTAGATCTCACATGGCTGCAATCAACAACTACTTTCAGCAACTTATCCATATTGCAACGCAGCGTCACCATCGATTTGGTGTGGTTCTGTCAGGTGAGAGCGACTGGCAAGACGCGTCCATTGCGCAATTATGCCAGGCTGTTAAGTCGGAGAGTCTCTACCAGCTTGGAGGCTCATTAACGCTGCCAGCAACAAAAATCGTCAAGTTTGCCAAAGGTCAGCAGCTACTTGGTCAAGAGTGCGAGTTGCTCGTTTGTGATTTTAGAGATGGCTTTGATGCTAACAGTTTTAGCGCAGCGACAGGGTGCGTTAAGGGCGGTGGATTGGTTGTGATTTTGTCTGATGCGCTAAAGCAGGAGTCGAGTTACGACGCTGCTTGGCTCAATAAGGCATTGCAACAGCTATTGGTCATAGAGCAGGGCCGTGAGCTTCCAGCATTACCGAATATCGACGTTGCCGAGATGTCACCGTTTGAACAGCAAGGTACTGCGGTCGAGAAAATCATTAAGGTGGTTGAAGGGCATCGTAAGCGTCCTTTAGTGATGACTGCTGACCGAGGCCGTGGCAAAAGCAGCGCGTTAGGGATTGCCGCCGCTCAGTTGATGCAAAGCCGAACTATTCATATCGTGTTGACGGCGCCAAGTTCGGCGACCGTTGCTCCTGTATTTGAACACGCGAGTCGTATAATGCCTGACGCTAAGTGCGGCAAGAATATGATCGAATGGCACAACTCGATATTAGAGTTTGTTGCGCCTGATGAATTGTTAAAACGCACCCAAGCGATTGACTGTCTGTTTGTTGATGAAGCGTCTGCCATACCAATCCCTATGCTCAAGCAAATGGTTGAGATGCATCACCGCGCTGTGTTTTCTACCACGGTTCATGGTTATGAAGGTTGCGGTAGAGGGTTTACGGTTAAGTTCCAAACTTGGCTTAAAGAGCAACGTCCAGGCTCGGTATTTTATCACCTCGATCAGCCGATTCGTTGGGCTAGTGCAGACCCGCTCGAAACTTGGCTGTTTGATAGCTTTCTGCTAAATGCTGATTTGGTTGAAGCGCCAAGTTCGGTGAGCAAACCTAGTCTAAGTAGAATTGATAAAAAAAGTCTTGTTGAACAACCCGATCTGTTGCGTTCTTGTTTTGCTCTACTGGTCAATGCCCATTATCAAACCTCTCCTAATGACCTTATGTTGTTGCTGAGCGACCCGGCAATTGAGCTTTATGTTTGGCAGCAGAACGGGCAATGCTTAGGCTGTATTTTGACTGTCGAAGAGGGGAAACTGTCACCAGAACTGATCTATGATATTCAGCTTGGTAAACGTCGCCCACGCGGGCATCTTGTTCCGATTGTGTTAGCGGGCCAGTTAGGCATTGAGCAAGCGGCCACTCAATCAAGCTTAAGAGTAATGCGTATTGCGATTCATCCACAACTGCAAAAAAATGGCTACGGTCAGCAGGTTCTACGTCAGCTACAAGAGATGACCGATTTCGACTTTTACTCCACCAGCTTTGGCGCGACTTCCGACCTTGTCGCTTTCTGGAAAAGCGTCGGATTCCAGCCAGTAAGACTAGGTAGTCAACGAGACCAAGCGAGTGGAACACACTCACTTGTGATGATTCTAGGCGCTGACAATTGGGTCGAACAAGCACAGAATCTTTTCCAGCAGAGTTTTCATTACGCGTTGAGTAACGGATTCCAACAACTTGAGATTGAACTTGTCCGTAGTTTACTGGGAGAAAATAATGCTTCCGTTGAAAACAGTGGCGTCGGCAGCTTAGTTAAGTTCTATTCTCTTGGTGGTTCAAGCTTCGATAGCGTTGCTCACATTCTTGATGAGTGGTGGAAACAATCGCCTCATTTGGTTAATGAGATGGATGATCTGTTAATTAGAAAAATCATTCAACGTTGGGATTGGGCCCAATGTGCTAAGGCGTTTAATTTTTCTGGTCGTAAGCAAACAGAGCTGGCATTACGAGACGCATTAAAGCCTTTTCTATAAATCATATACTTGGTTGATTTACACTGTAAAACGACAAGTTAGAACCTGGTTAAGCTAATTTACACTGTAAAGTAGAGTGGTGCTTTTACAGTGTAAATTGGATCTGAAAGATATTGAAAAACTTAGAGATAGTTAAACACTCCCCCCCTGAGTCGTATTTTTCTAGGAATATTTTAACTTCCTAATTAGCTAATAAATAAAGAATAATCATTCTTTCCCCAACTGCATTTCTATTCTCTTCATACAAAATCTGTATGGAGCTGCCTTGCGAATTAATGATTCCTTCCTACACTCAATATTGAGCAACTTGCTTAATATCGGCTAGGAATAATTAACAAGGTGAAAACATGGACTGTTTATTACCTGAGTCTCTTGATATATCGACTGTGCTCGACACGACGACTCAATACCAAAATTGGCTTACCCAAGCTAACGAACTCCATATTGACGCTTCTGAAGTGGTTCGTGTTGATGCTGCAGGTATTCAAGCACTCACCGCTTTATTCCTGACCGCGAAATGCAATCAGATTGAGGTTCAACTCATCAACCCAACCAATTCACTGCTCGAAGGCATTTCGACCCTTGGGCTGAAAGAACAGTTTGAAAAGAGCAACTCAGTTGGAGAGTGACAAAATGACAAAAATTTTGGCTGTAGATGATTCGGTGTCAATTCGTCAAATGGTTAGCCACACATTACGTGATGCTGGTTACGATGTTGAGACCGCCAATGACGGACGAGACGCTTTGTCCAAAGTGAACACTGGAAAGTTTGATGTTGTGATTTCAGACGTCAACATGCCAAACATGGGGGGCTTTGAGTTAGTTAAAGCTTTGAGGGAGAAACCCCAATACAAATTTATTCCCATCCTAATGCTAACGACTGAAACCAGTACTGATAAGAAACAACAAGGTAAATCGGCAGGAGCAACAGGCTGGTTAGTGAAACCGTTCAATCCCGATACGCTACTAAAAACACTAAAACGCGTAATCTAGTTCGGTTTCTTCGCACACTGCAACGTCAATTGGTGAGGCAATAATATGGCTTTAGACATGGAGCAGCTGCGCAAGATGTTTTACGAGGAGTGTCGTGAAAATCTTGAGGTGCTAGAAGAGGTATTGCTCAATTTAGATGTGGTTCATATCGAAGATGAGTCAATCAACACTATTTTTAGAGCTGCACACTCAATTAAAGGTGGCGCAGGGACGTTTAACCTTCTCGACATTAGCGAGTTTACTCATAATGTTGAAGCTTACCTAGATTTGGTGCGAAACCAAGAGCGAACGCTTACCGCTGATAGTATCGATCTATTGCTTAAGAGTGGCGACTGCATCCACAGCATGCTTGAAGGGCATGAGCAGGGAACCGATGTGAATCTGGGTCTCAAGCAAGAGGTCAGTGAGAGGCTAGCTCTATTACTCGGCAGTGAATCTAGCGATGCAAAAGCTGACGAAAATGCAAACGCCAATCAAAGTGAAGCGGTCATCGACTCTTCCCCAAACTCCGAGCAAGTCTGGAATATCTCTTTTGCCCCACATCAGGATATGTTCTTTAGCGGCAATGATCCATTAAGAATATTAAGAGAGTTGAGCGAGTTAGATGACTCATGCCAAATCCATATCGATACCTCCGCTCTGCCTGAAGTACAAGAGATTGAATCTGAACTTTGCTTCTTATCTTGGAATGCGACGATAACTGGTGCGCTCGAACTTGACCTGATTAAAGAGATCTTTGAATGGGTTGAAGATGAGTGTGACTTAACCATTGAGTTGAGCCAACCTGATATAGAGCAGCCCGCTCAAAATGACCAACAAATCGCGTCACCTGTTACAACTGTTGCAACCACAGAGACGAAACCCGCTCCAGAGAATGAAACAAAATCGACCAAGGTCGCCAAGTCTGACTCAAGCGTGAGTTCCATTCGTGTCGACATCGACAAAGTTGATAGCTTAATCAATTTGGTGGGTGAACTGGTGATTACCCAGTCTATGCTCACTGAGATTGGCAATGATTTTTCCATCGATAAGCTTGAGAAACTTAAATCAGGCTTAGATCAATTGCTGCAAAACAGTAAAGACTTGCAAGAAAACGTACTCAACATTCGCATGTTACCGATGAGCTTTGCTTTTAGTCGTTTCCCTCGTTTGGTTCGTGATTTATCAAGCCGTCTTGAGAAGCAAGTTGATCTGCAAATCAAAGGTGAGCAAACCGAGTTAGATAAAACCGTTCTGGAGCGAATTGTCGATCCCCTAGTACATCTAGTAAGAAATGGTATTGATCATGGTATTGAACAGCCAGAGCAGCGTTTAGAAAGCGGCAAATCAGAAATCGGTGTCATCGAACTTAATGCTTACCATCAAGGTGGCGCGATTGTTATCGAAATCCGAGATGACGGTGCGGGTCTAAACTGCGACAAGTTGTGGAATAAAGCTCTAGAGAAAGGGGTGCTATCGCAGGACTCTCGCCGAGAAGAATATAGCGATAAACAGATTATGAACCTCATCTTTGCTCCAGGCTTTTCGACCGCAGAAGAAGTGTCGGATATTTCTGGACGTGGTGTCGGCATGGATGTGGTGAGACGAAACATCGAGGAGTTAGGTGGACATATTGAGGTGGAATCTGAGTTAGGCAAAGGGAGCCGATTTACCATTAGCTTGCCACTGACACTAGCAATCCTGGATGGCCAGTTAGTGAGAGTCGCAGGGGAAGTCTACGTGATTCCATTGTTAACCATTGTTGAATCGATTCAGATTGACCCTCAATGCATCAAGCTTGCTTCTGGAGGTATCGAGCTATATCGACTCAGAGAAGAGAACATCCCAATCTTACGTTTACAAGAAGAGTTGGAGATGGGTAGCAGCGGCGCTTTAGATGAGCGAATCCTATGTTTTGTTGAAGCTGCGGGAAATCGTGTTGGTTTGCTGCTTGATGAACTGCTCGATCAACAACAGGTTGTGATTAAAAGCTTGGAGTCTAACTACAGCAAAGTGGCGGGTATATCCGGAGCCACCATCTTGGGAGATGGTTCGGTGTCATTGATTCTTGATGTACAAGGGCTGATTACCAACTTCTTAAATCGCGCCTCTGACTCTTCTAACAACGGCCTAGCGGCGTAGGGGGCTCATATGGAAGTGGTAGCAACAAACGAATTTGGCGCGCAGTCGAGAGAAAATATAGAAGCTCAAGCGGAAGCCTTGCTTGAGAACATGAGTGATGAAGCCAGTGAAAGTGCCGACTTTCTAAGTTTTCAACTTGCCGAAGAGCTGTATGGCGTTGAAATAAAAGATGTCGAAGAGATTCGCGTTTGGGAGCGTCCGACTCCGATCCCACGCGCTCCAGATTTTGTCTGTGGGGTGATCAATCTACGCGGGATGATCGTTCCAGTGGTCGATCTTAGACTACGTTTTGCTGTTGGTATTCGAGAGTATTTGCCGACTACGGTCGTGATCGTGCTGCGCTTTAGTGATGGCGAGCAAGAGCGATTGATGGGGCTCGTTGTCGATGCGGTTAGCGATGTGGTTAGCCAAGGACAAAATGAACTCTACCCTGCGGTGGGTGAATCGCTTGTCACGCCATACTTGCAAGGACTGATTAATGTTGGTGAACAAGTGATGTCGTTATTGGACACCGAAGAATTACTCAATATTGAACGAATATTAAGGGCGCACTCATGATCCTGACTCAAGAGTTTTTAAGCTTTGTCCTTGAAGGGGAAGAGTATGGCGTTCCGATCCTTGAAGTAAGAGAAGTACGTGGCTGGAGCGCGGTAAGAGAAGTTCCAAACTCCCCTGAGTATATGAAAGGGGTTCTGGAAATTCGCGGCGAGTATGTGCCGATTGTTGACCTAAGAATGCGATTTGGTTTGTCTCCTGCGCATATCGGGGCAACTACGGTGGTGATCGTTCTCAATGATGCTCAAAAACATCCACTAGGCATCATTGTTGACGGTGTATCTGAAGTCTATCCACTGAGTGAAGAACAGATTAAACCATCGCCATATGTCTCTGCTGATGTCGATCACAGCTACGTCCGAGGAATTGCCTCAGTAGCCAATGGACATCTCATTTTAATTAATCTTGAAACTCTGTTCGATGCAGCAGAGCTAGTTCTACCCAACCAAGAGGAAGAGAGTTGGGCATAAGACCGTTACGTACGTGGTGTTTTCGTGTCGGTAGATAACGTCAGATGAAGCAACCAGTGAGGGGAAACTCATGGCATTTTGGAATAGAAGAACGGAGCCTTCAGCTCAATTTGTAGCACCAACGCAAGATACGCTGACGGAAAGCGTTGAGTCAGAGCAAGAGCAGGGAGTGACGAAAGAGCAGCTGTTTTCAGCGCTAAACGCCGCGCAAACTGCACTGATGATGATCGATCGTGATTTCAATATCACCTACCTTAATCAGAAGTCGATGGATCTCTTGCAAACACATGAGACGTTATTTCGATCGGTATGGCCAAATTTTCAAGCCACGGAAGAGTTCCTGCTTGGCTACTGTATAGACTTGTTTCATGCTAACCCAAGTCATCAAAGACAGATGCTTTCTAATCCTTCTAATTTGCCATATACCACAACCATTACTGTTAAGGACGTCAAGATAGAGCTGAATGTTGGCGCTATTATCGATGCGAGTGGAAACTACGTGGGCAATACACTGGAATGGTCGGATGTGACGAGCGAGATAAAACAGAAGGATGAAATAACTCGTCTACAAGCGGCTGTTGATCAAGCTCAAACTGCCATGGTCATGATCGACCGAGACCTGAATATTACCTACGCCAACCATGAAACTATTAGTCTGTTTAGAAAGCATGAAGGGACGATGCGTAGTGTGTGGGCTGGTTTTACTGCCAGCGAAGAGTGGCTACTCGGGCGTTGTATCGACGAGTTCCACCGAAACCCAGCGCACCAACGCCAACTGCTGGCTGACCCTAGTAACTTGCCGTATAGCACCGATATTTCAATTCAAGATTTGAAGATCGAGCTCAACGTAGCAGCCATCAATGATGCTCAAGGCAACTATATCGGTAATACTTTAGAGTGGCGAGATGTGACAGAAGAGCGTGCGAAAGAAGAAGAAATTGGTCGCTTAGCTTCAGCGGTCTCTGGGATGACGACTAACCTAATGATGGCTGATAAAGATGGCATCATTACTTATTTAAATCCATCACTTGCGACATTGCTAAAAAGTCGTGAGGGCGACTTGCAGCAAGCTATCCCGGGTTTTGATGCCAGTAACCTAGTGGGCAAAAACATTGACGTGTTCCATAAGAACCCGGGTCATCAGCGCAACATTATTGCCAACCCTGATCGACTACCGTTTTCATCGAATATCGCGGTTGGTGGCTTAGAGTTCAATTTAACCTGTATCGCGATGCGAGACGGTCAAGGCAATTACATCGGCCCTGCCCTGCAGTGGGTGGATATTACAGAGCAACAAGATGGCCAACGTCAAGTTGAAGCTCTGATTCAAAAAGCGATTGCCGGTGAGCTTAATGAACGCATCGACACCAGCGTTTATAACGGCTTTATGAAAGAGCTTGGTGATGGCATTAACAACTTGCTTGATACCATGGTAGCACCTATCGGTCAGTGTATTGATGTCATGAGTCAAGTGGCGGATGGCAACTTAAATACCACCATGCCAGAAGACAATACGGGTGAGTTCGCAAGACTGTCTCATGCGGTGAACACGTCGATTGTTAACATTCGCAATATGGTGGATAAGATCACTCAATCGTCTGCTCGTGTCGCGACGGCGTCAACGGAAATTGCTGAAGGCAACAACGATTTAAGCCAGCGTGTTGAAGCGCAAGCCTCTAATCTAGAAGAAACAGCGGCAAGCATGGAGCAAATGACGGCGACGGTTCGACAAAATGCCGATAACGCTAAAGGGGCAAATGAGCTCTCCGATGATGCGACGAAGAAAGCCAGCAAAGGTGGTGAAGTGGTAGGCCAAGCTGTATCTGCGATGGCTGAAATCAATACCGCAAGTAAGAAAATTGCAGACATCATAGGTGTGATTGATGAGATTGCTTTCCAGACTAACCTATTAGCGCTGAATGCAGCCGTTGAGGCTGCAAGGGCTGGCGAGCAAGGCCGTGGTTTTGCGGTTGTAGCAGGGGAAGTAAGAAACCTAGCACAACGTAGTGCAGCAGCAGCTAAAGAGATAAAAGGACTTATCAAAGATAGTGTTGAGAAGGTTGATGAAGGCTCTCGATTGGTCGATGAGTCTGGTGAAACCCTTAATGAAATTGTTGATGCCGTTGCTAAGGTAACAGAGCTGATTGCGCAAATAGCGTCTTCGAGCTTAGAGCAGTCAACGGGGATTGATGAAATCAACCGAGCGATTGCGACCATGGATGAAATGACTCAGCAGAATGCCTCTTTGGTTGAAGAAACCTCTGCTGCGAGTCAGTCGCTGCGAGATGAAGGTAAACAGCTACTGCAATTGATGAACTTCTTCAGCGATGACAACAATGTGACTACGTTTGAATCGAAAGCGATGGATAAGGTTGCGAGCAATAACGTTCGCGATATTCGCACCCCAAAAGTCGCTAACTCTAGCTTCAAGCTTGAAGAGGATGGAGACGAATGGGAAGAGTTCTAGCCAGGACAGAGCGATCAGTGCCTGAGTCGAATGAGTTTGAGCTAACGGATAAAGACTTTAAGTTTATCCAATGGTTCATGCACAAGAACGTCGGCATTTTCTTTTCTGATCGCAAAAAAACCATGGTGTATGGCCGAATCAGCCGTCAACTTAGGAGGCTGGGCCTGAAGCGTTTTAGCCAATATCGACAATTGATGGAAGGCGACTCGCAAGAGCAGGTGAATTTCATTAATTGTCTAACGACCAACAAGACGCAGTTTTTCCGTGAATACCACCATTTTGAGTTTATTGAAAAAGTATTGATGTCTGAATGGAAGAGTCAAAACCTCAAACAGTTGCGTATTTGGTCAGCTGGTTGTTCAACAGGAGAGGAGCCTTATAGCATCGTATCCTCGTTGTACTGGGAAAAAGCGTTTGATTTGTTTGAAAGTATTCAAATTACAGCGACAGACCTTGACACAAAAGTTTTGGCGCATGCTGAGCAAGGTATTTATAACGAAGAAGCGCTAAACAGTATTCCAAGTAAGTACTTAAAGCCCTGTTTTGTTAAAGGGGCAGGTCAGCAGGCAGGGAATGTGAAGTGTAAATCTGGATTGCAGAGGTTTATTGATTTTCGCCAGCTTAACTTGTTGGAAAAGTGGAACTTTGACAAACCATTTGATCTGATTTCATGCCGCAACGTGATGATCTATTTTGACCGAAACACTCAGGAAAAACTAATCAAGCGCTTTTACCAGCAATTGAAACCCGGTGGTGTCTTGTTCATAGGGCATTCGGAAAGCGTGCCTGCTAGTTTGGATCTATTCCATCACTTAGGCCACACCATCTACGTAAAGAAATAGGGATCACGCATGATCGAGGTTAGGGGCTGCATTGCTCCAAAATATGAAAACCAACACTTTAATCGCTTTTACCATCCGACCAAGGATAAGCACATCGTTAAAGTACTGCCGGGTGGGGTTTACTGCTCATCAAAGCAAGATGAGCTTATTGCGACAGGGCTTGGTTCATGTGTGGCGGCGTGTGTTTGGGATTGTCATGAGCATATTGGAGGGATGAACCACTTTCTTTTGCCCTTTGATAACAAAAGCCAGCTCAAATCATGGAATCCAGAAGAAGTTATTTCTACGGCGTCTCGTTATGGCAGCTATGCCATGGAAATGTTGATAAACGCCATGATAGAAAGAGGCGCACAGCGTTCGTCATTACAGGTGAAATTGTTTGGAGGTGCGCAAATGCTAGGGCGTAAATCTATGATCGGTGAAAAAAACGTCGCCTTTATTCTTAACTATGTAAAACAAGAAGGCCTCGATGTCGTTGCTCAGGACCTAGGCGGTTTAGAACCGCGCAAGGTGATGTTTGACCCATATACTGGAAAAGCTTGGCGTAAGCGAATTCCTTTTACTGAGGTTCACCTGCTACAAAATCAAGAAGAAAAATATGCCCGTCAGTTGGATAGAGAAAGTCATCGTCCTCATGATGATGGCGTGGAGCTATTTTAATGAAAAAAATAAGAGTAATGGTAGTTGATGATTCTCCCGTTTATCGAGCTTTGCTATCAGAATTGATCAACTCTGACCCCGATCTTGAAGTGGTTGCCACGGCTGAAGATCCATTTGAAGCAAGAGAGTTGATCAAAGTTCATAATCCTGATGTTCTTACCTTGGATATTGAGATGCCAAAGATGAATGGCGTCCAGTTTCTGAAAAATCTTATGCGTCTTAGACCAATGCCTGTCGTGATGATTTCGACGTTGACACAACATGGTGCTGAGGCAACCCTCGCTGCCTTAGAATATGGTGCAGTAGATTATTTTCCTAAGCCATCCGTGGACCGCACTGGTGAGATTGCCAGCGACAAGAAGCGAGTGATTGAAAAAATTAAGATGGCAGCGGGCGCTAACGTGACTTCAGGTACAGCCGTTGCAAAGTCGAGCACTCAAAGCAAGTTAAGTGTACCCAAACACAATAACCATATTGAAGTCGTTGCGATTGGCGCATCGACGGGAGGGACTGAAGCCGTTAAGCAAGTGCTGTCGATGTTACCCGCTAACATGCCGCCAATTATCATTACTCAGCACATCAGCGCGATGTTCTCGACCTCTTTCGCTCAAAGGCTAAATGAGAATAGTGATATTCAAGTGAAAGAGCTCAGCGCCAACCGAGCGCCTTTAGTGGCTGGTTGTGCCTATTTAGCTCCGGGGGACAAGCACCTTGTTGTCGTTCGTCGCGGGCCGCATCTTTATTGTCAATTGGATGACCGACCTGCGGTCAATAGACACAAACCTTCCGTTGATGTGATGTTCGATACGGTCGCTGAAACTGTCGGTGCTAGAGCTATCGGTGTCATTCTTACAGGAATGGGCCAAGACGGAGCAAAAGGTATGCTGCGAATGAAGGAACTTGGAGCCAAGACGATTGCTCAGGATAAGGCGTCATCGGTGGTGTGGGGGATGCCTCGTGTCGCGACTGAAATGGGCGCCGCCCTTTCAGTGGTTGATTTACATAGTGTGGCCGGACAAATATGCCACTATTTATCTCCTGATTCATAGTCAGGCCTACAACGTCAGGGAAGAATCGATGAACATTAAAAAAAACGTAAATAATACCCGATATTTCATCGCGATAGGCTTACAAATCATTCTACTATCGACTGCAATGAGCATGTCGTCGTCAGCATTGCATGTCGCTTTGATGGTGATGGCTGCAGCTGTCCCTTGGTTTGTTTTACCGAGAGCCGTGCGCAAGGTGAGGGACAATCAAAGTGAAACTGCTCCAACGCATGTCGTAGATAAGCAGATCCCGCCGAAAGAAGTTTATCCGGTGCTATCGAGCATCTCTCATCAGCTAATAGAGCCGTTAGATCACCAACGTAGTGTTGTCGATGAGTCAGTAGAAACGCTCAACGAAAGCTACTTTGAGTTACAAAAGCTTGCCGAGGAGCAAAACCACATCACTTCAGAGTTGGTTGAAACTCTACTCGGAAACAAAGACAGCAGTAATGATATTAGTCATGTGCTGCCTAAGACCGAGGCTATCATTCGCCAGTTTGTCGATACCTTGGTTAATGTTTCAGAGAAAAGTATCTCAGCGGTACACAGTATTCATGATATGTCCGATAAGCTTGATACCGTGTTTAAGCTATTAGAGCGAGTGCGAGGTCTGTCTGAACAAACCAACCTATTGGCGCTTAATGCGGCTATTGAAGCAGCCAGAGCCGGTGACGCAGGACGCGGGTTTGCGGTCGTTGCTCAAGAGGTTCGCGATCTCTCTGTTAAAGCTAAAGAACTTAATGACCAGATTGAAACGGAAATTAATGTTGCGCAGCAAACGGTGAAAGAAGCGAATAAAACCGTGGGTGAGATGGCGTCGATTGATATGACTGAGGCGATAGAGTCGAAAGAGAAAGTTGATGTCATGTTACGTGGCGTCCAAGCCGTCAACGTGACAGTAGAGCAAGAAGTGCACAAGATTCGCTCTAGTGGTGACTTAATACATTCGCAGGTTGATAACGGTATTCGCGCACTTCAGTTTGCGGACATTATCGTACAGCAAGGGGAATACGCTAAAACATCTGTTGGCTACCTGCAAGAATTTGCCCAGCTATGTCAGTTGTGGGGGGAGGGGGATATGGACCTCGATCAATTTACAGTGGCTGTGATTGAACTGCAAAGCCAAGTACAGAACCGAGATGCACCAGCAGCATCCCAAGAAAGTATCGATGAAGGAGAGGTCGAACTGTTTTAACTCTTTCAAACTGGATTAATGTGAGGGAAAAAGTATGACTGTAGAAGCACAAATGGACGCAGCAGCAAAACATATCACGATTCTGATTGAAGGAGCGTTTGGCTTCAATTTAGTACAAGAGTTTCGTCGTTGCTATAACGATCGGCAGGAGTTTCGATTCACCATCGACTTACGTAAGGTCGATTACATTGATAGTGCTGGACTGGGGATGCTACTCAATATGCACAATTATCTTGGTCAAGAAGATGGCATGATTCGTATCACCAATACCTTACCTCAAGTACGCAAAATTCTTACGATTTCGCGCTTCGATAAGAAGTTTGCCATCGAGTGATAGCTAAGGAGCTCTTATGCATGTAATGATTGTTGACGACCATGCGACCAATCGAGAGCTGTGCCGCTTTATGCTAAGTCACTTAGCTGAAACGGTAACAACCTTTGAAAATGGTCAAGGCGTCGTTGAAGCAATGGTTCAGATGGACAGCCTGCCTGATGTGATCTTGCTGGATGTGATGATGCCAATTAAAGACGGTATTACTACTGCGCAAGAAATAAGACAAGCCTTTCCGGATGCACATATTCCGGTGATCTTTCTGACTGTACTCGATGATCACGCTTCATTTGAGCGCTGTTTAACCTATGGTGACGACTTTATTCTCAAACCTGTCGAGCGCAGCGTTTTACTTGCCAAAGTTCAAGCGCACTATCGCATTGTCCGTATGCACAATGAAGTGAAAGAGCAGCGCGATGAGTTGAGCCATTTTCATGAGCTGGTCCGCTATGACTACGCCATAGCAGAATCGATCTTTTCTAACCTAATGCTTGAAATGAGCTCTCAGGTGAAAAATATCTACGGTATTAATTACTTATCAACGCCATCTACCGTATTTAATGGTGACCTTATCGTAGTGGCTAATCGGCCTCATGGTGGTGTCTATGTGATGATTGCCGATGCGACTGGTCACGGGTTACCTGCAGCTATTTCGGCAATTCCTGCTACTCGGGCTTTTTTCAGTATGGCGGCTAAGGGGTTGTCATTAGGTGAAATAGCACAAGAGATCAACGAAGTGCTGGTGCGGTTCTTACCCATGGGAATGATGCTGGCGGCGAGCGTTTTTGAAGTGCGAGCCAATGGCTTTGAAGTCTCATGGTGGGGCGGTGGTTTACCTGATGGTTATCTTATCGAGCGTGACGGCACCATTGTGCGCCGTTTAACTTCGAATCACATGCCGCTTGGGGTATTAAAGACTCACGAGTTTGAGGCAGACATACAGCACTTTAAACTCGAACCTGATCAGCAAATCATCTGTTATACCGATGGTGTCATAGAAGCGATGAATGAAGAGGGTGAACAGTTTGGCCAAGAGCGACTAGAAAGCGCATTTCATAGCCAGCAGGCGATTATCCCTACACTTTATGAGTCAGTGCGTAGTTTTGCTCATAAATCGGTGGGTGATGATTTATCCATACTGGCGATGACTTTCCCTATCTCTAATGGCAATGCTCAAGAAGTGCCGCCAAATCAAGAAATATTAAATCAGATCCCGATTCAATCTAGCTTAAGACTCAATGGGGAGGTGATTAAACGTGTAACGGTCATGACTGAGGTGCGTAAGTTCTTGACTGGTATTTTGCACAGCGGAGCGCACCTAGATTTGGTTTGCTCGGTGTTATCAGAGCTGTTTGCTAATGCGATTGAGCATGGATTATTGTGCTTGGACTCATCCATAAAAGAAGAGCCGGACGGTTTCTTTCTGTTTTATCAAATGCGAGAAGAAAAACTTAAAGAGTTATCTGATTCTGCGTATATCGAATTGAATCTTGAGTATTGTCCAGAGCGGGCTCAATTGGTTATGGAGCTTGAACATAATGGCGAAGGGTTTGATTATCAGAGACGTTATGACTCTCCTGATAAATCCCTGACCCATGGGCGTGGTATCGTTCTTGCTTCAGAATTATGTGATTCGTTGGAATATTCTAAACAGGGGCGAAGTGTCACAGCGGTATACTCATTAGCAGCAGAGCATCACTTTCCGAGTTCTAGCTAACGTTATTTACAGTGTAAAAACGTCTGGGAGTGATGTACGCCTTAATTTGTCATACTTGTGATACAGCCATTAGAATTATTTATATACACTCATTCTAGGATGTACATAAGGCAGAATGGCATGTGGGATAAATTTGTCGCTTTTTCTGAGGATAGTCGCCAAGTAATCGCAAAGTTGGCCACAGATATTGTAGTCGATAGCAACTTTGATACGCGAGGGCTTGACGACGCTTTAACTTCTATCGGAGGTCAGGATTACTTCTTGATGGAAGATGAAGTATTACGCTTTATCAACTTAGCAAAAGAGATGAAAAGCGAAGCGTATGTTGGCATTACGATTGCTGAGGTTAGGGACGCGTCTGTTGAAGTTGTTCTCTCCGATAATGATATGCTGGCAAGTATGGTAGTGACTGGGGCTTATAAAGGTTCGCCTCTTAAAGGTCCACAAATCGTTCATGCGCTGGCTCAGGCGTATGTGACCAAAGGCATCAATAAGCTTGCACTAAAAAAAGTTCTGGTGATGAGTCATCAACTCAAACCGGGTGAAACCTTTTCTCAACCCGTCGCGAAAGGCAAAAACCCTATTCAAGGTGTCGATGCTAAGTTTATCCCACTGGTCAAAGATCCAACCAAGCAAGTGCTTGCTCCGAAAGAATCCGCACCGGACGGTAAGGTTGATATGCTCAACCTTGGTGAAACCATTACGGTTTCTGAAAATGCTCCTCTGATGAAACGCATTCCGGCAACCAAAGGGACACCGGGTCTGACTGTTCAAGGTAAGGTAATACCGCCGAAACCAGGCAATGACGCCATGCTCAAAGAGGGCAAAGGGACAAAAATCTCTCTAGATGATCCAAACCTGTTAATTGCAGAAGTCTCCGGTATGCCGATCATTAAAGAGCACGGAGTCGACGTGGAAGATGCGCTCTGTTTACCGACCATTGGTGTAGCGACGGGTCATGTTAAGTTCAAAGGTAATGTGGTTGTTCTCGGAAATATTGAGTCTGATATGATGGTTCGTGTCACGGGTTCATTGACGGTCGGTGGTTTTATTGAATCTGCTGATGTCCAAGTGCAAGGTGATATTGAGGTTGCGAAAGGAATCATCGGACATAATGTGTCTGAAGATCAATCGAAAAGCTGTATTGTGAAATCTGGTGGTTCAATTACCGCTAACTATGCACAGTTTTCAGAACTACAAGCGGCTAATGATATCCATTTGAGTGTCCATTGTTTGAATAATGAATTGCGTTGTGGTCATGACCTTGTAGTGGTAGACGCGGCGGAAAAGCAAGGCACACTGAGTGGTGGTCATGCCAAAGTGGGCGGTAAAGTTACGTGCGTTAATTTAGGGGTAGAAGGGGACACCGCAACCTACGTGCATGCATTCGCGCGCTTCCAAATGTTTAAAGACCGACAAGCGAAGCTCAAAGAGCAATATACGCAAGCTCAAGAACAGACCATGGATATTATTCGCCGTGAGCTCGAGTTCAAAAAGACACCAAAAGCAGAGCGTACTGAAGAGCAAGAGCAAGCGTTAGAGGCGGATAAGCAGAAAGCCAATGCTCACCTAGAAAAAGTCAAACAGGCTCGTGACCATCACGAACATGAGTTAGAGGTAGCGCTTGAAGAGTGTAACGTTGAAGTAAAGAGCAAAGTGTACACGCATGTGACGGTTCAGTATGGGGAAGAAAAAGTGATTACCAAGCGAGCACATGGCCCGAGTGTATTCAGCTTTAATCAATTTGAAATCAAATACTCATCGATGTTCGAAGATGAGGATCTAGAACAAGAAGTGTAATCACTTCACCGACGTTGACACGAAGTACACCCGCGACAGGCTGAACGGGTGTGCTTATCGAGTCGCCCGCGCTGGATTTTACAATAGGCATTTTTCAGCGCACGACGAGCCGAAAACCAATCATCAGGCTTTTCCAGAATTACGTAACCGTTAAAGCGCTTAATCAGTTCAGAGCGGTACTCTGCAATAAACTTACTGTCGTAGCCAATCTCAAAATAATCTAACGCCTGCTCAATGGATGTAAAGCTGGCGATCTTTTGTTGAATATCAGCTTGGCCCATTCCTGGTTATACCGTGTGTTGCTGAAGTAACTTTCCAACAGCCGCTTTGCTGGTTTTACTGACTTTCTGCATCAATGAGAATGAAGGCTGGTGGATACCTTGCTGCTGCATATCTTCAAGCATTAACAACCACAGTTTGGCGGTCATTTGTGAATCCGCTAAAGCGCGGTGAAATACGCCATCATTGTCAATGTTCATGTAACGAACTAAATCGCCCAGTTTGTGGCTCGGAGCCTCTTGATTTAATCGACGTGATACCAATAAAGAGCAGGCGAATTCCCCTTGATAGCTGCGATTAATGCGTTCGAATTCAGCATCGAGAAAACGTTTATCGAATGAGGCGTTGTGGGCAACCAAATTGTCGCTGCCGATAAAGTCGTTGAAATCAGCCATTACTTCCGCACAGCTTGGAGCGCCCGCCAACATATTGTTGGTGATCCCTGTATAGCCTTCAATAAATGAACTGACGCGAAACCCAGGATTCATCAGTTGCTGGAACGTATCGACCACCTCACCATCAATGAGCTTTACCGCACCAATTTCAATCGCGCGATCGCCCATATTCGGAGAAAGTCCTGTGGTCTCAAAGTCGAGGACAATAACTGAGTTTGCTGCCGCCATGAAGTATTCCTGAAAGATAAAAGAGGGTGTAGATAGATGAATAAGCGTCGCGCCTACCTTAGGGCCTTAGGGCGCGCGCAAGTTTATCATTGATTCGCAACCAACGCCGCGATTATCCGTATTGACTCAGTTTCCAGTCACTGAGCGCATGGATATGTTCCGGTCCAATGCCACAGCAACCACCAATGGTTGTCGCACCTAATTGATGCCATTGTTTGCTGTAGACTAGGTAATCTTGAGGAGAAAGCTCTCGCATTGCTTGCATAGTGTCGTTAGCTTCATGATCGCTACCAATCGGCGCAAAGTTATTAGCATAGACACCAATTTCGACCTCAGCATTTAACTCATCGATCACTTGCTTAGCGTCTCGAATCGCTTGTGCCATCACTTCAGGGACTGAGCAGTTGAAATACACCCCATGACCACCAGACTCACACACTCGCTTAGTCGCTTCTCGAACACTTTGGCCAGAGCGAAGTAAAGCTGTACTACTTGGCGTGTCTTGCAAGGAGAATGCGTAATAGCAGGTTTTCGGTGTTTGCGATAAAACTGATTGAATAACATCAAACTCTTCAATACTGGAGATGGTTTCTGCCAACCAAATATCGACGTATGGGTCTTGTGCTTCAAACAGAGTGTGGAAGATTGTCTCGCCTTCGACAGCATCAAACAGGTCTGGTCGATAGCTACCAAACGCCGGTGGCAGCGCGCCTGCGACTTTAACCTGTTTTGCTGTTTGAGCTACAGCCTCTTGAGCGAGTATCGCAGCTTCTTGAGCTAGGCGAGCGCCATCAGACTCGTACCGCTCTTGGCCTAAATGAAAAGGGACACACGCGTAGCTATTGGCAATGATGATTTCTGCACCTGCGTGAATGAAATTTTTATGAGCAAGCGTCACGACTTCAGGAGATTCGATTAAGGCTTGAGCGCTCCACAGAGGCTGCGAGAACGGTGCGCCCATGCGCTTTAGTTCTCGACCCATACCACCGTCGAGAATAGTTAATTTATTCATGTTTAAACTTCAAAGCGACAACAATAACTATGCTGATAGTTAACCATCTTAGAAAAGAGATCAAATGGTTCTTAATAGCCTAGTTCAAAACCCTCTACATCAGCTGATATGCATGATCTTTGAGTCGAGTAGTAGTGACTATTTAGCAGGGTTTTCAGAGCATTTTAAAATAGTAAATTGTTCGCATTGATTGAACTGAGCGAAGGCTTGAAGCTCTTTCTCAAGCGCTGAGATAAAGGTATCTGAGTGCCTTATTGAAGGTTCGGTCACTAGGTGTAATACCTCAAGTGTTGCGCTGTGCTTATTTACCTTACAGTCTGCTCGCGCGACTAATTTACCATCCCAAAGAATCGGCAAACAAAAATAGCCAAACCGTCTTTTGGCCTGAGGCACGTAACACTCGATTAAGTAATCAAAATCGAACACTGCGCTAGCTCGTTTACGTTGAATCAGTAAGTTATCGAATGGAGAGAGGATCTTAGCCTGTTTACGATTGAGGCGTTTGTCTAACAAACTCAAAGCTTGGCTAGTGGCGTAGTAAGCTCCACCGTTAACTTCTATCAGCTCGATCTGTTTGTTACTGGTTAGATTTTCCAACGCGTGGACCACATCAGATTTGACGTTTTTGAGTTGGTAAATCATTTCAGGCAAGCTGCCAAAGCCATGTGCTTTGAGGTAATTCATCACTAGGTGCTCAGCATGTTCCTCACGACTTGGCATTGAGATATCAATGTTATCAGGCAGTACACGTTCGGTCAGATCGTAGACTTTATGGAAACCACGTCGCTCAGCAATCATCAAATCTCCCTGCATGTAGAGATTCTCCAACGCCATCTTGGTTGGCTTACTGCCCCAGCCTTGGGTTTTGTTTGCTTTGGACTCAAAGTCTTTGGCCATCAGTGGTCCTTCCGTTTCTATCCGCGCAAAGACGTTTTTCATCAACTCTCTATCTTTACAGTACCAATGACGCTGCTGGCCGGATTTGATCGCCGCTTTTCTGGGCAAACTATGGCGGTAGTTGGACATTGGCAAATAGGCCGCAGCATGGGACCAATATTCGAAAACCTGTTTGTTTGCGACAAGTTGATCGAGGTGTTTGGGTTGGTAACTGGGATTGCGGGTCCAAAGCGTGTGGTGGTGCGCACGTTGCACTACTGAAATGGTATCAATCTGCACATAGCCAAGCTGCTCAAATGTCGCGAGGGTTTTAGCGTAACTGTTGCCTTTGCTGATGCCATTTGGAAGCTGCTGAGAAAACAACGCCAGTTTTTGTGCTTGTGCCTGTGAGAGTGATGTCATCTTGATGCTTGTTTCCTTGCTGGCTGCGCTTGTTTTATAGGGTTGCATTACTTCGGTTTGTGCACAAGGGAGCGCGATCCCATTACTGTTCATAGCAGTTAGGTTGTTCTTAAGGCGAAAAGATAAAAATATCTCCTCTGTGAAATTTTTCTATTGATTAATCTATCTTTATACATATTACGAATGCATCGCTAATTCGGCGCTGCGGTGAACTTGGTAGGTAGGATGATCGAATTAGCAGAGACGATTAGAGAATGGCTATTTGATAGTGGAACGTCTTTGTCGATGATGTTTATCGGCGTCATTTTGCTTTCTTATCTACTCGAAGATCTTGCGATTGTTTCTGCTGCAGTGCTTGCAGTAGAGCAGCTGATGCCTGCCAGCCTTGCGTTAGTCGCGATCTTTATCGGCATCAGTAGCGGTGATTTTGGTCTTTATCTTCTTGGTAAAGCGGCGCAGCGGATTCGCTTTCTTCGCTATCGACTGTTTCGCTATCAACGAGCGAGAAGAGTAAAGCGTCAGCTACGCCAAAATGCCTTTATGAGCTTGTTTATTATTCGCTTTATCCCCGGCTTAAGAACACTCGGTTTTTCGCTTAGTGGGTTTCTTGATGTACCCAAATGGCAGTTTTTTATCGCCGTGATTACCGCAACTTCGCTTTGGACGGCGGTGATATTCGGTTCATTTTTTCAGCTCGGAAGCAGTCAATGGATTGCGCAAAGCCAATACAGCTGGTTATTGATTCCTATGGGGCTGTGTCTGATGTGGCTGGTGAACAAATTGATTACTAAAACGTTGTTAAGGGGGGCTTATGACGCAACTCTGTCCTTTGCCAGTCAGTTCATTGACTGGCTTTTTTATGTCTGGTTCTTTATAGCTAATCCGTCTTAACCAGAATGATTAAAGCTATTACAAGCGCTTGATTACCCACTACACTCTTGTTGCTAAAAGGGAGAGTCATGCACACTATTTCACTACTCGTCGTCGCGCTCATTGCCTTCGCCGCCAACTCATTTTTTTGTCGCCTAGCATTGGCGAATCACGCTATCGATCCGGGTTCTTTCACATGGCTGCGACTGGTTTCTGGTGCGGTTACACTGCTGCTTATTCAAAGTTGGCGTGGCCAAATGAGCTATCGCTTCTTTACTGATAAACACAGTTGGTGGTCGGGCATCTCTCTTTTTGGTTATGCACTCTGCTTTTCGTATGCTTACACCCAGCTCAGTACAGGGACCGGCGCTTTGATTCTGTTTGGTATGGTGCAGCTGACCTTAGTGGTGTTTCATGTTGTTTCAGGCAATCGCTTAAGTGCGAAAGAGATGCTAGGTATCGGAGTGGCTCTATCTGGCTTTACTGTTTTAATGCTACCGTCGGCTGAGGCTCCGAGTATGAGTGCCGCTGCTCTAATGCTTGTTTCTGGCGTCTGTTGGGGCATTTTTACCCTGTTAGGGCGACAAAATAGTGTTGCTTCGGTGTCTATTACCCAAGGATTTATGCTTGCAAGTGTATTGGCTTTTGCTGCTAGCCCACTACTTGTTTCAATAGAGACTATCACAGCAGATGGCGTTCTGTGGGCGTTATTGTCGGGTGTCTTTGCTTCCGGCTTTGGCTACATTTTGTGGTATCAAGTTGTTAAACATATCTCAGTCCTTCAGGCGTCGGTCTCTCAGTTAGCGGTGCCTGTGATTGCTTTTGCCGCAGGAAGTATAGGACTCGGTGAGTCGATAACGCTAACCGCTGCTATCTCATCATTACTGGCTTTGGGTGGAATTACGCTAATCTTCACGGCCCGAGTGAAGAACTAACCCGCTAACAGCTCTCGTCCGATCAAATCGACTAGCTCTAAAATATGGATTTGAGATTCGCGATGATATGGACAGATACCATCGACCTGTTCTTCCAAGTCGAGGTTGATACCTGCTATACCTGCCAATGTTGATCCTAAATGACTAATTGCAAAAACTTTTAATCCTTTGCGCTTTGCATTGTGGGCCATATCGACTACAGCTTGAGTCTCTCCTGATTTACTAATGAGGATTACGGTGCCTGATTCCGCGCGAGCTAACTGGTGAATATCAGTGATCACTAGATGAGGAATATTGGCGAGAGAAAGAAAACGCGACAAATACGAAACGCTTACAATCGACGCCCCACGTGAGTATAGATAGACCACCGGAGAGTGAATCAGTGATTGAGCTATCTTGTCTACTCTTTGAGCTTGGTCGTCCCCCTGAATTGTCGGCGCGACATCTTTATTAAGGTCATCAGAAAGTTTATATCTGAGCTCAGTGTAGCTCGCATACCCCATCTTTTTACACACCCGATTTACCGATGTCGTTGTGGTCAAGGCCTTGTTGGCTATCGTCTTGGCTGAGACTGAATCTAGCTCTTTAGCGTGGCTGATCAGGTACTCATATATGACTCGTTCGATCCCTTTAAAGGTATTCATCGCTTACACTAAGACTTAATAACAGAATGGTTATTATTAGGCGTTAAAATGCGGGGAATTACCTTGATAGTTATCACAAAAGTATCGTCATACATGGCTTGTACGAGAAAACTGTACCTTGATACATCACCGCTAAATATACTTGCCGCAGTTGATAAGTATAACGGTGAAAAACCATGAGTAAGAAAAAACTCGTTGCAGTGACCGCTTGCCCTACCGGCATTGCACACACCTTTATGGCGGCTAAAAAAATCAAAGCTTGGGCTGAAAAGCAAGGCTATGAAGTGAAGGTCGAAACGCAGGGAAGTGATGGTGTTAAAAACAAACTAACTGCTTATGATATTGCAACCGCAGACGGCGTTGTTCTGGCGGTTGATGTACCTATTATGGACATGGAACGTTTTGATAACGCTAATCCACTTAAGGTTCGCACTCAAGAGCTGATTAAACGCGTTGATGATTTGCTTCCAACTGTATTTTTGCGTGGCAAAGAGAAATCAGATGGGGGTGTAGAAGTGCATGATGAAAAGCGCTCTGCTTACCAAGTCGCTATCGGTCATATCATGACGGGTATCAGCTACATGCTGCCAGTCGTGGTACTGGGTGGCCTGCTGATGGCAGTGGCGAAAATCACTGGTGAGTTCATTGATATCTCAGGTACGCCTATCCAAACCCTAGATAAACTTGGTTTCATGACCATCAAGTTTATGTATCCAATCTTTGCCGGTTACCTAGCATATTCGATTGCTGGAAAACCAGCGTTGATCCCTGCTTTTATCGGCGGCTTGATGACCGATGAGCCTTATAAGCGCTTCTTTGATTTAGAAGGCTGGGCTCCATCTGGCTTCTTTGGTGCGATTGCGATTGGCTTCCTTGTGGGTTATCTGGTTCGCTATCTTAATGATGTGATTAAGGTGAAGACTGAGCTGACCACGCTCAAGACGATGCTACTTGTCCCTGCAGTGACGGGAGTAGTGATGGTATTGACCATGGAGTATGCGATCAATCCATTCTTCGGTGCGCTAAACCTAGCCATGATTGAGCTGTTTACCCAAGCGGGTGATGCCGGGCGAGGTATCTACTCAATGGTGATTGCCGCAGGTACAGCCTTTGACTTAGGTGGTCCAATCAACAAAGCGGCAGGTTCGGTTGCGCTTGGTTTGAATGGCATGGGTGAAGGGTTTGACCTGATTGCTCGTGAGTTGGGTATCGTTATTCCACCAATCGGTGTGGGCATCGCAGCGCTGCTAGATGGCAAGTTCCGCAAACCAGTGTTCTCAAGTGAAGAGCGCACAGTCGGTAAAACTTCTCTGATGCTGGGCCTAATCGGTATCTCAGAAGGTGCGATTCCATTCATTCTGAAAAATCCGAAGATGATTCCAATCATGATTCTGGGTTCAATTATCGGTACTCAACTGGCTGTCGTTCTCAACGTATGGCAAAGCCTACCACTACCAGCCGTTTGGGGATGGTTCCTATCTTCTGATCCAATCAGCTACACCATTTCTGTTATAGCGGGTTCAATGTTTATCGCTATAGCTCTACTGCTGTGCACTAAACCAGACCACGCAAAAGCCTAAACACGTCTAACGGGGAGGTTCGCCTCCCCAAACTATCAAGAATATATCGAGAGTTTCCCCATGGCAAAAGTACATGTCATTCCTCACACTCACTGGGATCGTGAGTGGTATTTTACTCAGCAAGACAGTGACGTTCTGGCAACTTATAACTTCACCAAAGTAATTGAAACGTTGGAGAATCAACCAAGCTACAGCTGCTACCACTTAGATGGTCAATCAGCGATTGTTGAAGATTTCCTGAAAGTGCTGCCGTACATGCGTGAGCGCATAGCAAAATTGGTGAGCGATAAAAAGCTCTTTATCGGCCCTTGGTATACTCAGACCGATACCTACAATGTGGCAGGCGAGTCGATTATCCGTAACCTAAAGTACGGCATGCATATCGCAGAAGAACTCGGCCACAGCATGAAGGTTGGTTACCTACCGGATACCTTTGGTCATAACGCGCAAATGCCAACACTGTTCAAGGGAATGGGGATCGATAACATCGTATTTTGGCGTGGCATTGATTACGATCAACACGTAGAAAAGTCGCACTTCTTCTGGAAGTCGCAAGGTGGCGATTCAATCTACGCTTACAACCTAGTTCATGGTTACGGCGCGGCGAAAAACATTGTTCCTGATGCAGACCATCTAGACAAAAAAATCTTCCCGATGATTGACAAGATTAAGTCGCTGTCAGGTCTAGATGAAGTGCTGATCCCATCAGGTGGCGACCAGGTCAACATTGATCCGAATCTTCCGGAAACCTTACTAGCAGCCAGTGAGCGTTCGCCTGCTGGTGATGTCTACACCATTTCATCGATGGAAAGCTTTGTTGATTTTCTTCGCCGCAACAGCAGTGAATTTGAGACTTACCAAGGTGAGTTCAAAGCACCGCGATACACTCGTATCCATAAGACGATTGGCTCTGTTCGCTACGACATTAAAAAACTTAACTTCGAGATTGAGCAGTTCTTACTCAAGAAGCTTGAAGTCGTGATTGCGATTGCTAAAGCACAAGGCATCACTGTACACACTGAGCTGGTGGATATGGCTTGGAAGAAGATTCTTGAATGTCACGCCCATGACAGTATGGGTGGGTGTAATAGCGATGCCACCAACGCTGACATCATGCATCGTCTAAAGCAAGCCGAAGAGATCTGTCACGGCTTATACAACCTAGTGGTGAAAGAGATCGCTAGTAGCGCATGTGATGACAATGAAGTGATGATCTTTAACGGCCAAATCACACCATTTAACGGTGTTGCTAAAGTCACCGCTTTCTCTCAGCACCCGTCGATTGCTCTTTCAGATGGCAAAGTCCTGCTTGCGACCGAAATAATAGCACGCGAAACTTTAGATGGTGGCAAGGTGATTGAAGTGACCAAAGATGGCGAGAAAGAAGTTGCCGTGCCGCCTTATTACCGCTTTGAACTGAATGTAAAAGTATCCAACCTGCCTGCAATGGGCTACCAAGTGTTCCAAGTGATTGCGTCAGAGTCAGCCATGCTTACGCAGAACAGTGATGTTCAAACGATTGAAAATGCCGCGTTAACCGTCACGCTGAAAGATGGCGAACTGAGCTTAACCAACAAGGTGACTGGTCGCGTGATTGAGCAGTTGCTACGTTTTGAAGAGCAGGCTGATGATGGGGATTCTTACGACTTTTCACCTTTAGAAGGGGACGAGCCACGTTACCTCAATGAGTTAACTTGGCTATCAAGCCAAGTCGGTGAGACTAAGCAGACGATGACGCTGATAGCAACAATGCCAGTGCCTTCAGATCTAGAGTCGCGTCAAGTAGGCAATGAGCAGATCCAAGCCAGTTTTGAAATTACATTGATACTAGATGCTAACGATGAGCAGCTAAAAGTGTCTATTCACACTGTAAATCAGGCGTGCGACCACCGCGTTCGTGTACTGATTAACTCCGATGTACAAAGCCAGGAGTCTGTCGCCACCCAGCCATTTGCTGTGATGACGCGTCCAATTGCACCGAGCGTTGAAGGCTGGAAAGAGCGCTTCCGTGAGTGCCCGATTGATATTGAAACCACTGATGGTGCGGTTGCTATTGAGCAAGCAGGTAAGGCGATTGTGGTAAATGGTCGCGGCCTGAAAGAGTTCCAAGTTTTGCCAGGTGAAAAGAGTGATGTGATTGCGCTGACGCTGTTTAAGGCGACGGGTAAGCTAGGTAAAGATGATCTGTTGTGGCGTCCGGGGCGTGCTTCTGGTATCAACAACACCGTGGTTTACACGCCAGATGCTCAGTTGCAAAAATCGATGAGCTTTGCTTTCTCGATTGCGATGCCGAAAGATGCCAGTCATCAAACGCTGCGAGCCCTAGAAAGCCAATATCTCGATATGCCGTTTAGCTACCAGAAGCAATCACTCAACAGCTTTGAAAATCGTCTCGAACGATTCCAAGTTCGCTTTGATGCGCGTTCAACGGTGAAGTCATTCAGCCTATTTGAAGTGAATCAGCCACTGACGCTTTCAAGTATTGGTCACTCCTTCTATCAAGATAATGCCGTTATTGTGCGCCTGTTTAATGCCACAGAGGATGTGCAGCAACTTGATACCATGGCGTTTGTCCATTTTGCTCAGGTGGAACGTGTGAACTACCGCGAGCAGAGCATGGAACAAGAGTGGTCAGTCAAGCCGAACAACTCAATCGACCTACGCATTGGCTTTAAAATCTAATGGAGCAGAGTATGAACAACGAGAAAATTTACCAAAAAGTCGCTTTGCTCTACGGTGACGAGCAAGCGGAAAGTGTCACCCAAGCTATCTTAGCTCTGATTGGAAAGTGGCAAGGTAAAGCACCGCAGTACGCCAACTGGGTCGATGAGACGACATCTTATCTCATCACTTACGGAGACAGCGTACAAGAGCAAGGCCAGCCAACTTTAGCGACGATGAAAATCTTTGCTGATAAGTATCTGAAAGGGGCACTAAGCAATATTCATATCTTGCCAATGTTCCCATACACCTCAGACGATGGTTTTAGTGTGGTTGATTATCGTAAAGTCGATCCTAACTTAGGCGACTGGAGCGAGCTTAACGCACTAGCTGAAAACTTCGATTTGATGTACGACTGCGTGATTAATCACATCTCTAAAAGCAGTGACTGGTTTCAGCGCTTTTTAGCGGGTGATGAAGCCTATCAAGATTACTTTATTGAGTCTGACCCAAGCCTTGATTATTCGAGTGTTACGCGCCCCCGCGCATTGCCGCTCCTAACTCCGTTTACCAAGGCTTCGGGTGAGACAACTCATGTGTGGACCACCTTCTCAGAAGATCAGATCGACATTAACTTTAAGAGCCCACAAGTCCTGCTAGAAAGCATCGATATCTTGCTGATGTACGCAGCAAACGGTGGTCGTTCGATTCGCTTAGATGCAATTGGCTTTATTTGGAAAGTGTTGAACTCAACCTGTATCCACTTAGAACAGGCTCACGAGATCATTAAGTTGTGGCGCATTGTGCTCGACGAGGTGATGCCGGGTTCTCTGCTGATCACTGAAACCAATGTACCGCATAAAGAGAACATATCTTACTTTGGTCAAGGCGATGAAGCGCACATGGTGTATCAGTTCCCATTGCCACCATTAACCTTGCACGCCTTCTTAAGCCAAGATAGCCAAGTATTAACAACTTGGGCTAAAGGTCTAACGGCAGAGGCGATGGAGTCTCTCAAGGCGGGATGCAAGACAACCTACTTCAACTTCCTTGCTAGCCATGATGGGATTGGCGTGCGACCAACAGAAGGCATTTTGAGCGATGAAGACCGTCAGATGATGTGTCAGCACGTCGAACGCAAAGGTGGACGAGTTAACTACAAGAATAACGGTGACGGTACTCAATCGCCTTATGAGTTGAATATCAACTACCTGAGTGCGGTGACAGAGCCTAATGATAGTGACGAGTTAAAAGCGAGTAAGTTCCTAGCCGCACAATCTATTTTGCTCTCGTTTATCGGTGTGCCCGCGGTTTACTATCACAGCTTACTCGGCAGTGAAAACGATGTACAAGGCATGCTGGATTCGGGCATTAATCGTCGTATCAACCGTGAGAAGTTTGACTTAGCTAAGTTAGAAACTGAGCTGGCTGAAGAAGGCTCGTTACGTCACCGTGTTTACAGTGAAATGAATCGTCTTCTCCAACTGCGTAAACAGCAAAAAGCCTTCTCACCTAGCTCATCTCAGCAAGTGCTAGAACTAGGTCATGGACTGTTTGGACTTACACGCGGTGAAGGTGAAAGTGCGATTCAATTTGTGGTCAACCTATCGCATCAAGCGGCTGATGTGTCGCTAGCAACAGGTGGTTTGGATCTGATTTCACAGCGCGAGTTCGATGCGCAATTTACACTTAAACCATATCAATTTGTATGGCTGACTCAGCCGCAAGCTCAGTAGTAGGAGTTTATGATGAAACTAGCTAACTTAACGTCTGAAAATTTAATCATGCTCGATGCTACCTTTGATGGACGCTTCGCCGCAATCAATGCCTTGGTCGACAAAATTGATCAAGAGGGCAAGTTAACTGATCGTAATCAGTTCCTTGAGGCCGTGCTTAAACGTGAAGACGAAGGCCCAACAGCCCTCGGTGAATACTTAGCGGTGCCACATGGTAAGTCATCAGCAGTCAAAGAGCCGGTGTTTGCTTGTGCGTTTGTTAAAGATGAGATGCAGTGGAAAGGTCTCGATGGCGATGAGCCAGTGACCATGATCTTCCTATTGGCGATACCGCCAGCAGAAGCGGGTTCGACTCATATGGAAGTGCTCACTACACTGACTTCTTCATTAGTGGATGATGAATTCCGTGAGCAACTGCAAGCGGCAAACTCTACGCAACAAGTGATGGCGTTGTTTGGTGCAGAGCAAGATGCAGAAAAGCCAGTTGAATCTGCTCAAGATGATCCAAATTCAACCGAAGAGTTGGCGCAAGATCTTAGTCGTTTTGCTTACCCGCTGGTGATTGGGGCGGGTGTGCTGATTTCAGCATTCCTCTTCCTATTACTTTAATGGTGCGTTATGTCTGTTTTTAAACTGGATAACGTGATTCAAAACTACGCGTGGGGCAGTAAAGAGTCGATTTCTAAAATGTTTGGAATCGATAACTCGGACTGCCAACCGCAAGCAGAGATTTGGATGGGCGCACACCCCAATGGATGCTCGCGCGTCGCAGCGACGGGAGAGCTGCTTTCGGATGTGATTGCCCAAGACAGCAAAAGTATATTTGGTGATTACACTGCGATGCGTTTTGGTGAGCTGCCATATCTATTTAAGGTGCTTGCGGCAGAAACGCCATTATCGATTCAGGTTCATCCAAGTAAACACAAAGCGGAAGCAGGATTCACTCGTGAAAATGAACAGGGGATTGCACTTAACGCTGCCCATCGTAACTACAAGGATCCGAACCACAAGCCTGAGCTGGTGTATGCGTTAACCTTTTACAAAGCGATGAATGGGTTTCGACCTATTAGTCAGATCATTGACTTGTTTCAACAAGCGGGTATTGCAAGCTTAGATGCTGAGGTGAGCGCGCTTGAGGCGAAGCCAAACAGTGATGGTTTACGTGAGTTTTTCACCGCTGTTATGTCTTTGGATGAACAGAAAACAAAACGCGCATTAGAACAGCTCGATCAAACATTAATACGTGGTCCTAAAACCGCCTTAATGCGCGAAGTGTTTGAGTATGTGGCAGAGTTTAACAAGCACTATCCGAGCGATATTGGTTTACTCTCTCCGCTGTTTCTTAACACGATTGAGTTAGCGCCCGGCGAGGCGATGTTCCTTCACGCTGAAACGCCGCACGCTTATGTTAAAGGTACAGGTTTAGAGATCATGGCTAACTCGGACAATGTGTTGCGTGCAGGCTTAACGCCTAAGCATATTGATGTGAATGAGTTGATTGATAACACCTTGTTTGTCTCGACCAATCCGGAGCAAATAAAGCTGACACCGATCTGTAAAGAAGGCAAGTTGAGTTACCCCATTCCCGTGGATGACTTTGGTTTTGATATCTTGACTGCCAATGATGCTATTAAGCATCAATATCTTCGCAGTGCTGAGATTTTGTTCTGTATTGAGGGGGATGTTCAGGTCGAAGTGAACCAGCAAGCGTTGCGACTAAAACCGGGAGAGTCAGTGTTTATCAGTAATGATTCGGGTATGTACAGTTACCAAGGCAATGGCACCTTAGCACGTGCGTATAATTAGCTTACTCTCGCATTGTGAACGGATTGCAGGTTAAGCAGAATCACGTACGATTAGCTCGGGCGGCAGAATCAAACTATAAGGCTGAGGATCTTCTTGCTTCAGTTGATTAATCAGCCTTTTAGCGGCTTGTCTTCCCATCTCTCGTGCATTGGAGTTGATAAAGGTGAGCGATGGTTCGGTGAGCTCTGCTTCTTCAACGTCGTCAAAGCCAATCACTGAAACTTGTTCGCCAATAAACTGATCTTTGCCTATTGAACGTCCAGTACGATTTATTCCGTAAACTGCGCCTAAAGCGGTAGAGGAGTGGTGGCATAAAATCGCGGTGATTTGAGGATGCTCAAGTAACAATTGCTGAACAGTTTGTGCGGCGGAAGCTTGGCTTTTGTCGCATTCAACCACCCACTCAGGTTTAAAGGGTAAGCCAAATTGCATCAGTGTAGAACAGTAGCCGCCAATGCGCTCCGCTCGACAAAGAGAACTACTTTTACCGCCCACATAGGCAATTCTTCGATGCCCTTGCTTAACTAGATGTTCTGTCGCTAGCTTGGCCGCATACATATTATCAGGACCAACGTAATCAATTTGTTTATCGACGGATGCTCGGGAAATACACACTATCGGTAGCTTATGCTCTCTTAGATTATCGACATTGAACTGTTGGCTTTCACCTATTGGACAAAATGCAATCCCTCCTACACCTTGCCTGGCCATGGTAAGAACACACTTTTCAAACTTTTCTTGGCTATCACCACTTTGCGCGAGAAACAGCATATAGCCTTGTTGCTCAATCTCTTCGCTTAAACCAGCGGCAACTTCAGCGTAATAAGGGTCACTAATGTCCTTAAGAATTAAGCCTATGATTTCGCTTGAATTAGATCGTAGGTTTGCGGCTGCACGATTACGAATATACCCCAGCTCTTCAACAGCTGAAGTGACTTTTTCGATAGTGTCAGGAGATATTCTGCCTTTGTTGCTCAGTACCATCGAAACAGTAGTGACAGAGACTCCAGCGTGTTTAGCGACTTTTGTAATGGTCACTTTCTTTGACGACATAGTTTCACTTTATAGGTTATTAAAACGTTTTATCAGGAAACTTTACCCCTATTGGCATGATTTTAAAAGCCCTGCATTAAGTGCGGTAAAACTTGTTTAACTTGATCACAGATATTTTGATAAAACGTTTTATCAATTTTTTATCGGCGTATATTGAGCACATAAATAAAGAAATTCATGCACTCAAATCATGATGTGTATGAGCCCTACAAGTTCTCAAGTTCCGGAGACGTGTTATGTCCAATACTAATAAATCAACTATGTGGGAGTTCTTGCAAAGCCTCGGCAAGACGTTCATGTTGCCCGTTGCGCTACTGGCGTTCTCAGGTATTTTACTTGGTGTCGGCAGCTCATTATCGAGCTCAGCAATCAAAGAAGCGATCCCTCTTTTAGACAATATTTTGCTTCAATATCTATTCATGTGGATGACCAAGATTGGTCTGGTTGCCTTTATCTATCTTCCCGTGATGTTTGCTATCGCGATTCCTCTTGGTCTGGCTCGTGAAGAAAAAGGCGTTGCTGGCTTTGCGGGTTTCGTCGGATACGCCGCGTTCAACCTAGCCATCAACTTTTTCTTAACCGTTGCCGGTGTACTAGGTGATGAAGCGCTGCGTTTAGAGTACGGTGTGAAAAACATTATTGGCATTGAATCGATCGACACAGGGATCCTAGGCGCTGTGATGGTGGGTATCATCGTGGCCAAGCTTCACCTGCGTTACTACACATTTAAAATGCCAGATGCATTGGCTTTCTTTGGTGGTGCGCGTTTCGTGCCAATCATTTCTGCAATCGTATTGGGTGTGGTTGGTGTCTTTATTCCGTTTGTATGGCCTTACTTCGCGGCTGGCATCAACGGTATTGGTTACGCGATCGAAGGAGCGGGTGCTTTTGGCCCAATGCTATTCGGTACTGGTGAGCGACTACTGCTGCCTGTCGGTCTTCATCATATCTTAGTCGCTCTGATTCGCTTCACCGAAGCGGGTGGTACGATGGACGTGTGTGGTCAAACGGTCTCTGGCGCGTTGAACATTTTCTACTCAGAGCTTTCTTGTCCAGAGACTACAGCGTTCACCCCAGAAGTGACGGCTTTCTTATCACAGGGCAAAATGCCAACCTTCCTTGGTGGCCTACCGGGTGCAGCACTAGCAATGTATCATTGTGCTCGACCTGAAAATCGTTCGAAAATCAAAGCGTTACTTATCTCAGGTGTGGTCGCTTGTGTAGTGGGTGGTATTACTGAGCCTCTAGAATTCTTGTTCTTGTTTGTTGCACCAGTGCTTTACTTCATCCATGCCATCTTAACCGGTGTTGGTTTCATGGTAATGGGTATGCTGGGTGTGACGATTGGTAATACCGACGGTAATATTATCGACTTCTTAGTCTTCGGTGTTCTGCAAGGCACTGCAACTAAGTGGTACTTAGTTCCTCTTGTGGCAGGTATTTGGTTCGCGGTTTACTACTCTGTATTCAAGTTCGCTATCACTAAGTTCAATTTGAAAACACCAGGCCGCGAAGTTGATACGGCAGAAGTGGATAAAGAGCTCGAAGCGACATTTATTAATGAATCAGGCAAAGGTGCAGCAGTGCTAGCAGCGCTTGGTGGTAAAGAGAACATTACCGCACTAGATAACTGTATTACTCGCCTACGTATGTCAGTGAATGATATGAGCTTAGTCGATGACGCCAAACTAAAAGCACACGGCGCTTTAGGTGTGGTGAAGTTGGATGAGCATAACCTGCAAGTGGTGATCGGTACTCAGGTGCACCTCGTTAAAAATGAGATGCAGTCCATCATGTCAGCAAGTTAATCATTACTTCGATATTTTGCTCCTCCCTCGGCACACTAATAAACTCCCCCAGTGCCGAGGGAATTCTCTCCTTGGATAATTGTTATGACTCAGAACTTTGACTTTGATACTCCTATTGATCGCACTGGTACTTACTGTACCCAATGGGATTATGTTCAAGATAGATTTGGCAAGCCGGGATTGTTGCCATTCACCATTTCAGATATGGATTTCGCGGCCCCTGAATCAGTAATTAAGGCACTGCAACATAGACTAGAGCACCCAGTGTTAGGCTACAGTCGTTGGAATCATGATGACTTTAAGCGTGCAATCAGTCATTGGTATCAAACTCGCTTTGATTGCGAAATCGATAAAGAGTGTTTGGTTTACGGACCTTCAGTTATCTATATCGTCTCAAAACTGATTGAGCAATGGTCAACACCGGGGCAAGGGGTGATCTTTCACACTCCTGCTTATGATGCCTTCGACAAAATGATTGAGGGGCAGGGAAGAAAGTGTATTCGTTCACCTTTAATTAAAGCGAAGCATCGATTTGAAATCAATTGGCGAGACTTAGAGCATAAGCTGGCAGATAGCAACAATACGCTGTTATTGCTCTGCAGCCCTCATAACCCAACGGGGAGAGTCTGGAGCAGAGATGAGCTAGAGAGGCTAGCGCGCTTATGTGAAAAGCATGGGGTTAAGGTGATCTCTGATGAGATCCATATGGACGTTAGCTTCAAGCCACATACGCCGTATACCGGCTTTGGCAACGCTTCAGATTGGGCATTGGTTACTTCGGCGTCGAAGTCATTCAACATACCTGCTCTAAATGGGGCTTATGCGTTGATCCCTTGTCAAAATACCAGAGCGAAGTACCTACATAAGCTAAAAGAAGTTGATGGGCTTTCTTCCCCTTCTATCTTGGGCGTTTTGGCGATGATGGCTGCTTACAACGAGGGGGAGCCATGGCTCAATGCACTCAATCAATATGTACGCGCCAATCATGAATATGTCAAAGCGGTGCTAGAACAAGCCTTTCCCGAGCTTTGTTATACAGTGCCAGATTCAACATACCTAGCTTGGTTAGATCTTTCCCCTTTGAACCTCGATATGTCGCAGCTTAATCAGGCGTTAATCGAACACTTCGATGTCGCGATTATGTCGGGGGAAGTTTATGGCGAGACAGGGAAAGGGTATCTTCGCCTCAATCTTGGCTGTCCACGATCCAAAATCGAGCAAGGATTGACAGCTCTCATCAAAGCGATTGGTTTGCAACGCCCAGTCATCAATCTGGGAGGGGAGTGACATGTCTTTATTCAAACTCAATAACGTTATCCAAAATTACGCTTGGGGCAGCAAAGAGTCGATTTCAAAGTTGTTTGGTATCGATAACTCCGAGCATCAACCTCAGGCTGAGCTCTGGATGGGGGCACACCCGAATGGCTGCTCACGAGTCGCGTCAACAGGTGAGTTGTTGTCGGATGTGATTGCTCAGGACAGTAAAAACATGTTTGGTGACTATACGGCAAGACGTTTTGGCGAGCTGCCGTATTTATTCAAAGTACTCGCGGCAGAGACGCCACTCTCAATTCAGGTTCATCCTAGTAAACACAAAGCCGAGGCTGGTTTTGCTCGCGAAAATGAGCAAGGTATTGCGCTTGATTCTGCATGCCGCAACTACAAAGATCCGAACCATAAACCTGAGCTTGTCTATGCATTGACGTTTTATAAGGCAATGAATGGCTTTCGCCCTATTAATCAGATTGTTAGCCTATTTCAGCAAGCGGGTATCGAGAGTTTGTCGGCGGAGGTTAGTGCACTTGAAAGCAAACCAAACAGTGATGGCTTACGTGAGTTTTTCACTGTCATTATGTCTTTGGATGAACAGAGAAAAACCAGCGCATTAGAACAGCTCGATCAAGCGTTGGTTCGTGGTCCTAAAACCGCCTTAATGCGTGAAGTGTTTGAATATGTGGCGGAGTTTAACAAGCACTATCCCAATGATATTGGGCTACTGTCGCCTTTGCTTTTGAATACGGTAGAACTAGCACCGGGAGAAGCAATGTTTCTTCATGCCGAGACGCCCCATGCTTATGTGCAAGGCACAGGGCTTGAGATTATGGCCAACTCAGACAATGTACTGCGTGCAGGACTGACGCCTAAGCATATTGATGTGGATGAGTTAATTGATAACACGCGCTTTCAATCGACTAATCCAGACAAGATCAAACTGTTGCCAATCGAGAAAGAGGGCAAGCTCAGTTACCCGATTCCCGTAGACGATTTTGGCTTTGACATTGTGACGGTGAGCGATGTCGCTAAACAGCAGTACTTGCGCAGCGCTGAGATACTGTTTTGCGTTGAGGGCGAGGTAACAATCGAAGTCGAGCAGCAAAAGTTACTGCTGCGACCTGGAGAGTCAGTATTTATTAGTAATGACTCAGGAGTCTACCAATACCAAGGCAATGGCATTTTAGCCCGTGCTTATAATTAGCTATTATTCAGTGATAGTCACTTTATTGATTTTTATGGTATCAAGCGGTACGTCATCATGGCCTTTTTTGGTGCCCGTCATTGCTTTACCGATGTTGTTGACCACTTCCATTCCTGCTGTCACTTGGCCAAATACGGCGTAGCCCCAGCCATTATTGGTTTTAGCGGTATGATCGAGAAAGTTATTGTCGTCTAAGTTGATAAAGAACTGCGCAGTTGCTGAATGAGGTGCATCAGTGCGAGCAAATGCAATAGTTCCGGTTTTGTTCTTCAGTCCACGATTCGCTTCATTGGCGATAGGCGCATGGGTCTCTTTCTCGGTCATATCTTCTGTATGGCCGCCACCTTGAATCATGAAACCATCAATGACGCGGTGAAAAATCGTCCCTTCATAGAAGCCTTCTTGGCAGTAGCGAAGAAAGTTTTTTGAACTGACAGGTGCTTTTTCCATGTTCAGTTCAATTTCAATGTCGCCATAGGTGGTGGATAAGATAATCATGGTTTTCTCTCGGGTGTATGTTAATCGGGTGATTGTAGCAGGTTTAAATGGGATTTAATCTGAGATTGGCTTTAGCTCAACGTTAATCGGGGTTTGTGGTGAGGACACGGATAAGAACAAAATTCACATAATAAAGCGGGCGAATCGATAGTATGGATAGCAAAGTCTAGCGGGAAGGGGCCGCTAGACGAGGTGAGACCGCTTACCCTACATAGGCACGACTAAAATGTCGACAGGCGACTTGTCTACGAGGTGTTTTGAGTACGATGCGATTTTGCTCCAAAAGTCGTGGTGGTGGCCGCAGATAAGCAGGTCAATATGATTTTTTTCTATCGTTTCTTGCAGTTTCTCTGCTAAATCTCCGGTACCAACTAGGATGTGCTTGATCGGTCGTTCACTATAGGCTGCAAACTCTCGGATCTCTTTGATGGTTTTTTCACCGAGGGGGTGCTCATCACTGTCGAGTTGAATATCAATCAGTTCTGGGTAAATTTCACCGTGGGTGCCGTCGATGTGCACAAAAGAGACGTAAGCGTTGGTAAGTTCGGCTAGATAGGATGCCCTGTCTATGAGCATCTTACTTTCATCAGTGCGTTCAAGTGCAACTAGTATGTGCGTATATCTCATGATCGAGTCCTCATTGTCAGTACCTGTTATAACCTTAATCATTGCAAGGGCAAAAGGGTGTTAACTGGGTCGCGAATCCTTATAAGTTTTTTACTTATTTATTTAATTTATGCCTTGTTCAAAGTGTAGACAGTTTTGAGCGTATGAAGTGTTTAATGGTGTGCTACGCTTTTCATATAATAAAAACATGGATGTTACATATGGCTAGGACTTCATTTGCGCGCAATGTTTCTGTTAGGCACAAACTCTTTATACTGGTTGCAATGCCGGTCTTGCTGTTGTTGGTGTTTGTCGGCTGGCAAGTCCACCTTCTATCTGGACAGATGGCAAGTCTTGAAAAATCGAAAAAATATGTGGATTTTTTGGCCAAAAGTAGTCAGTTGTATCAAGCTGATGAAGGTTCTTATCTCGTTATCCCGACCTCAGAGTCTTTGCAAACCCTATCCCCTTTTGTTTTTGGTGTTGAACAGGAAATATCGGTAAATAATCTCATTTTTGAGTTGCAAGATGCTCGCTCACAACTACTAAGAAATAGTGATGTATATGACGAGCTAGACAATGAAGAGTGGCGTGCAGATGTTTATAAGCAACTGCTCATCAAGCTTGAGCGAGTAAGTTTTTCCGGAGTGAAACCAGAAGTTGCCCTGCATTTGTCTGCCTTATTACAACTAGAATGGTTAATGTTTTGGTCATCAGAAGAGACTCGCATCACTAAGGGGCTGATTGATATATGGAATCAGCACGAGGAGTTTGATAGTGAGGTTCATGAACAAACTCTTGCTTTGGTACAAAATCAGCAACTCTATTTAGAGCGTTTTGTGACCCTAAATGCTGACGAGGCACAAGTCGGCATGATGTTGGAAGTATTCAGCGACAAGGCGTTTAGCCAGAGCCAAGAATTTCGTCAACGTTTTGCCAATAAAACCTCTATCAGCACCCTTTCAGCTCAGGAGCTTAGCCAAGGATTGGCAGCACTGTCTGCTAGGTTGAATTTATTGGAAAAAGTTGGTTCGACAATCGAACTGCAACTAAGCTCTGCGGTGGATAATGCGATCAGCCAGGCTGAAAAACAGCGACTTATTTCACTCGGTTTAGTCTCTTTACTGACAATTTTAGTTATGGTCTTTGCGATTAAACTTGCTCAGCGCCTCACCAGTAACTTAAAGGCGGTGTTAGAGTTTTTAAGTCACGATGACGCCACTTCGCTACCAAGTTTAAGCAAATCTGTTCAAGGTAGTGACGAGTTAAACCAGTTTGCTGTTGAAGTTGAACGACTCACGATTGAAAGGCAACAAGCTCAAGAGCGTTTAACGTTAGCCAAAGAGGATGCTGAGAAAGCCAAAGATGCGGCGATTTTGGCCTGCAAAGCAAAAAGTAGCTTCTTAGCTAATATGTCTCATGAGATTCGAACCCCCCTGAATGGTGTTATTGGTATAACTGAGGTGCTTGCTGATACCGACCTTAACCCAAGCCAAAAAGACTACGTTGATACGATTGAAACCTCTGCGCAGCTGCTGCTTGGTTTGATCAATGATGTGCTTGATTTCTCGAAAATTGAATCAGGGATGTTGTTGGTGAGCCCGCACTCTACTTGTGTGCGTGAATCCATTTATGACATTGCTTCTATTGTTGCCCCTCAGGCTAAAGAGAAGGGTATCGATCTTCATGTGTCGATCAGCACTGAAACCCCTTATCGGGTGATGGTGGATGACCACCGCTTAAGACAGGTGTTAATGAACTTTATGTCCAATGCGGTGAAGTTTACCAATAGCGGTGTGGTGTCGCTGCAGCTATCAAGTAAGCATGTGGGTGAAAATATCACTGAGATGACCTTTGCAGTGCAAGACACCGGTGTCGGTATCGATGAGCAGCAACAGCAGAAGATTTTCGAACCTTTTTCACAAGAAGATGACTCTACCACCAGACGGTTCGGTGGGACAGGACTTGGCCTTGCGATCAGTACCCAATTGGTCGAGCTAATGGGCAGTAAGATTGAGTTGACGTCGACAAAAGGAGAAGGCAGCCGATTCTATTTCACTCTGACGTTGCCAATTGATGTTTATCACTACCCAACCAAAGAAGACGATAAGGTTGACGTTCCTATTTCTGTGGTCTGTAAAGATGACGGTCTAGCCGAGTTACTCGAAAATGAGCTGCGCTTCTATGGTTTAACTGTCGGGGAAAGGTTCTCTAACCTTAACGGTCTTGAGCGTCACTTTGCTCAACAAGATAAGCCAATTTTGCTGGTCGCTGAGTGTGAAAAGAACGCTATATTTGTCAGCGAGACTCAACTTCAGCAAGCTAAGAAGCAAGGCTTCCAAGTCTGTTTAGTTCGCCACTTCCTTGCTAAACGCCACAATTTTGGGGACTCAATTCGCTCATTAGTTACTAGACCACTATTAGGCCAGAGGCTGCTTAGAGGCGTGAAAGCCTGTGATGTAATACCTAAACGTAGCTTCAAGTTTTCCGATTCCCTCAAGAGCTTACATAACTGCAAAATTTTGATTGTGGAAGACAATCGAGTGAACCAAAAAGTGGCTTCCTTGCTATTGGCTAATGCGGGTTATCAATTTGATATTGCCGATAATGGCCAGATTGCACTCGACAAATTCCAAAGTGACGAACATTACGATTTGATTTTGATGGATTGCATGATGCCGGTGATGGATGGTTTTACCGCAACTCGAGAAATCCGCCAGATAGAGACTCAATTTGGCTTAACTAAAACACCAATTATCGCTTTGACGGCGAGTGTACTTGACGATGATATACAGCGTTGCTTCGAATCAGGGATGGATGCCTATGTAGCAAAACCAGTGAAGAAGGAAAAACTACTCCACGAAATTGCCAATGTAACGTGATGCCAGATCAGTCAGTGAAGAGGTGTTTCTAGCATGTACTTCAGCCAAATCATTGTGGGTGTATTGATTGTTGGGTTTAGCCTATTTTCAATCCCCATCAATGCGAATCAAGATCCCGACAATCTACCTATAGCGATTTTTTCGATAGACCCTGTTTTTTCAGAGCTGTCACAGTCGAAAGCGCGCAAATTATACCGAGGCAAAACCAAGCTTTTGGATGGAAAGCGCATTGAACTCGCGGATTGGCCTGAAAATAGTGCAGAGCGATCCGTCTTCTATCAAGCGTTACTTGGCAAGAATGCCGCGCAAATGAATGCCCATTGGGCGAGCTTATCGTTTTCTGGCAAAGCAAGGCCTCCAAAAGAGATAGCGAATTCCGATATTGAAGAACTTCTGGCTTGGATGTCTGAAAAACCACATCGAATTGGCTACGCGCCACTTAACCAACTACCGGAGAATGCCACTGTTTTGCATGTGGTCAATAGGGAGAAATAACGCATGAATAAGATGAAAGTTCTGGCCGTGCTTAGCGTGTTCTCTTGGCCTGCTTTAGGAGCGATCGAAGTGACGGACAATGTCTCGGTCAGTGGCTTTGGATCGACATCATGGACCAAGTCAGACAATCAAGATCCACTAATGGTGCATCGCAATGTTACCGATGAGAGTTGTTATGATTGTGACACCATCTTTGGTCTGCAACTCGATTACTTCCACAATGCTTTTAAAGCATCCGTTCAGGTAGTGAAACGTCCTCAAGATCATTGGAATGAACCAGAACTAGAATGGGCTTATTTGGGCTATGGATGGCAGACGTTTGAATTCAAAGCTGGCCGCTTACGATTGCCACTATTTTTAGCCTCAGAATACTACTATGTCGGGCAAGCGTACACCTCGGCTCGCCCTGTATCTGATGTGTATGACAGCGTGTTAGGTATCACCGCGTACAACGGATTTAGTGTTAGTTGGAATTACGAAATATCAGATGCATCGACCGCTTTGGTTACCCCATTTGTTGGTTTTAAAGACACCAATAAAATTGACTACAACCAGCAGAGCGAGTTTGAATTTGAATCGAAATGGTTGTGGGGGCTTGACCTGAATCTGTTTGGTGATAGATACCGTTGGCATTTTGCCTATGTTAGTGCTGACTACGACCAAACCCTGACGATGTATGATGTGGTGCAAAGCTTGCCTTCGGGAGGTTCAATAACGATACCGAAAATTGTTACTGAAACGAAAGATCAAAATATAGAGTTATGGTCTTTGGGACTGGAGTATGAGTTTGGTCAATCTACGTTGCGAGCTGAAGGGCAGATTAACGATTTATCTTCCTCATTGTATGCGACAGGTGAGCATCATTTTGGTCGCATAACACCTTACATCACGTATGGTATCGAGTTTAACCACAATGAGCATAAGGAAGGCGATAGCTATCTTATTGGCGCACGATATGACTTGCTGGATAACTTGTCATTGAATGCTGAGTGGCAATACTTTGAAGTGTCGAAAAGCAATGGTCCCTTTGTGACAGCCCCAATAGGGACGACACCTGACGATAATGATGCGCACTTATACACTTTGATGATTAACTTCGTCTTCTAGAGCGCTTTAGCCTATTAAAACGAGGAACAATATGCTGGGAGTTTGGCCCTCATTTGTTCCTCGTTTCAGATCTACAATCAGCAATAGATATCGAAGCTGATTTAGGGATCGACAATGAAAACATTTCCAAATAACTTTCTGTGGGGCGGCGCTATCGCAGCAAACCAAGTAGAGGGTTCATTTCTTCTAGATGGCAAAGGGCTATCGACTTCAGATATGTTACCCCATGGGATTTTAAGTCCACACCAAACCCGTGAAGAGCGCACCGACGGCATTAAAGATCTCGCCATCGATTTCTACAATCGTTATCCAGAAGACATTGAACTGTTTAACGAAATGGGCTTTAACTGTTTACGTCTTTCCATTGCTTGGACTCGAATCTTTCCTAATGGTGATGAGCTTGAGCCGAATGAAGCAGGTCTCGCGTATTACGATAAGATCTTCGATGAGCTTGCTAAACACGATATGCAGCCATTTGTGACGCTTTCTCACTATGAGATGCCTTATGCATTAGTGGAGAACTATGGCGGTTGGGCAAGCCGTGAATTAATTACCTTTTTTGAGCGTTACGCGCGAACGGTTTTTGAGCGTTACAAACACAAAGTTAAACTGTGGCTAACCTTCAACGAGATCAACATGTCTTTGCATGCCCCGTTTACTGGTGTGGGTTTGCAAGAGGAAGCGAGCGAACAAGCAATCTATCAAGCCATTCATCATCAATTGGTCGCCAATGCTAAAGCGGTGAAGCTATGTCACGACATCATTCCCGATGCCAAGATTGGTAACATGTTGCTAGGGGCGATGAACTACCCATACACATGTGACCCTGATGATGTCATCGCAGCTATGCACGAAAACAATAAGTGGCTGTTCTTCGGTGATGTACAGACGCGTGGCAAGTATCCAGGCTATATGTTGCGTTATTTCCGTGAAAATGGCATTGAGATCGAGATGCAACCCGGTGACGTTGAAGAGCTAGCCAGCGCAAGTGTCGACTTCATTTCGTTCAGCTACTACGCTAGCGGTTGTGCAAGCGCGGATCCAAAGCAGAAAGAGGTCGGGAACATTGTAGATAGTGTGCCGAATCCTTACCTTGAAAAGAGCCAATGGGGTTGGTTAATTGATCCGAAAGGGTTGCGCATTTTGCTCAACTTCCTGTACGACCGTTATCAGAAGCCTTTATTTATCGTGGAGAATGGTTTAGGCGCTCGTGATGAAGTTAACGAGAATGGTGAGATTATTGATGATTACCGAATTGCTTATCTCAATGACCACCTTGTACAAGCGCGAGAGGCAGTCTTAGATGGAGTTGAACTGATGGGATTCACCAGTTGGGGGCCAATTGACTTAGTGGCCAACTCAACCGCAGAAATGAGCAAGCGTTACGGTTACATCTACGTTGATCGCCATGATGATGGGACAGGCTCGCTTGAGCGTAAACGTAAAAAAAGCTTCTACTGGTACCAAGATGTTATTGAATCCAATGGCGCGAGCTTAGAAGTCTAACGCAATCACAAAGGAGCCTAAATAGGCTCCTTTGTTGTATTAGTCGGCTTCTGTTAGCCCTAATTCTGCACGCTTTCGTTTGCTTAGACCTAAAGCGACAATTCGATGTGACTCGGTTAGGTAGTATTTTAGTTCATCAGCTAACTCACCGTCCGTTCCGATTTGCTGAATCCACTTCATACCTCGCGTAGCAAAATAAGGCGCGGGACGATAACCGTCATTATCGTTGAGAAAGTCGTAATTGCGATCAGATGTCTTAAAGGTATAGGCCTCTTTACCACCTTCTTGGGTTGTACCTATCGCAAAAACCTTACCTCCTACCTTCCAAACATGAGAGTTACCCCATTGCATGACATAGGTCGTGGCAGCAAGAGAGTCGCAGAACTGATTGAATTGATCATGGGTCATACATTACGCCTTTCAGAGAAGCGGGAGAAAGAAATTGTCGCAATGAACCTAGCGCTATTCAATAGCCAAAGATGAGACTTTTGAGGTTGGTTTTTTTGGACGCTTATTGAACAGTTTGGGGGGTAATCTAGTGCTATGAAATAGAGGTTGTTGAGAGCTTAATTTAATTGAAATTCTCAACATATAAGAATTGAAAATTAAAAATGTTTATAAATTCCTATTCTATAAGAATACAATTTGATTGTTACTTTGATATGGCGATACAACATTAGTGTGAACTCTATGAAGCAAAATAGCGGGCAAGTAAATGAGAAAGTACTGCAACTTTTGATGCAAGTGGCCGTCAATGATGAACCTGTTACGGCCAAGCAGTTAAGTGAGCAGCTAGGTACGCCAATCAGTAGCCTTTATCGACATTTGAAGTTACTGAGAGAGTGGAACTTGATTGAGGAAAGTCCAAATGACAAAACCTTGATCATAGGTCCGGCAGCTTTGCTGTTAATGCGCAGCTATGAGACGAGCCAGCATGATCTCGATATGGTCGATTCAGTGCTTAACCGCTTGCAAAAGCAAACGGGAGAAATGGCAGCCTATATGGTGCCTGTCGGTTATCGAGCCTTGTGTGTGAGCCGCAAAGAAAGTATGCAAGCACTTCGTTGTAGCTATGTGCAGGGCCAAAGTCAGCCACTGCTCAGAGGTGCGTCATCAAAAGTGATGTTGGCGTATTTGCCTGCCGCACGATGCGAAAAAATTCTTCGCTATTTCGGTGAAGAGTCTCGAATCGAGCAATGGCATAAAGAGCTAGAGCAAATTCGTAATCAAGGGTACGCCATCAGTACGTCAGAGATTGATTCCGGCGTTTCAGGTATCAGTGCTCCTGTGATGAAAGGCTCTAAATTGGTTGGTGCTATTTCAGTTATGGCTCCTGCGCACCGAGTTCAAATGAATCAGCAGAAAATCATTCTGCACGTTCTTCAAGCAGCGAGGGCATTGCCCCCAGAAAGGTAACGGATATGTTCGGGCTATTTCGACGCAATAAAGTGCAAAGTCTCACTGGTGTATTGTCACACCGCCTTGTTTTACTCAGTGTCAGTGAGCAACTGAAACCGATGAGACAAGTTGATTTCGAAATGGCCGATCAAAGCTTAGAAGAAATGTATGAATGGATTTTTGATTTAGATGGCTACCGTTGGGTCAATGGTGGCCATTATGATCTTTCCAATAGTCCTACAGGCCAATATCAACTTCATCTAAGTCGTTTTCTTGGCTCAGAAGCCTTACCTGTGGTGCTGACCAACAACAGCGAAACTTTGCTGCATAGCCTTCCATTACTGAACTCTCAACACAAAGAGCTCGGTATCATACATATTGGACGTCAGTTTGAGTTAAAGGCCTCACTGGAACCTGTTCAAGGCAGCGCGTTTCATTTTGCGTTGTCACGCTACAATGAAAGCCGTCTATTTTGCTTAGGGATAGACCAAGCTCAGCAAGATGAACGTACTTTCGAATATGCCGAAGATTTAGGTTGTGACTGGATGACGCTATCAGAGTGCAGTTTTAGCCAGCGTTTTCAGGTTAAGCACCAGCTCGCCAATTACCTGTCTCATTGCGATGAAGTCGTATTAAATATTGATTTGCCGAGCTTATACCCAGTTTCTCGCCTAGAGAGAGGTAGCGCGCTTGATGTACAAGTGGTAAGTCGGATGATTCGTCAGCTATTGATCTCAGGTAAGGTGCGTCAAGTGCAACTAGTTGGTTACAAAGACAAACACCTTTACTCGAAGCAGACTCAGGCGGTTTTGCATGAGCTAACACAAATGTTCCCATCAAATAACTGCGCTGCTTAAAAATCAGGTCCCCAAAAACACAAAAGCTGGCGATTAAGCCAGCTTAGTACGGTTGTATTGCACATAATTAATTTTTGCTTGCGTCTTTGTTCGACTCTTTCCAGTACTGAATGCGTACGCGATGCAATTGTGCTTTTCTCATTTTCTTCATGATAATCCCTCACGTTTATAGAAAATTACTCTTTCTTGAGCTTATGTGAATTAAGTTCCTCATGAACAGGGAATAATGTAGCCATCAATTTCGCAAAGATCTAGGTTTTTGATCACGTTTTTTTGCCTGTACGTCGTTCTATATGCATAAAAAGTGAACTATAGCGCAGTTTAATAAGCCTGACATGTAAGTGGATTATTTCTGTCGTAGATAATTAATTCATTTGAAACAGTAAGTTAACGTATTTGTCATTTTTCGACTCTACGATTTGCAAGCATTTTTATAAAAATACTCAGCAAGGAGTCAGCAATGTGCCCAGTTTCAATCAGTAAGCGTGATGAGCAAGATTCTGAATTCAGTCAAATGATTGATGCTCGATTATCTCGTCGTCGATTTTTGGCAGGTACAGCGGCGGTAAGTGCAGGTGCATTCTTATCGTTAAACCCCATTACTAAAGCTTTTGCTGCACCAAGCGAAAGTTCACTACTCAATTTTGAAGCAGTACCAGCATCAACGGCAGACGCATTTATTGTCCCGAAGGGCTACAAGGCGACACCACTACTTTCTTGGGGTGATCCAATCTTCCCAAATGCGCCAGCATTTGATCCAAGTGGAAAACAAGACTCTAAAGCTCAACTTCGTCAGTTTGGTGATAACACCGATGGTATGAGTTTGTTCCCAATCAGTGAAGATCGTGCGGTTATCGCAGTGAACAACGAGTACACCAACTACGAGCTACTGTTTGACCATGGCGGCAAAGCGATGACGGCTGATGACGTGGTCAAAGCACAAGCTGCTCATGGTGTCACGGTATTTGAAATTGTTCGCTCTGGTGAGCAATGGAAACTGGATATTAACGGTAAACTAAACCGCCGCATCACCGCTAACACGCAAATGCAGTTAACGGGTCCAGCGGCGGGTCATGACTTGATGAAAACCAAACTTGATCCATCAGGTATGAAGCCACTCGGGACATTTAACAACTGTGCCAATGGTCAAACGCCTTGGGGCACTTACCTAACCTGTGAAGAAAACTTCAACGGTTACTTTGGTACCAGTGGTAGTGCTGACGTTTCTGACGATCACAAGCGTTATGGCGTGAAAGCAGCCAAGAGTAAATATCAATGGCATGACACCGACGAACGTTTCGATGTCGCTAAACACCCAAATGAACCGCATCGTTTTGGTTGGGTTGTTGAGATTGATCCAAATGACCCAACATCTACGCCACTTAAGCGCACTGCGCTTGGCCGCTTCAAGCATGAAAATGCAGCATTGCTGGTTAATGGCGATGGTCATGTGGTGGTTTATCTTGGTGATGATGAGCGCGGTGAACACCTTTACAAGTTTGTGTCGAAGAACAAATACCAGCCGGGTAATGACAAAGCGAATCGTGATCTGCTAGAAGAAGGCACGCTGTATGTCGCTAAGTTCGAGTTTGATGGCCAAGAGTTAAAAGGCAAAGGCCAATGGTTAGAGTTGACTCATGGTAAGAATGGCTTAACCAAAGAAAATGGCTTCAATGACCAAGCGGAAGTGATGATTTTCGCGCGTCGTGCTGCAACACAAGTGGGCGCGACAACGATGGATCGCCCAGAATGGGTTGCAGTTCATCCAAACAACAAACATGTGTTCTGCACACTAACCAACAACAAGAACCGTGGCGTGAAAGAGGGCCAACCAGTTGGTGGACCAAACCCACGTAAAGAAAACCACTATGGTCAGATTGTTCGTTGGGTACCACAGAATGATGACCATAGCAGCGATGAGTTTAACTGGGACCTTTACCTAATTGCGGGTAACCCTGAAGTGCATAAAGGCAATTTGTACGCGGGCAGTGAGAACATTACTGCGGACAACATGTTTAATAGCCCTGACGGTATTGGTTTTGATAAGGCAGGTCGTTTGTGGATTCAAACTGACGGTAACTACTCGAACAAAGGGGATTTTGCAGGGCAGGGTAATAACCAAATGCTGTGTGGCGACCCGATGACGGGTGAAGTTCGCCGTTTCCTAACAGGCCCAGTTGCTTGTGAGATTACCGGTTTAACCTTCTCAGCAGACAACAAGACCATGTTTGTTGGTGTGCAGCACCCGGGTGAAAAAGGCGCGCCGTCGCACTTCCCTGCAGGCGGTGATAGTAAGCCACGTTCAACCATTATGGCGATTACTCGTGAAGATGGCGGCGTGATTGGTGCATAATTTATAGTTGGTGCATAAAACAATAAAGAGATAAAGGCTGAGTCCTGAACAGAGATGTTCGGGGCTTTTTATTTTAGATGGGTTTTCTCTGACTTTGTTTACATTGCTCGTACATAGTGGCATCGGGTTATTGATACCGTGCGTGCTAACTGTAACTAAATATAAATAAGTAAAGCTCGTTACTCTTTACTGCTAGCACCTATGAATAATCATCACCTCAACCACAAGATGCGCAATCATGCTCATGAAGCAAAGTTATTTCGAAATCGCGCTGTTGCAGCGTTTATCGGAATGGTGGTTCTGCTTGGCGTGTTGATCGCCAACCTATATCGACTAGAAGTTAAGCAAGTTGATTACTACACCACCCGAGCGAATGACAACCGTATCCAAGTGCTGCCGATCGCCCCTACTCGTGGGTTGATCTACGACCGTAACGGCAAGGTACTTGCTAACAACTTCCCCGTTTACGTACTTGAGATGATCCCGGAAAAGGTGAAAGACCTAAATGGTTCTATCGCTAAGCTTAAACAAGTTATGCAGCTATCTGACTCTCAAGTCGAGAAGATGATAAAGCCTCATAGTAAACGCTTCAAAGCGGTCGTAGTAAAAAATGGCCTAACGGAGCAAGAGGTCGCCAAGTTTTCCGTACATCAGTATGAGCTTCCGGGCTTTTCAATTGATGTTGATATGAAGCGAGACTATCCATATGGCGAGATACTGACTCATGTATTAGGCTATGTTGCACATATCAATGATCGAGACCTTAAACAGCTAGAAGAAAATGGTGAACTGGCAAATTATCGTGCGACCAAAACCATCGGAAAATTGGGCATCGAAAAGTACTATGAGCAGATTCTTCATGGTAAACAAGGCTATCAAGAAGTTGAGGTAAACAGCCGTGGTCGTATTATCCGTACCATCGAATATGTTCCTCCTGTCGCTGGGCAAGACTTAGTACTTAACATTGATATTGAGCTGCAAAAGTTTGTCTTCAATCTGTTGGATCATCGGGAGGGAAGTGCCGTCGTGCTTGATCCACGCGATAATAGTGTGCTTGCTATGGCTTCAAGTCCGAGCTATGACCCGAATCTGTTTGTTGAAGGGATTTCTAGTAAAGCTTACAGCAAGCTGCTTAATGACCCATTTCACCCATTAGTCAATCGAGCGACGTTAGGGGTTTACCCGCCAGCTTCCACTGTGAAACCTTTTATGGCGGTAGCAGGTTTAAGCGAAGGTATTATTCACCCCGATACTGTGCGTGATGACCACGGTGTATGGCGCATCCCAGGCTTAACCAAGCAGACCAAAGTATGGCGTGATTGGAAACGTTGGGGGCATGGGCCAGTTGATGTCACTTTGGCAATTGAAGAGTCTGTCGATTCGTTTTTCTATCATATTGCCTATGACTTAGGGATTGACCGCATTTCCTACTGGATGAATATGTTTGGTTTTGGCCGTCTTTCTGGTATCGATATCCCAGAAGAAACACGAGCAAATATGCCCACAAGGGAGTGGAAAGAGTCACGCTATCGTCAGCCATGGTTCAAGGGCGATACAGTACCGATTGGCATTGGTCAGGGGTATTGGACAGCAACGCCGTTGCAAATCGCTAAAGCGACATCTGTATTGGTCAATCATGGTGAGGTTATCGCTCCACATCTATTCCGCAATACTTTGCAGCACGGAGTTCCTTTTCATCAAGAAGTGCCTAAAGCGGTGAAAGCGGTTAGTCAGATTGAAGGAGTGAGTGACGCTACTTGGGATATTGCTATCAATGCTATGCGCTTGGTGAACTCGGGTAGTCGTGGTTCTGGTCGACGAGCATTTAAAGGAGCGAGTTATTGCAGTGGGGGAAAATCAGGCACCGCGCAGGTATTTGGTCTTAAGAAAGATCAGGTCTACAACTCCAAAAAACTGAGTTATGACTTACTCGACCATGGTTTATTCACTGCTTTCGCTCCATGTGAACAGCCAAAATATGTCGCGACTGTGGTGATTGAACATGGTAATGGTGGCTCAAGGGTTGGTGCTCCGTTTATACGAAAGGTGTTTGACTACCTTGAAATAGGTAACGACAGTAAATCGAAACTGGCTCACACCTCGAGAGGAAAGACTGAGTAGATAAAAATGGGGTGTTGTACCCCATTTTTTTAGTTCTACAGACGGTTTGAGGATAATTATGCGCTCAAAGGCATAAAATTTGTGATCTTTAGACAATTAAGCACTAAATATAGTTGCTTCATATGTACGGTATAACTATATTAAAAGGGTATCCCACATAACTTTAAGGTGTAGAGACTGAGTAAACTCCCAGAGTGAATACGAACAAACTGAACGCAGAGAGACACAGGGCTTAGCGTCCAACCCGCTAAGAGTGCCATCAAAAACGTATAAGAATTAAGTATTTTCAAAGGCCTTTTGCTTTTCCCCTCTTTAAATAGTCGCATCTTCTAGTTATCGATACATTGTCTGATAACCATGGAGGAGGTTTGGCTATGTTACCACTAGGTTTATTCGCATTAGGTGCATTCGTATTCGTAGGCTGTTGGATTGTTCAACACGGTTTACCGGTATTAGGTATGAAGCTTGATGAAGCTGATCTACTACTCATCTCAGAAATGTCTGGTGAAGATGTTCTAGAAGCATAACAACGCAAAACAAAGAAAAAGGAGCCTTATTTGGCTCCTTTTTTAGTTTTTATCCATGTAACTGCATTTTAACGATTTGTTTGACAGTCTCAAGCCTTGCTGGAAGTTGTCGGTGACGCTTAGTGAGTAAGTAAAGCGTCTCGATGACTTCTTGTTTTGGTTGGTAAATCGCAATCTCTTCTTTGTATGGGAAGGTGTCTAATGCGCTTTTTGGCAGAATGGTAAAGCCAAGGCCTTGTGCCACTGGCAGTAATATTTGGTTGAGCTGATTGATATAACCCTTAACTGGAAGTTGATGAATATTGATGGATTCCAGTGTTGGTTCTCCACAGCGAGAAAAGTAGAGTGCTAAGTAGTGTTCGGCATCTGGGTGGCGAATAAGCCCCATCTGTTTTAGCTGCTCTTCATTAAGTGATTTGGTTGCCATTGTCTTAGGCATCATCAAACATAAAGGTTCTTGTCCAAATTGTTCCGACTCGACTCTAGGGTCTGATGGTTCGTTTGTGACGATACCTAAGTCGACCTCTCCAGCAATAATCTCTGCAATGATTTTATGATGAGGTGCTGCCTCTAAGTGTGGTATGAGGTTGGGGTATTTACATTGTAAATCGAGCAGTTGAGGGTATAGCAATAGGGCTAAAGAGCCTGAGCATGCTAAAGAAACATCGCCTGAATGTGGGTCATCTTGATTGAGTGATGACAGCATCTGCGTTTGTTGAGTTTCTAACTCGTTAGCATAAGCGTAAACGGTTTTCCCCGCTTCAGTAATCTCAAAGCTTTTGTTATGCCTTTTAATTAAAGCGTGCCCACAGGCTTGTTCGAGTTTCTTAATATGCTGACTGACACCTGGCTGAGTCATAAATAGTTTGTCGGCGGTTTTGGTGAAGTGACATGTGTCGATGAGAGTGACAAACGTCTTTAACCAGATTGGATTCAACATAGCTTTTGACCATAAGAAAAAATTATCTTAGTGAGTTTAAACGATAACAAAAAATTCAGGAAGAGAAGGTTTTAAACACAAATTGAAACGACTCAAGATGTATTTTTGCGAGCAAATGATGCAATTTGGTTAATTTTATTGTTATCATCAGCGGGAAATAGTCGGGGAGCCTAACCATTACGGAAAGGGCTGAGATCGCAATGCGAGACCCGTTGAACCTGATTCAGTTAGCACTGACGTAGGGAACTATGCGCACTCAACCTCTTGGTTTGGTGTACTCGTATTCGATGGATTGATCGCCTCATTTTCTGATCCCTTCTTTCGTGGCCGAGAGTTCCTGTACGTCTTGTAGTAGGAGCAACAATGCCACATTCACAAGACACAACTCCAATCGTATTAACCATCGCGGGCTCTGACAGCGGCGGCGGTGCAGGCATTCAAGCCGATATCAAAGCAATCTCTGCCACGGGCGGTTATGCATGCTCGGTGATTACCGCTATCACGTCGCAAAACACCCTTGGTGTGTCTGCTATTCATCCGATTCCCCTTGAGCATATTGAAAGCCAATTGGATGCGGTGTTCACCGATCTCAATATTGTTGCTGTCAAAGTTGGCATGTTGGCAGATTCAGAGATCATCAAAGTGGTTGCCGACAAAATTCGTCAGTATCAACCTAAGCACCTTGTGGTTGACCCTGTCATGGTGGCGACCAGCGGCGATCTTCTGCTTGAAACCAATGCAATCTCTACTCTCAAACAAGAGTTACTTCCACTTGCTGATCTAATCACCCCTAACTTGCCGGAAGGTGCCGCTTTGATTGGTGGCGCAGTACCGCAAAATGAAGACCAAATGGGAGCAATGATTTCAGAGCTGCGTGCTTTAGGTGCCAAGGCTGTGCTGCTTAAAGGCGGCCATTTAGAGAAAGATGACAACAGTAATGATCTACTCATTATGGCTGAAAGTAGCGAGTTGATTAGCGCTAAACGCGTTGTGACGAATAACACCCATGGTACGGGTTGTACTTTGTCTTCGGCGATCGCTTCGTACTTGGCTCAAGGTAACCGCCTACACAAATCGGTATATCTTGGTAAGCAGTACATTTCTCAGGCTATTGCCAATGCTGACAAGCTAAAGGTGGGCAAAGGTCATGGGCCTGTGCACCACTTCTTTTGTGGGCACACCAATGTCCGTTAGTACTCAATCAGCAACTTCAAGTTCTGATACTCGGTTAGAAGGAAACCTTTATCGAAGCTGGATAGAGCTTTACGCTAGTGACGAGTTTCAGTCTGGTGTGGCTGAGGGCGCAAAGCACTTTAATCAGCTACTTGAAGAGGTAGATCTTAATAGTCAGAGAGGCCAGAATCTAATCCATGTGTTTAAGACTGCGACTCGCATGGAAGTGGCGTTTTGGCAGCAGGGGTTAGACACCAATAAATAGGCGTCAAATAGAAGGAGTTAGCAGCGTGTGAATGTTAGCTCCTTTCTTCTTCGGTGAGCCCACACCTTGCTAACAAATCTAACTCTTCTTGAGTGATAAGCTCATAGGCATGATGGGTAGTATTCTCACCCGTTAGCGCGCTTAACTTTAAAGACAGACGCTTTTTCTGTCGCGGACTCAGTTCATGGATGCACTGAAGAATGTTTTCAAAGTCATGTTCTTTCATCACAGTATCATCCTCCTAGCCATCAGGTTTTTGGTGCAACGAAAACGACATTCTTGCTTATTTACTGCTGTGAGGTTAAAGGAGTTAGCCTCGTTATACAATCATACTTATAGTGTAAATAAGGCATCTGTGTTTAGATGTTTCACTAGTCACTAAAAATGAAATTATTGCGATACTGGGCATTCGCTTAGTAGGGCTACGGAGAATTTCAGCCACTTACTGAAAATCGAACAAGCCGCTAAAGATCTGTGAGTAAATATATTTTTGTGATTTGAGCGAACTCAGTGCGCTATCTTTCAGCAAATTGACATAAAGTTGATAAATTTTCCATACTTCATCGTCTAATATGCTGCATCGAGTTTTTTGTTGCCGTGGATCAATATTGTGAAGACATTACTACGAGATAAACATGAAGGTTTACTGCTACTCGCAGGTTTTTTGCTTATTATTGCGCCTATGTCGCTGCTTGTCAGTCATATCGATCTGCTCTCGGAAGTCAGTGACGTGGTTGGGTTTAGTTTTACCGCAATGACGGAATCTGCAGGTTCGAAAGGCTTCCTGATTTCCTTATCTGTTCTTGTTTGCATTAGCTGGAGAATTATTGGTTTCAACCGTGATTTTTTGGCCAAGCTTTTCCAACTTGGGTTGATTCTTGTTATCGGCTTCGCGGCTAAGACCGGTCTTAAGCATGTAACAGAAAGTCCAAGACCTTACACTGAATTGCTTACTCATCAACTTCTGATTCCTAATCCTGAACATTTCTATAAATTAGATGCGATCCAGAAAGAAGAGGTGATTAACGAAATCTCTCAGCAAGTATCACCTTGGCGCACGAGTCACTGGCAAGGTGAGAAAGATTATTCATTCCCATCGGGACACACCATTTTTGCCTCAATCTGCTTGGCTTTCTTTGGAGGCCTATTTATGCAACATAAGCGCTACGGTTTGGTGTTAATGGTTGGTTTGTGGGCGGTTTGTGTCGGTTATAGCCGTCTATGGTTAGGCATGCATAGACCTATGGATCTTGTTGGCTCGATTCTGTTTGTCGCTGCTGTTTATACTTTGATGCCAAGCTTTTCTCAGTTGGGACTGTGGGTGATGGAGAAGTTAAAACATCCCGCTCATATTCATCGCTAGTCGATGCCATTAATATTTATGAAGGGCTCTAATTTTAGAGCCCTTTTTTATTTAACTGTCTATAAATAAACAGTAATGGTTTGGTTAGGCTTCATTTGACATTATTGTCCAATTCTTACCCACTTTTTTAGTGTGGGAAATTCTACTTCGCTCGTTATAAGGATACTCAATGACTTCGGAGACGATCGCGCTAACCTTGGCTAGTGTTGGCTTACTCGGTTTGATTTGCCAATGGGTTGCATGGCAGTTAAAACTTCCCGCTATTTTATTTTTACTCATCGCAGGTTTGTTGGTGGGGCCTGTATTGGGTCTGTTTTCGCCTCAAGAAGCGCTGGGGAATTTGTTCTTTCCAGTTATCTCTTTAGCGGTTGCAGTGATTCTTTTTGAAGGTAGTTTAACCCTCAATTTTAAGCAGATTAAAGGGATCAGTAAGAGTGTCTGGAGCATAGTAACGCTTGGCGCTGTGGTGTCTTGGAGTATTACCACCGTCGCGACGCACTATCTATTAGGTTTAGATTGGTCACTAGCTTTCTTATTCGGTAGTTTGACAGTGGTTACTGGGCCGACCGTGATCGTCCCGTTGCTACGAACCGTCAGACCGAGCTCCAAGCTTGCCAATATTTTACGTTGGGAAGGGATACTGATAGATCCTCTGGGCGCACTGTTCGTGGTGATGGTGTACGAGTTTATTGTCTCCCATAGTCAAGTTCACAGCTTGGGGGTATTTGGTCTGATTGTGGTGATTGGTTTTTCTGTTGGTATCGCTGCAGGTATGTTGGTCGCGGCCATGATGCGTCGCCACTGGTTGCCTGAATACTTACAACCTTTTGCGGTGCTGACTATCTTGCTTGGTGTGTTTGCCCTATCGAATTATTTAGAACATGAATCAGGTCTATTGACGGTAACCGTGATGGGGATTTGGTTGGCAAACGCTAAGGGCGTTAACATCAGCCATATCCTTCACTTTAAAGAAAACCTGACCATCTTGTTTATTTCTGGCTTATTCATTTTACTTGCCGCAAGGGTTGAGTTGAGTGACTTTGCTCAGCTTGGGTGGGCGGCTTTAGCGCTGTTTATGGTGATTCAGTTGGTGTCGCGCCCTGTTTCGATTTTCTTATCCACCTTGCGCAGCAATCTAGAGGTTAAAGAGAAAGCCTTTCTTGCTTGGGTAGCACCAAGAGGTATTGTTGCAGCAGCGGTGTCGTCTCTATTTGCCATTAAGTTAACGCAGCAAAATGTTGAGCAAGCCAATCTACTGGTACCACTTATCTTTATGGTCATCATCGGCACCGTTGTCTTGCAAAGTGCTACGGCTCGTCCGATTGCCAATCTACTTGGAGTTGCTGAGCCTGCACCAAGAGGCTTTTTAATCGTTGGCGCGAATGATGTCGCCAGAGCCTTAGGTAAAGCGATTCAGACTTACGATTGCCGCGTACTAATGTCAGATACCAACTGGGACTACGTAAGTAAAGCGAGAATGGGTGGTTTTGATAGCTATTACGGTAACCCCACTTCAAGCCATGCTGACGAATACCTTGATTTGATAGGGATAGGGCAAGTGTTGGCAGTTACGCCCGATCAGCACTTAAATTCGGTGGCGAGTGTGCATTTCTCCAATGAATTTGGCCATCGTAAGGTGTTTAGCTTACAAGATAAAAAGGATCAGGAGAGGTTAGATAAGCATAGCCATAATTCGGAACATACCTACTCCTTGTTGCTCGGAGGGAGCACCAGTTACAAAAAGCTAGCGAGTCTAATTAGTCAGGGTGCTGAAATTAAACACACCAAGCTAAGTGATAGCTTTGGTTACGAGGATTACCAAGAGCAGTATAAGTCGGCAACAGTGGTGCCACTGTTTACGGTTAATAGCAAGCAACACATTCAAATGCTTGCTCAAGCTGATGACACTGCACCAACTAGCGGTGATATTGTCGTCTCTTTGGTCAAAGAGAGCTAAGGCTTTGCTGATTGGCATTACGGCCACCAACCGAGAAGCATTCACCAAGTGTATGGACTGCTATAACGTCTGCCCAGAGCCTGTGGTGCTGTGTCAGCCACTCAAAGAAGGCGATAGGCGAGTGATGGATCAGAATTGCATGAGTTGTGGTCGCTGTATGATGTTTGTCTTGAAGATGTTCTTGAGTACAAAACTATCCTGAGAATTAAGACCGATTGAACGAAAAAGCCGCGAACCTATTCGCGGCTTTTTGTTTTCACCAAGGTGTGAGTCTAGGTAAGGGTTAGTAACCCATTAATTGAAGAAGGTTTTCAGCGGTTTTAACCGCCTCTTTTCGGTTGGCAATATTGAGCTTTTGGTACAGATTACGAATATGAGTTTTGATGGTAGTACCTGCCACATCAAGCTCTTGTGCAATTTGCTCATTGCTGAAGCCCGAGTAGATAAGACCTAATACTTGCCATTCACGTTGAGTCAGTGGGCTTGTGCGTACAAGTTCAGGAATGTTCGGGTGATTGACCAGCTTTTCAATGAAATCCTCATCGAAGTGCACTGAACTACTACGCTGTGTCATGGAGATATCTTTCAGTAGTTGTTGGGTGCGATGGCGCTCTAAATCGCTGAGCTCATTGCTTTTACTTAGTGACTCTAAAATATGCCCAACTTTGCTGCCATCAACCAAGAAGTTACCAATGATACCGGTCTGATTAGTCAGAGAAATCGCCTCTTTTAGGTAGCGAAGAGCAGACGTATCATCGTTTTGAGAAGTTGCTAAAATCGCTTCGACAATCAGGTTTCGATTGGTATCAGTAATCAGTTCATTGTCGCTCGCTTGCTGCTGTAAGAACGTCAGGGTTTCTTTCGCTTCGGCGTAGTTTCCGAGTGCGATTTGAGCACGGGCAATATTGCGCCATTGAAGCTGAGTAAAGTGATTACAAGCTTGCTCGGGGTGAACCGTGGTTTCAAGCCACTGGGCAATTTCATCATGCTCGCCACGCGCCTGCCAGAATAGAATCAATGACAGTGAAGCATTGGCTGTCCAGTCGACATGGTAGGTTGACTGCTTGAGCAAGTGAGTGATCTGTTCGATGAACTTACCCGCTTTATCGAGTTCTCCGCGGCCAATCGCAATACGAGCCAGCATTGAATAGCTGTGAAGGTGTTTACTTGGACTGTGATTGCCAAGAATATCTAACCCTTTGTAAGCACACTCTTCCGCCTCATCGAGGCGGTTCCAGCACCATAAAATCTGCGCGCGAATACGTAGCAGGAACTCATGAAGTGGAACTTGTTGTAATTGCTGCTCTTCAATCAACTTAAAGGCGTTATCTTGAATCTCAAACGCTGCTTGTACGTAGCCCTGAGCAATTAAAATCTCGCTTTGTTGCAGCATCGCCCAAAGCGCCTGATGGTAGACTTGATATTGGCGTGCAAGCTTCTCAGTCTGCTGCATCATAGGTAGAGCGCGGCTTAGATGGCCAAGTACGTGGTTAACTTCGCCAACAACTGATGTTGCGACAATGCGGCTGCGATACACCGTGCTATCAACTTGGCTTAAGGCTAGCTCAGCTAGTTCGAGGGCTTTTTCCGGCTCATTTTGGTTAATCGCTACTTGCGCGCGCAGGGCATTAAATTCCCCTTGTTCTTTGGTGCTCAAGCTGACATTAAATTTGGACATCTGCTCGTCGGCTTTTGATAGCAAGTCGCCGACATCGTTATATCTGTGTTGGCTTTGTGCTAACCATGCTTGCAGCATACACAACTTAGGTTCGCTATAAAGTTGCTCAGGCGTTAGTGTGTTGATGCCTTTTTCAAGCGATTGCAGCTCGCCACCGTTAAACATCTTCCAGCCATATTGAGTTAAAATATCTGCTGTGAGTTGGCTATCTTTCGCATCTTGAGCATGGCGCAATGCTTGATGTGGTGATGAGAGTTTCAGCCAAGCTTTTGCCGCAGACTGATGTAGTTGAGTCTCTTGTTGCGGAATACGAGCAATACGCTCGTGGGCTAAAAATTCTGCAAACAGATTATGGAAGCGATACCAGTTGTGCTCGCCTTCAAGCGGGTGAATAAACAGACCAAAGCGGTTTAATGACTCAATCATGCTGAGTGCATCTTCACGCTTGGTCAGCTCTGAGACCAGATGATCATTAAAGTGGTCCAGCACCGAGCACTGAAGTAAAAACTGACGTGTTTCTTGATCGAGTAAATCAAACACTTCTTCGACTAAGTAATCCCAAAGGTGAGCGTGGTTGAACTCAGAGAACGACTCAGCAGATTGCGCTAAGGTTTTATGTTGATGCTGCGCTTGCAGGGCAATTAATTGCAGCGCAGAAGGCCAGCCTTCAACATAGTTGCGTAAGTTATTTGCGGTGGTGTCATCAATACCATCGGCGACGCGTTGATTGAAAAATCGCGTCGTTTCTTCGGTATCAAACGCCAGTAACTCATTGCCAATTTCTATCATTAGATCGCGTACACGCAGGTTAGCGGTCCCCAGCGGTGGTGCTGCACGACTCGTCACAACCAAAGTTAAGTTGTCAGGCATATGTTTTAAGAAAAAGCGCATCGCTTCATGGATTTCATCATCATGAATCAGATGGTAGTCATCCAGCACTAGGTAGCACTCTTGGTGAAAGCTAGAAATTTCGGTAAAGACTTCACCAAACAGAGAGTGAAGGGAAGAAAACTGACGCTTTTCGGCAAGCTTCTGTGAGTTTGGGCAACTGCCGTCCGCTGCTTTATTGAGGGCTTGTAGAAGGTAGTTCATAAAGCGGAACGAATCGTTATCGCTTTCATCAATACTGTACCAACCAACATGTGATTTATCAGATAACCATTGAGCCGCCATGGTTGTTTTGCCGTAACCCGCTGGAGAGCGGAACAGTACGAGCTTATAACAAGGGGCTTGTTGCAGTAGATCTAAAACTCTTGGACGAACAATTGCGTTATGCAGTCGCCCTGGACGCGTCAATTTCGAAGGAATCCACATATTTCTATTCCCTATTTCACCATAGTGTACAAAAAACGACCGTAATCGCTGATGGGTAGGAATGTTACTTGAGAAGCCAAGCCTCGGTTATCGGCCAAGGGTGGGATTTTTGACTAATTCACATTTTGCGCTGAACTACGCCCCATAAATGTGAGGTCTATCACTCATTTTGCTGTCTGATAATGGGGTTTAAACACATGCCTGCACCAAAAGTTATGAAATTTTCATCAGAACGTGAATCTTAATGTGATCGAGTGTGCATATTCATCAATTGAGTATTTTGTAAGACACGGAACTTTAATACATCAGTTGTAGGGTAAATTCGTTGGTGGCGTGATCTCGATCACCCAAGCTCAAGCTTGTTAAAAATTTAATGAGAGTTAGATCACTGAGTCTTGGGTTGTACGCCCTCTACGCCCTGTGTCCTCCTCCCAATATGCCGTCTAGGTAGGAGGATGTTTCGAAGATTATATCCATGCACGATATGTCACAGATGGATTAGAACTAATAAGTGAGATTTCTCTGATGAAACCTACGCAACAGAAAAAATTTGATAAAGCTGCATTCCAAGAAAGTGTAAAGCAACACTTATCGACTACTTACGCGAAGACAGAAGCAACCGCAACACCGCGTGATTGGTACTTAGCGATGGGGCGCGCACTGGCTGAGCTAACCACGTTAGATCTTCTTAAGACTGAACAAGATCCTAAAATTCAAAGCGCAAAAAGCGTTAACTACTTATCTTTAGAATTCCTTATCGGTCGCCTAACTGGTAACAACCTAATTAGCATGGGCTTGTACGAGCAAATCACACAGGCGATGGAAGAGCTAGGTCACAACTTAACTGACCTATTAGAAGAAGAGCGCGATCCATCACTGGGTAACGGTGGTCTAGGTCGTCTAGCTGCGTGTTTCATGGACTCATGTGCCGCACAAGAATTCCCAACGGTGGGCTACGGTCTGCATTACGAATATGGCCTATTTAAGCAATCTTTCGAACAAGGTCGTCAGAAAGAAGCGCCGGACGCATGGCGCGGTGTAGAAGGCTACCCATGGGAAGTAGCTCGACCTGAACTGGCTCAAGAGATTGGCTTCTACGGTCATGTTGACGTTGAATACGTTAACGGCAAAGAAGTACGTAAATGGGTACCAGGCATGACAGTAAAAGCGATGCCTTGGGATTTGCCAATTGTAGGTTATGAGTCAGATACGGTTTACCCGCTGCGCCTTTGGGAATGTCAGGCAATTGCACCATTCTCACTAGCAAGCTTTAACAACGGTGATTACTTTGAAGCGCAGCACTCGCTAATCGATGCTGGCAATATTACTAAAGTTCTTTACCCGAATGACAACCACGAGAAAGGTAAGACTCTGCGTTTAATGCAGCAGTACTTCCACTCAGCTGCATCGGTACGCGATATTCTACGTCGTCACGAAGCCGCAGGTTACTCGTTAGCCGATCTTCCAAAACAAGAAACGATTCAGCTTAACGATACTCACCCAACGATTGCTATCCCTGAGTTGATGCGCATCCTAATCGATGAGAAAGGTCTATCTTGGGATAAAGCGTGGGAAATTAGTGCAAATACCTTTGCTTACACGAACCACACGCTACTACCAGAAGCACTAGAGACTTGGCCTGAATCGCTAATCCAGCGTCTACTTCCTCGTCATATGGAAATCATCTTTGAAATCAACCACCGCTTCCTGCAAGAAGTTCGTAAGATGTGGCCGGGTGATGGTGAGAAACAAGCTAAGCTGTCTATCATCCAAGAAGGTTTCAACCGCATGGTTCGCATGGCTAACTTATGTGTGATTGGTTCTTACAAGGTGAATGGTGTTGCGGCGCTTCACTCTCAATTAGTTAAGAAAGATCTTTTCCCTGAATTTAATGAAATCTTCCCAGGTAAGCTGACCAACGTAACAAACGGTATTACGCCACGTCGTTGGTTGAAGTTCTGTAACCCGGGTCTATCAAAGCTAATCTCAGACAAGATTGGTACAGAATGGCCAGCAAAACTAGAGCAGCTAGAAGGTATTGCTCAGTTTGCAACTGACGCGAAATTCCAAAAAGAATTCATGGCAGTTAAGAAGCAGAACAAACAACGCCTTGCTGATTGGGTTCAAGAGAACATGGGTATCGAGCTGGATACTAACGCTATCTTTGACGTTCAAATCAAGCGTCTACATGAGTACAAGCGTCAACACCTAGACTTGCTACACATTCTTTCTCTGTACCACCGCATCATCAATGAGCCAGAGTTCGAATGTACGCCTCGCGTATGTTTCTTCGCAGCGAAAGCAGCGCCGGGCTATCATCTAGCGAAAGAGATCATCTTTGCGGTGAACAAGGTTGCAGAGAAGATCAATAACGACCCACGCATCGGCAATAAGCTGAAAGTGGTCTTCATTCCTGACTACCGTGTAAGCATGGCAGAAATCATCATTCCTGCGGCAGATGTTTCTCAACAAATCTCGCTAGCGGGTAAAGAAGCGTCAGGTACAGGTAACATGAAGATGGCGCTAAACGGCGCTCTGACTATCGGTACGATGGATGGTGCAAACGTAGAGATCCGTGAAGAAGTCGGTGACGAGAACATCTACATCTTCGGTCTAGACGTGGAAGGTGTACAAGCGCTGAAAGCACAAGGTTACAACCCATACGATTACTACCATGCAGACCCATTGCTAAAAGCGTCATTAGACCTTCTAGTAGGTGATGAATTTACACCGGGTCAACCGGGCCTACTACGAGCAACATTTGATAGCTTGCTTGATGGTGGTGACCCATACCTATGTTTGGCTGACTTTGCTTCTTATGTTCAAGCTCACGAAGATATGGGCAAGCAGTACCAAGACCAAGCAGGTTGGGCTAAGAAAGCCATTCTTAATACCGCTTTGGTTGGCAAGTTTACCTCGGATCGCTCAATTCGAGATTATGTAAACAATATTTGGAAATTAGAGACAGTTAAACGCTAATTTCATGACAAATAGCCAAGGCCTTCGGGTCTTGGCTCAATACTTTAAGAACCAATTAAAACCCTACTATTTTGAAGGTATTGCAGTCCTTCGGAGAGAGCGATGAAAGAGAATAACGCATTAAAACAAGTCGCAGAAATGGCGAAAATTGCCGACAGCTACGTTAGCGCGTGGGGAGATGAAGCTAAGGTAGAAGACGAAACAATCCGTCACTTACTTGCGTCTTTGGGCTATGACACAACCAATGATGAAACTCTTCTTAAGTCAGCAGAGAAAAAGCATAAAAAAGACGTGCTAGATCCTGTGCTGGTGGTTCGAGATGGAGAACCTGTTGAAATTGCACTGAACCTTGGCGCAAGCGCTCGCGAAAGTGAGTTCAACTGGCGTTTAGATACCGAACAGGGAGAGGTACTTGAAGGCTATCTTCAGTCGCAAATCGTACGTGATGAGCGCAAAGAGGGTGGCCCTTTAGTGTTTGCATTACCAAGTGATATCGCTTGGGGTTACCACAAACTGACGATTACCCGTAAGCGTCGCAAAGCGCCATATGAGATGACGCTGATCGTGACACCGAAAGCGTGTTATAAGCAAGAAGGCATCTTAAACGGTAAAAAAATGTGGGGCCCAAGTGTCCAGCTTTACACACTGCGTACTCAGCACAACTGGGGTATTGGTGACTTTGGTGACCTAAAACAGCTTGTGGCTGATATCGCATCACGCGGCGGCGACTTTGTTGGCCTTAACCCGATCCACTCACTGTTCCCTGCGAACCCAGAAGGGGCGAGTCCTTACAGCCCATCTTCACGTCGTTGGTTGAACATTCTTTATATCGATGTCAGCTCAGTACCTGAATTTGCTTTGAGCATTGAAGCGCAGCAAAAAGTCGGCAGTGCGGAGTTCCAGCAGCGTCTGCAAAAAGCACGTGATTCACACTGGGTGAATTACAGCGAAGTGGCAGACCTTAAGCTTAGTGTGTTGCCACAGCTATTCGAAGAGTTTAAAAAGCGTCACTTAGACAAGAATACTGAACGTGCTGAAGCCTTCCTTGCTTTCGTTGAAGAAGGTGGTGAAAGCTTAGTTCACCAAGCAGCATTTGATGCCCTACATACGGCACTGCACGCCGAAGATTCAAGCGTCTGGGGCTGGCCTGTCTTCCCAGAAGAGTTCCGCCGCTTTGACTCTAGTGCGGTGCAGAAGTTTATCGAGCAGAACCAAGATAAAGTTCACCTCTACATGTATCTGCAGTGGCTAGCTGATGTGCAAATCAAAGAAGCACAGGCACTCGCAGAAGAGAAAGGCATGTCTGTTGGTCTATATCGCGACCTTGCCGTTGGTGTGGCTGATTCAGGTTCAGAAACATGGGCAGACAATGGCAATCTAGTCATGGATGCGAGCATTGGTGCGCCGCCGGATGTACTTGGTCCGCTAGGTCAAAACTGGGGTTTACCACCACTCAACCCGCAAGTGTTACAAGCAACGGGCTACGATGCGTACATCAAACTACTGCGTGCCAACATGAAGCACTGCGGTGCATTACGTATTGACCATGTACTTGGCTTGCTGCGCTTATGGTGGATTCCAAAAGGCGAAAACGCCACTAAAGGCGCTTACATCTACTATCCAGTAGAGGATATGCTAGCAATATTGGCGCTAGAGTCTCATCGTCATCAATGTAGTGTTATCGGTGAAGATTTAGGTACAGTGCCTGACGAAATCGTCGATATTCTGCGTGATGCAGGTGTCCACTCATACAAGGTGTTCTTCTTTGAAACATCAGAAGATGACGGTGGTTACATTTCACCTAAGCACTACGCGGATCAATCCATGTCTGCACTGTGTACTCACGATATGCCGACACTGCGTGGCTTCTGGCATTGTGATGACCTGAAAATGGGTGAAGAACTAGGCCTCTACCCTGATGCAGAGCAGTTAAAAGGCCTGTTTGCTGACCGTTTAGAATCGAAGCAAGGTATTTTGGACTCTGTTGCTTGGCATGGCTACCTACCAGAAGGTGTCGGCCGTGATGCTCAATATGTTCCGATGGATTCCTATTTAGCGGAAGCGCTACAAATGCACGTTGCGGCGGGTTCATCGACATTGCTTAGTGTTCAGCTTGAAGATTGGCTAGAGATGGATCAACCAGTCAACATTCCAGGCACTGTTGATGAGTATCCAAACTGGCGTCGTAAGCTATCGATGAACCTTGATGAAGTTTTTGCTCAAGCAGGCGTTAACCGCATTGCGCATAAGTTGACCGAGGTGCGTGCAAAGGTGAGTAAGTAAACATCAAGTTGCATTTTGTACATAGAAAATGATCGAATTGGTCACTCTAAGTAGAGCGGTAATTCGATAAACTTACCCAATACTGTATAAGCCCGCACATTGCGGGCTTTTGGGGTCATTGGCTTCTATACCCATTGAGCAAAAAACTGTCTTGATAGGGAATAACAACCGAGAAAATCGGATTAGAGAAAGTGAGGTTAGGGAGAGAATTAACTTGAAAACCAAAATGTTAGATAAGGCAACTAAGACATATAACCAACTTTCACACGCTTCGTTTGCTGACCCATTTTCCTTTATTGGTCCATTTATCGATTCTAAGCAAGGTGCACTGCGTGTTTGGATGCCGGGAGCAGAAAGTGTCGAGCTAGTTATTGAAGATGAGCGCATTGAACTTGAGCGTGAAGACGCATCGGGCTTCGTTTTAAAGCAAGGCCAAGATCTACACCTTACTCACTACTTGCTTGCCGTCAACTGGGGTGAGACTGAGCAACTAGTGGATGACCCATACCAGTACCACACTATCTATGCTGAGTATGATGATCTGCATACACCAAAAGAGATGTACAAGCAGATGGGCGCTCAGTTCATGACCCTTGAACGTGGTGGTAAGCAAATCTCCGGTACGCGTTTTTTAGTCTACGCGCCACACGCGACTGCTTGTAGTTTGGTGGGTGAGTTTAACCAGTGGGATGGCCGCCGCACGCCAATGCAGCGCCTTGATTATGGTATCTGGGGTATCTTCATCCCGAACTTGCCAGAAGGCACACAATACAAATTTGAACTGAAAGGGCCAAATGGCGAAGGCTTACCACATAAAGCTGATCCGTGGGGCGCTTACGCTGAGCAATACCCTTCATTCTCTTCGGTGACTTACGATCACAGCCGCTACCAGTGGCAAGACGCTAAGTGGCAAACACGCCCAGTGACCGAGAAAGGCAAACAAGCGCTTTCTTTTTACGAGTTACACGCAGGTTCTTGGCGCCGTAATGAAAATGGTGATTTCCTTAACTACCGTGAGCTTGCAGAGCAGTTGATTCCTTACCTTGTCGATATGGGCTACACCCACATTGAATTGATGCCAGTCTCTGAGCACCCATTCTATGGTTCATGGGGTTATCAACCTGTTGGCCTATTTGCGCCAACCAGCCGTTTTGGCTCACCAGATGATTTCAAATTCTTCGTCGACCAGTGTCACCAAGCAGGTCTTGGCGTGGTACTGGACTGGGTGCCAGCGCACTTCCCGTCGGATGATCACGGTTTGGCTAACTTCGATGGTACACCGCTATTTCATGACCCAGACCCGCGTCGCGGTTGGCATCAAGATTGGAACTCGTATATTTACGATTTAGGTCGTGAGCATGTACGCCGTTTCCTTGTATCGAATGCTTTGTACTGGTTTGAACAATTCCACATTGATGGTATTCGCGTCGACGCGGTGGCTTCCATGTTGTACCTCGATTACTCGCGCAGCCATGACCAATGGATCCCTAATGTTGACGGTGGCAACGAAAACTACGATGCGATTGCGACATTGAAGTGGATGAATGAAGAGGTTTACAAACACTTCCCTAACGCGATGACCATTGCAGAAGAATCAACCGCTTTCCCTGGTGTTTCAGCGCCGACCTTTATGGGCGGTTTAGGCTTTGGCTTTAAATGGAATATGGGCTGGATGCATGACTCTCTGTCGTACATTCAAGAAGATCCTGTACATCGTAAATACCACCACGACACGATTACCTTCCCGCTGGTTTATGCCCACAGTGAGAACTACGTATTGTCGCTCTCCCATGATGAAGTGGTGTATGGCAAAGGCTCTATCCATAACAAGATGCCGGGTGATGAGTGGCAGCAAACTGCGAACTTACGTGCTTACCTTGGCTACATGTACGCGCAGCCGGGTAAAAAGCTTAACTTTATGGGGGCTGAGTTTGGTCAAACCGCTGAGTGGAATCATGACGATCAACTGCAGTGGTTCTTGCTTGATTTTGAACGCCATCAAGGCGTGCAATCGCTGACTCGTGACTTGAACAAGCTCTACAGCTCAGAAAAGGCAATGCATGAGCTAGATTGTGAACCACGTGGTTTTGAATGGCGACTACAAGATGCCGCTGAAGCTTCGATTCTGGCCCATGAGCGTTTGAGTGATAATGGTGAACGCATTTTAGTCGTGAGCAACTTTACACCTGTACCACACGATGATTTCCGTTTAGGCGTACCGCTAGAAGGTAGCTACGAACTGTTATTGAATACTGATGACAGCAAATATCATGGTAGTGGTTATGAAGTTCATGGGGTTGTCGAATCACAGCAGGTTGAAAGTGAAGGGCTGAGCCAGTCGTTATCACTAAGTCTGCCGCCACTGGCGACGGTATTCTACAAACTTAAGTAGTGAACTCGTTTCTACTCAATTGAAAAGGCCAGCATCGAATATGCTGGCCTTTTTCTTTGGCTGAAACCTTTGTTATCGCGATTATTCACTGATGTTCGGGTGGCGATATTGCTGATACTGAGGAAGCTGCTGGCGCAGGTTTTCAAAGGTATTCCTTGCGCTCTCTTTGGTCAGGTTATTGATGATCCAATCGGGAAGAATACCTCCGGGGTTGGCGAAAGCAGTATATTCAATCAAGGTAGTGCCATTGGTGAGCTTTTGCAGAGACCAAGTCGCGTCAACGTTGCGAATCCGAATGTAGCCATCTTGCTCGGGCAGAGCAGAGCTTGGGGCATCTTCAATTTGCAGTGTAAATCCGATCTCATCAAGGGTGTATTTTGAGTAGGTGACCATATCTCGGTCGAGGGCAGGCCATGGCGCAGCAAATTGGGTATACACGATGTTTTCATTGGCGGAAAGCTGAGTAAGCACCCGGCTATGACTGACGTTATCAATCCAGTTCGGTACATTTTCGCTGTCTTCAAGCAAGGTCAGAAACGCGCCATAGCTGGTGGGGGTGAACATCTGAGCGCGCACTTCGACAAGCCCGTCACTGTGCTCACGAGAGTAGATTGAAATACCGCCGTTATCCCCTTCAAACTGCCAGCCCGTAAAGGCGTCTGCCCAAATGGGGAATGAAGTCACTAATCCAATCAGTAACGTACTTTTCCCTAAGTTCGTCATTTCCTTTCCTATCTTGAAATCATCCTTGTCTCTAGCATATACAAATTGATGATTAAAAACAGTCAGTGGCTGACTCTACCACGCAAAGATTTTGTCTGAGATTTGATGCTCTTACCTTTTAGGCGGCGTTCCTTAGAGGCTCGGGTAGGTTTCGTTTCACGACGCTTCTTCTGCACGACCATTGCTGCTTGGATCATCTCTGCTAGGCGGTTGAGGGCATCTTCTTTATTTTGCTCTTGAGTACGAAACTGCTGCGCCTTAATGGTGATAACACCGTCTTTTGAGATGCGCGAGTCTTTCAGTGCCAATATACGTTCTTTGTAGATGGCAGGCAGCGTTGAGTGTTTTACATCGAACTGTAAGTGGATCGCTGAAGAGACCTTATTGACGTTTTGTCCGCCAGCCCCTTGAGCTCGAATTGCCGTAAGTTGGATCTCCCAAGCTTGTAGGGTAACGGTGTTTGAAATCTTCAGCATTGTAGTAACTCTTGTCTATCTTAGCCCCATTGTAAACGATTTAGCTTTGCGGCGCGGGCTGAAATGCTTGGAAGTAGAAATTGAGTGGCTTTTGCATCATCTCAAGGGTTAATTCACATCCGGGCTGACAGTTGAGTGCTAATGCAAAACCGTGCAGGTAGTCCGCGAGCAAATCAATAGCACTTTTCTTGGTTTCACTTGCTAATGAAAGTGGCTCGACAATCTGATCAAAGCGTTCGATGAATACTTCTGCCGGCCCGCTTGTTTCCATCTTCAATAGCGTTTCTAGTAACCCCGGATATTGATCAAGCAGCGAGACATAACTATAACACAGCTGGCTGAGTTCTTGTTGCCACTGGCCCTTTTCTTGCGGCTGATAAATCTCTTCAATCAAGGAAATAACCATCGCTTCTTGTAGTGCATTTTTGTTATCGAAGTAGTGATAAATCGCCATCGCATCAACTTCTAACGCTGTGGCGAGGGCACGCACACTCGGCATTTTACCCAGCTCAAGCATCATGCTTTTAGCTTGGCTTAAGATCGCTTCTGCGCTGAGCTGCACTTGGCTGCCTTTTGGTCGACCGCGACGCTTTTCCTTGACAGACATGGTTGATCCTTTTTAATCTAATAATATAAATTCTACGGTGTAGAATTAAATTGTAACCCAGTTTTGTTCCAAGTCCAAATACTCAATGTGAGGAGTTCCTGATGGCGAATATCGTATTTATCGCAACCAGTTTAGATGTCTACATTGCTGACAAAAATGGTGGTTTAGATTGGTTACAGTCGGTGCCTAACCCAGACAATATTGATATGGGCTTTGCGCCGTTAATGGAACGAGTTGATGCCTTAGTGATGGGACGCAATACTTTAGAGGTTGTGCTCAGCTTCGGCGTTGAATGGCCATATTCCAAACCTGTGTTTGTGCTAAGTAACACCCCGAACCTAGACCTTATGTCCCGACACTGAAAGAGGAAATAACATTTTGTCTGGCTTGGCGTAGGGCAAACGAAATAGTCGTTGAGTCACGTGATAGCTGTCTAAGCCGCTGATCGTTACCCAGTCCATCGATTCAATATCGAGATACCCATCTGGCATGATGACGTTTTCTGGCAGGTGAATTTGCTTGATCTGACCAATGATCATCTCCGTATTATTGGTCTTGATAATGTGATGTTCTTTAAGGTTCAAAGCAATCTTAATACTACTCTCAAGAACAAATGGTGCGGCGAAGCCCCTCTCAAATTGCGGAGTCAAGCCGACGGCATTAAATTCACTTTGGTGCTTAGGATAGCGCGCCGACGTTTGGTGAGCGAGAGCAGCAAAATCTGCTTCTACCGAATTTAAGCTAAACACGCCTGTTTGGAGAATGTTTTCTAACGTGTGGCGTTGAACTGAATTGGGGCGACTTACAAAACTAAGTAATGGAGGGTTAGAGCCGATATGTGTTACCGAGCTGACAATAGCGAGGTTTGGCTGCCCATCTGTGTCAACAGTGCCGACCAGATTAGCGCTTTTGAATCCGCTCAAACTGTTGATCAATCTCGCGCGATAGCGGTTTTCCATCCGAGCGATTTGCTGACTGTTGATTTTGTGTTGCTGCATGGCTTCTACCGTTCAGTTAAAGAAAAGGGCAAAGCTCTGCTCTGCCCTGAATAACGAATTAGCTTCGAGACTTACTTAGGAAGAATAACTTGGTCAATAACGTGAATGACACCGTTGCTAGCTTTGACGTCAGTCGCAACCACATGGGCATTGTCGACCATGACGTTACCGTCCACCACTTTGATCATCACATCTTGCCCTTGAACTGTGGTTGCTTTGTCCAACTTGACAACATCAGCCGCCATTACCTTTCCTGCAACGACATGGTAAGTAAGCACGGCTATCAACTTATCTTTGTTCTCTGGTAGAAGTAACGATTCCACTGTGCCTTTTGGTAACTTAGCAAACGCTTCATCCGTTGGTGCAAAGACGGTGAATGGGCCATCGCCCTTTAAAGTGTCGACCAAGCCAGCTGCTTTGACTGCCGCGACAAGCGTAGTGAATGAGCCATTTTCGACTGCTACATCAACAATGTCAGCTTTCATACTGTGGTTGTGTGCTTGTACTGGCAAAATAAACGTAAATAATGCGATTAAAGCTACCGCTAGTGAAATTGTATATTTAAACATGAGTCCATCCTTTAGGTGAGGAGCTGTGCTCCATTTAGCTGTTGTCTTGCTCGCTAATGTTTACGCAAAGGATTTGTAAACAGATCATTTTTTGAAACTTTCAGTCGCTAATTCTAGTGGTGGTCAGTTCTTAGGATGACGAATGTGCAAGTAGGGAACTTCAAGAAGGCAGTTATGAATTTAATTGGTTTATCACTGGTGATTCGTCCTAAGTGAGCAGCAGATACAAAAAGCCCTGAACCAAGTCCAGGGCTTTTACATTTTAGATGGCGTTTATCTACGCCAAAGTCACCGCAGTTTGATTACCCATTGCAATCAACTTATCGAGAATACGTTCACCGTCAGCGCGCAGGCCGTTGTGCTCATATTCGTTGGTGATCCATGCTTTTGAGTTTGGAATTTTCGCTAACGTTTCACGGCTAATGTCCATTTCCACAAACATATCATCGGCGTAGACGGCGCAGTTAACTGGGACTTTGTTTTGCGCCAGTACGCTGTCGTCGTACAGTGGTGTCCAATCTTCTTTTGCTGCGAGTAATTCAGCGGCCTCTTTGAGTGGCTTCAAGCATTGGTATTGGTCAAACATCCACGGGAAGATCATCTCGCCAGTAAACAAGAACGGCTTACTTGGGTCGTAGTTGAATGCTGGGTTGTCTTGACGGACGCGGTGCGCACTCCAGTTAGAGGCGAAGCCTTGGCAGTAAATCGACTCATGCAAAATCGCGTAGATAGGATTGGTCTGAAAGCTTTGCTCCATCAACATGCTATTTAGGAATTCATAGCTAAGTTGAGGCTTACCGTTCACATCAATCAAGGCATTTTCAAGCGCGTAGTAAGTTGGCAAGAAAGTATCGCTCATACCGAAATTGATGCCAATTTGTTGGAACTGCTCGACTGTGAAACGCTGACCGTTTGGCAACAGTTCTTCATTCTCAATCAGATGATCGGCAATCTGTTTACATAGCTGCTGCGCTTTTGGAAATTGCTGAAAGAAGGCTTGGTTCTTTTGTAGCGTGCGTTTAAACGTCGCTTGGTACACATCATCGGCATGGCGAGTCGTTGAAGGTACACCGCCAGTGATGAAGCTACGCGCGAGACTTTGAGGAAACAGCGAAAGGTAGGTCAGCGAGCAAAAGCCACCAAAGCTTTGGCCTAAAATAGACCACTGCTCAACACCAAACTGCTTACGAATTTCTTCGGCATCACGCACGATGTTATCCGCGCGAAAATGGCTTAAATACTCAGCTTGTTGCTCGGCAGTTAGATGAGCCAGTGTTTGATGGTTGATAACACTGCTATTACCCGTACCACGTTGGTCGAGTAGCAATACTCGGTACTCTTGCAGGGCACGTTTCACCCAACCACTGTGGCCGTTTTGGCGCGGTGACGGAAAGCCCGGACCACCTTGAAAGTAGACCAACCAAGGCTTGTTGCTATCATCATCGGCAACCAGCGATAGCTCGCGGGCAAACACTTCAATGGTAGCGGCATCTTTGTTTTTATAGTCCAGCGGCAACTGGAAAGTGTGCGGGGTGTATTTGACGCCCGCATCAATAAATTCTTGAGCGTTCATTTTTATGTTTTAACTTCCATGACTATTAGACGGCTTATCTTAACCTGATGACATACTGAGACCAACGTAAGTTTTATGTTGTGTGGGCTTGGTGCAGAGGCAGAGAAAGTAGAGTGACGAGTCTCAAATTTAGGCATATCCTAAATAGCTAGGTCGCTAGACCTCAAAGAGACTAACTAAAAGAATGAAACTATGAACTACTTTGAATCGCCATTTGCTGGCAAACCTTTGGTTGAGCAAGTGACCAACCCCAATATTATTGTCGGACGCCACAGTTACTACTCGGGCTATTATCACGGTCACTGCTTTGATGACTGCGCTCGCTACTTGACTCCAGACAGAGATGATGTCGATAAACTCATCATTGGCAACTTCTGTTCAATTGGTTCAGGCGCGGTATTTATGATGGCAGGCAACCAAGGCCACCGCTCTGATTGGATAACCACGTTCCCATTTTTCTATCAAGATAACCAACATTTTGTGGGCGCAGAAGATGGCTTTCAGCGCTCAGGCGATACGGTAATCGGCAATGATGTCTGGATTGGTTCAGAGGCAATGATCATGGCCGGAGTGACCAAAGATGTGCAGTCGTATGAGGTTGTTGGCTCTAACCCAGCCAAACACATTAAATTTCGCTTCTCCCCACAGCAGATCGACAAGCTCAGTGAAATGCAGTGGTGGCATTGGTCTGATGAACAGCTTGCCGGAGCGATGAAGCTGCTGAGTAGTGCTGACATCGATGGGTTATATGATTATTGGCAACAGAAGATTGGTTAACTAGTGCATATTATTGCCGAGGCAAGAGTAATATTGACTCATTCAATTTTTTCGAACGACTAGCTCTAATCCCTCCGCTCATATTGCTCAATCAAAGCGCTAAACTGAGTTCATTCAGTCAAGAGTGACACCAAGGAGCTTTGTTATGAGCAATGTGAGAACAATTAATCAAATCATCCGAGCGCATGCGACTTCTGATGGTGATGGCGTAAAAATCCAACGAGTAGCGGGCTTCAATAACGCCCAGTTTTCGCCATTCTTGATGGTTGATGAGCTAAAATCGGATCAACGAGCAGATTACGTTGGTGGTTTTCCTCCGCATCCTCATCGTGGTATTGAAACGCTCACTTATATGATGAAAGGACACTTCCAGCATAAAGACCACATGGGCAATGTTGGTGAGCTTCGCTCAGGCGGTGCGCAATGGATGGCAACAGGGCGAGGCGTGATTCATAGCGAAATGCCAATCATGGAAGAGGGCGAATTGCATGGCTTTCAGATTTGGATTAATCAGCCAGCGCGCGACAAGATGAAACCTGCACAGTACTTCGATTTCCAGCCAGAAACTATCACAGAGTACTCCTCAGACAAGCTTGGTCTTTTGCGTGTTTTAGCAGGATCAATCATTACTGATGCACAAGTGCTACGTGGCCCACTTGATAAAACTGGTGTAGATCTCAGTGTCTCTGATTGGCGGGCGAATCAAGGCCAAACAACAAACCTAGAACTGCCGGGACAATTTAACGTTATGGTTTATGCATATAAAGGGGAGTTGGTTATTGGTGAGCAGCGTCTAAAGCGAGGTGAATTGGCACTGCTAAGCAAAGGCGAGCTACTGACATTAGAGGCACAGGAGCAAAGTGGTGCGCTGATCTTCTCTGGTCAACCGATTGACGAGCCTGTGGTGCACTATGGTCCCTTTGTGATGAACAGTATGCAGGAAATCGAGCAGACGATTCAAGATTACAACTCTGGTGTGTTTGAAACCTATTGATTCTGTGAGGAGGGTTATGGAGCTTGATCATAGTGGTTAAACTCCACAGAGTCTTCAGATCGAAAAAAGCCCTGTGGGAAAGCAGGGCTTGAAAGGCAATGAATTGAAATTTAGTTAGGCGATGTGAGTCATTCGATTGATAGTGAATGTTTCAACAGCCCCCTCAACTGCAGCAATGTAATCAGCGATATGTTCGCTGGCAAGGTGCGCATTGAGTGCCGCTTCTGATTGCCAATTTTCATGGAAAACAAAATGAGCTGGGTTGCTGTTATCTTGGTGTAAGTCATAATTAATACAACCATCTTCAGCACGCGTTTTTTCGATCAATTTAATCAGTTCTGCTTGGACTAAGTCGATTTTGTCTTTTTTGGCAATGATATTGGCAAAAATCGTTAGTTTACTCATTTATTTTCCTCAACTGGTTGAATGACGTGGACTTAAAGCGTCGTAACAACATCGTCAAGTGTTAGGCGTGCCTTAGGCAAACCGTGATTGTAGTCATCGCCATCTTTGTGATAACCGATTGCCAATGCCAACTCACAAACATGGCCTTCCAGCTCTTCAGAGAAAATGCTGCCGATAAGCTCACCATCGACACCTTCCATCGGTGTTGAATCAATACCTAGTCGAGCAAGAGTGTGCAGAATATTACCTAGTGCAATGTAGGTCTGAGCTTTAGTCCAGTTACCATTAAAGCCTGTTTCATCGGTATTTGCTTCTGCGAATCCATACGCACCATTGAGCATCATGTCGTAACGTTCTGCCGGTAAATGGCCAGATGTCACTTCTGCATCGACACGTTTTGCGTATTTCTCTTTAGTAAACTTAGGATCATAGGCAAACAAAATGGTATGAGACGCTTCTTTTGCATGAGGCTGGTTGAATTGGTGCTTATTGGCAAAAGTGTCATGGAATCTTTGTTTCGCTTCATCGCTCTCTACAATAATAAACTTCCACGGCTGAGAGTTGATTGAAGAAGCTGATAGGCGCAGTGCTTGTTTGATAACATCCATATCTTCAGCAGAGATGCGCTTTTCTGCATCGTACTTTTTGGTTGTATAACGAGTGTTTAAGTCTTTGATAATTGGATGAGTCATATGAATACCTAACGATATAATGATAGTGAATAACAGAAGGGCAAAACTCGGTTATTCAAAGCATAACAGAGCGTGTCTTTCGGCTAGTATCGATTGTAGTGCGTGTCTATGGCGCCAATGTAAACATTTCGTAGACGAAAAAAAATGGCAGATTACACCAATGACTATGGAAGTAAATGTCCATAATTAAATCGCTTCTCCAATATATAGATCTGCAGATATGCCCTAGGCTTTTTAGTCTAGGGCTTATATGTGGGACAGAACAATGATTTCGTTTAATCAGAGAATGAGCGAGAGAGACGATTACAGTGGTTGAGCGACGAAAGATTGGCTAGGTTTTTTTATTACGACGGACAGCACAATTGAAACCAGGATCAGTGCAAGTATGATGTGGAACGTAGCCAAGAAGCCACCAAACAACGAAGCGATCAGCGAGCCTGCGAAACTTCCAATCCCAAAGCCTAAATAGATAGTACCGTAATTCTTCGCAACGTTTTCGAGACCAAAGAAGTCACTCACAAGAGATGGATAGACGGTGATGGTGCCTCCAAAACTAAATGCGATGCAGGCCAGAGATAGATAAAAACTATACAGTGTGGGTGGGATAAACAGCAGTGCGCTGACACCAGCAAGGCAAATCACGAGTGCGATGGTAATAACATGCATACGGGCAATCTTGTCTGATAGTACGCCGAGTACGATTCGACCTCCGAGGTTTGCGACTGCGATTACAGATACCGCAGTTGCGGCGATTTCAGCTGAGAGGTTTACATAGTTTTGACCGATATCTTTGGCGATCCCGATAGCGTACAGGCCTGACATGCATACAGTTGTAAACATCAGTGCCAGCATGTAAAACTGAGGTTTACTCATCGCTTGTTTTAAGGTGAAGTTTTGTACAGCTTGAACGTGTTCACTTACTTGCAGTTCTTGCTTAGGTGCTTCTTTTACTAACATCGCACCAATGAGTACCAGCACCATTGATACCGCCCCCCAAAGCTCAAATGCGTCTGTCAGCCCCAAATGCGTTAAGGAATACATGTTGATGTATTTAAAACCCAGGCTACCTAAACCATAGGCTCCAATGGCACATGCGGACGCAATTCCTTTGTTTTTCGGGAAAAACTTAATGCAGTTAGTCAGTGCTAATAGGTAACCGGTGCCGTCGGCAAAACCAACTAAAAATCCGGCAAAAATATACAAAGTGGTCAAACTTGATGCGGTTGAGGTTAAGTGAAGACTCGCTCCTAATAGTAATCCAGAGAATGCAATGACCTTTTTGACACCAAACTTTTCTTGCAATTTACCAGATAAAGATGAAGCAACAGCAAGAGCCAAACTCAATAGACCAAAAGAGAAGGCGACTTGCTTTACTGGTTGGTCTAACTTGTCGGCCAAATGGGCGTTGAACAGGCTCCATGTATAAACCGAGCCGAGTGCAAACTCGATTAAAACTGTGCCGATTAGAGTAGACCATTTGTCCCAAGGTCGAATAGTTGTGCTCATATTGAGTGCCTTATAAATTAACGTTGCCCGCTAATTTATGGAACTCACTACTGAGCTTCAATGCTCTATGGTGAATAGAAAATCAATTGTCTTCTGTTAGGGGTTTTGCGCCCATTTCAGCGAAAAGTCCAATGTGAGCCTACAGCTCTTTATTTATAAGGGCTGTAGGGAATGGCTTATTTTCTAACACCCTTCTTAGGCCACCAGTTCGACCATGCTCTCCTCTCTCCAAGGCTCTAAGTTCTCAAGCAGTTTCTCTAGAACAATATTGTCTTTCTGAATACCAAAGGTGTAATTACCGGCAAGTTGGATATGACGCCATGCGACTGGAGATAAACCCGCTATCAGATTCACCACCTCCTGATTACCTTCTTGCTCAAACTTATCAATCAGACTGGATAGCAAGGCCGAGTTATAATAAATGATGCAGTTAGCAATAATTCTCGCACAATCATTCCATTGATCTATCTGATAATCATTACCTCCACGGAATTGATTTCCATTGATTGAAGCAATAGCTCGACGTAGTTGGTGGTAGGCTTCGCCACGGTTCAAAGCTTGCTGGACAAACTGTCGCAGGACTTTATCGTCAACATAATCGAGTACATAAAGGCACTTAATGATTCGGTCATACTCTCTAAGTGCGGCTAATGTTCGACTGTTCTGTTTACCATTCGACAGCTTGGTAATGATCGTACTTTGTGTCGTTGTCTTACGACTTAACGAGCAAATGATCCTTTGAATATTTTCCCACTCACGTTTGATTAGTGAGGTGTTAAACGGTCGGCGCAGCTTTAATGATACGGCCTCTCCATGCTCTATTTCGAACAAATCATGGAAGACATATTTAAACTTGGCGTATCGTGGAGCGAATTGGTAACCAAATAAGTCAAGGATCGCAAAGTTGACATTATTGACCCCATGAGTATCGGTTGCTAACGCTTTAGGCTGAATATCGCTGCTATTGTTATAGAGCAAATCAAAAGCATGATGTCCTTCATACTCGTTAGCTGAAATTATCTTGGTGTTGATTGGCACATGGTTTGACACCAACGTTAGGGCGGATACCCCTTTACCCTTACGGAAGTATTTTGCTGAAAATCGAGCTTTGAATGTATTGATACGGCAGGCATGCTTTTGACCATCAATACTACCAAAGGGGGTGGACTCATTGATTGTGTAATGTTTAAAGATTGGAAGTTTTGCCAGCGAATCTGAAATCACATCATTGGCATCGCTTGTCGTCTCCGGCCGAATATACCCATCATTTACGGCCCTCAGAACACCAATGGCTCGATCAGATATCGATGACATATGATGCAATCCATAATTAGAGCCATTGCCAAAGATACAAGCGAGTAAGTCTTCTTCTCTCGCCTTACTCCCTAGCTTCTTAGTTCCGATACTTTTGAAGGCATCTAAGTAACCGGTTCTCTGATTTACGTAATCCATAATTTCGATAATGCCCATATGTTGAAGTTGGTTGTAAATCGGGTTATCAAGATCGTCTTTCCAACGCTTATTGGCTAACTTCCAAGTGAGCTGGTTGGTGCGAGGTTGATGGATAACAAAATCATTGGCTCCATCATTGATATTACGGCTGACTTGAGACATTTTGTGACGTACGGATTTTGTTAATGTCGCAAGGGTTTGCTCGATAGGAGCAATCAACTTATCTAACCCTGTATTGGCAACAAGATTTTCATTCTTTTTCCATTCAGTTATAGGGATAAGATCATCTTCGAGACGTTTGTTTTTCGCACTTTCATTAACAAATATATGGTTGCTATCAAGCATTCGAGAGACTTTCTGGTACAAGTAATGTTCAAAACGTCGATAGTTAACGCCTTCCTTATCAACGATATAGTCTTTGTCCTGCTTAAGAAGTAACCTTTGGTCTGCAGTACAAAGGTGCTTTTCTTTTTGAAGCTCTGATTTTGCTACTTGTAATTGCGTAGAAAGTAATGTCTGACCGGGTTCACATTCAATATCTATCGCTAGAAAAAGGGGTCTAATCGAGTTTGAGATCTTTCTATATTGGCTGTCAATGTATTGCCACTCGTATTGTCGCTTATCAAAATTTTCCTTATTTAAGTGCTGACTAATGAGCTGGATTTCATCTTTGGAGAGCTTTTCAAAGGCATTTTGCCGAATATCACCAAATTGAGTCTGGTCACTGACGGAGTCATCGACAAATAGTCCAAGGAGGTGACCGGCGTGGGTCAACTTGTCTCTGACCACTTCAAGCTCATCTGCAATCCGTTGTTTAGCGGCGGCAGAGGCGGATTCCCTTAGTTTTCTGGTCACATATTGAAAAGCAGTGACTAACTTATCATTCGTTTCTTGATAACGAAAAAACAAGTAGCACACGATGTATAGCATCCCTTGCCATTCAGGAGAACGGCGGATCTTATAGATAGATTGGTGTCGAATAATAGACGCGTAGTACGTTAAGTTTCCTTGCGATAACCCTAGTTCATTGATGAGTCCTTTTATCTCCTGATACACACTTCTTATTGTATTGTGCGTTTCAATTTCACGCATGAGTTCCGATGGGGTGAAGTCTTTCGCTGAGCCTTTCTGCGCAGAAAGTTGATTCAAGCGCCCTTTGGTATGCAGTATTTTTTTAAGTTGCATATGAGTGGTGTCTGACATGGAGCTTGAGAGAATGGACTCTGTCCTCTTCCTCTCACTGGCTAGGACGGACGTGATCATGGTTTGTAATGTTGAATAAGCGGCTAAGCCAATGCGTTTTTGGCCAAAGAAGGCTAAGCATTCATCAAAAATATACTTGGGATA
>NZ_JBRESC010000009.1:0-179469 GCF_056726085.1 Vibrio sp. 2433-A1
ATTACCTTAAAAGCGGGAGGAAGCTTTGTCACAGTTGATGGCAGTGGTGTTAGTTTAAGTGGCCCTGCAATTAACTTGAATGCTGGTGGTAGCGCGGGTCAAGGGAGTGCTTACAGTGGGCAAATCGCTACTCTGCCAGACGGGGTAGAAGCGCCCGCTACACCAGATGTCGCAAAAGCAGTACGCCATCAATCCTTGTTGTTAGCTGAAGAAAGTCGCATACCTCTTGTTAGGCCTTGTCCACAGGAAGGGGCGAAATAATGCTATCTGAATGGTTTCAATTGAGTGAAGGCAACTACTATTGGCTGGCCGACGCTAATGCTCATCAGCAAGCGGTTAAAGCGTCTGGTTTTGGGTTTGACGATTCAATGCCTCTTTTCTCAGGCCCTATGTTCGAGTCAGCGAAAACGCTATCACCATGGATAGTACCCGCCTCAGAGCAGTTGCTCAGTGTGAAAAGTGACGTACTCGATCTCGGTATAGGGATTCAAAGCGCAGCTGAATTTGAACAGCTCATCGAGCACTTACGAAGTTTACTACTTGCTTCTTATGAAGGTGAGGAAGTGATGTTTCGCTTTTACGACAAGCAAGTGATTGGGCCAATGCTGCTTGCAATGGAAGAGAGTGAAGTAAACAGTTTGCTAGGTAATATCGACCAACTTGCCATCGCAAACGAGTCTCTTGCCTGTTACATCAACCAATCTAAGGTTGAGTTTACGCTAAACACAGATACATGGTGGAAGGTTCAACCGTATCACCTGACGGCACTTTATAACGAAAATACTCACGCCAAATCCATCGAACGAAGATGGTGGAATCTGTTCCCTAAAATGATGGAGCGGCTCGCTGATCCGAATGATGTGATTCTGAATGCATTGAAGAAAGCAAAGGAAAGAGGCTATCCACAAGAGCAAATGGAGGCCTGCGTTTTGGTTGAGGTGACTTGTCAGACTCAAACACACCTAAGTGAATTGTCGCAGCCTTTTCATTTAAATCTTGAAGAACTTAAAGAATTAGAAAGCCTGAAAGAGGTTTGGACATGAGTATTGAAACAGGCAGTAGCGCTTACTTTTTGCCGTGCGAACAGTGTAATCGCTGGATCGAAATATTTGTAAGGGATGAGTTTAATCAGCCTTTTATTGGTGTCTCTGGAACGCTGACTGATTCTGCAGGTAATGAGTTCAGCGTTACGTTAGGCGAAGCGCCCATCTATCTTGAAGGATTAGCCTCCGGCCCTGTACTCCTGAACTTAGACAGTGAACAGTGGTTATTAGAATCACAAAAAGATGAGCATAAGCCGAATGTAGACTCGAAACCTACGGCTGATTTCGCTAGCGAGTACGTGAATGCAGAGGGTGCTAAGCCTGAGCTCTTAGAAATCACTGCCGGAGACTTAACCGAACTCGCCGAGGGGCAATCATTACCGACTCGCCATGAGAAAGGTAAAGCTGACTCACTGAAACTCATTACCGACAAGAGCTACGTGTTACAAGTAAGAGGCTTCAACTTTATCACCCTACGTGTTGGGATGTTCTTTGATGGCACTGGCAACAATACCTACAGCGCAGAATGGGGTAAGAAAGAGTTAGATAAGTATTACTACAAGTGGCGACCGAAGTATGAGGTGAATAAAAATAAACCTGTGACTCAATGGTCTGAGGATATGTTCAAATATCCAAAGGATGAAAAGTTTCATTTCTTTTGGGAAGAGGACTTTGCTGTTGATGGAAGTGCAGCAAATGAACTGACGAATATCCAGAAACTACATGATTTGTATCCGGATGATGTGTTTGATGAAGAGAAAAACGTATTTCTACATCCGGAGTATATTACAGGTATAGGTACTGGTAACGAGAAAGATAACACTAAACCAGCTGATGAGTCCGTAGTGCCAGGGCAGGCATTTGGAACAGGTGACTATGGTGTAGTGGCCAAAGTTGAGGCTGGAATAAATACGCTGTGTGATAACCTCAAGCAGATTCGTCAATCTCGTGCTTATGTGGACGGTATGGTTGATGGTATATCTAAATTGGAGCTCGATGTTTTTGGATTTAGTCGAGGTGCAGCAGCGGCAAGGCACTTTACAAATGTTATCGTGGATGGTGAAAAAGGCCTATTTGCAACCAAGTTTACCGAGGTATGTAAGTCCAGTTCAATTGCTTTGAAGTCTGGTTATGATTGGTCTAGCAACGAATCGTGCTGTATAAAGTTTGTTGGTGTTTTTGACACGGTTGCTGCAATTTTTGACCCATTTAGCGGCGACTTTACTCCTCATAACGATGATAACGGTGACGTAAGGCTGTGGCTAGAGCCAGATCGTATTGAAAACGTTGTTCACCTTACGGCTCATAAGAAGACCGAATATAGGTATAACTTTTGTCTGAACAAAGTAAATCCAAATGGTAAGTTCAAAGAATATGTCGTCCCCGGAGCGCACTCTGATCTTGGAGGCGGCTACCAGTCTACGATAGCTTATGACACTGTCGGAGGTCAGACACAGGATCGATATTTGTTACCCCTCCTAGAAGTAAAACCAGTTAAAAGATTAAGGCGAGATGTTGGACGTTGGAATTACGATAAGGTGAAGGTGTCACTAGATGAAAAGTTCAAAGAAGTTATCGACCATGAAGTGTCTTTAGGGTGGAATAAAGACGACTATATCATTGCTTACGAGACAGTAAGTCATGGACGGGATGAGCAAGCTTATTTGCAAGGTACCCTTCAGAAGAAGCGAATAGTAGAAGGCGATTTATCACGATTGTATCTTCGCGTTATGTTTGGGCTTGCTGAACATGCGAAAGTCCCCCTAAATGATGAACAAGGCGAGGTTTGGAATGAAGAAGGGGATAGCTATTACTCTGTGCCGAAAGTCGTTGGTAATTATGACTTTGGAGAGTTTTGCAAAAAAGCGTTATCTGCTGCCAAAAGTGGTGAGCTTTTAGGAGAGCTTGATGTTAGTAATATTGAAGATGTGAAAGATAGCTCTATCATGGTTAGTCTTATGAAAGCGAACTTAATTCACCACTCTTCAGATTGTTCTATCGCAAACAAACCACATGAGCATGGCGATACATTTGTTCGAGAAATATTTGAATGCAAAAAGGAAAGCTAAGATGAAGCAATTAATGGCTGCATTACTACTGGTCGTTCCGGTAGTGTCCAATGCATTCGCAAAAGTACCTAGTGTCCCTGAAGATATGCCCAAATGGCGAATTGGTTATGCGATGTCTTCATTGTATCCTGCGAAAATTACCGAAGCTTACGGGGTGAATGAAGAGCAAGATTGGACTTCATTTGTTCATAACGATATGCACTTTCTGACAAGAACCGATCTCAGTAAATTGAAGAAAAAGTCACCTGATTACGACGGCTTTAGTCTCGTTTTAGGAACTCCAGTAACTATGAAAAGACAAGTTGGTGGTACGAAAACATTGCCAGATAGCGTATTTGTATATTGGGCATCGATAAGCAATACAAGATTCTTTGTGACTAAATTTGACTTAACTAAAGAAGTCAAATCACTGATGGTTACAAAAAGGCAAATGACGACATGGGATGGGGCTGTCCTAGATTGCTATCAAAGTGATATTGTTTTTGGATTTTTACCTAATGGAAACACTAAGGTGTGGCTAGATGGTTGCGGCGAGTATAAATACGTAACAGAACTAATGCCAGATGCTGAGCTTGAAGCAGACTCGCGTGGTAACAATGCCGAAATTTACAAAGCTAACTATAGCGCGCGAATCAATGAAAGAGCAAAAGAAGCAGGCGCGACTTTAGACCCAATCCCTTGGGATAAGGTCAATAAAGTCTATTCCGGTTCTAACAAGGTTACTAACCTATAGTGGTGAGCTTGTAGTGGATATACTTCCTAGGCAACTATTACCTTAAAAGCGGGAGGAAGCTTTGTCACAGTTGATGGCAGTGGTGTTAGTTTAAGTGGCCCTGCAATTAACTTGAATGCTGGTGGTAGCGCGGGTCAAGGGAGTGCTTACAGTGGGCAAATCGCTACTCTGCCAGACGGGGTAGAAGCGCCCGCTACACCAGATGTCGCAAAAGCAGTACGCCATCAATCCTTGTTGTTAGCTGAAGAAAGTCGTATTCCTCTTGTTAAACCTTGTCCACAGGAAGGGGCGAAATAATGCTATCTGAATGGTTTCAATTGAGTGAAGGCAACTACTATTGGCTGGCCGACGCTAATGCTCATCAGCAAGCGGTTAAAGCGTCTGGTTTTGGGTTTGACGATTCAATGCCTCTTTTCTCAGGCCCTATGTTCGAGTCAGCGAAAACGCTATCACCATGGATAGTACCCGCCTCAGAGCAGTTGCTCAGTGTGAAAAGTGACGTACTCGATCTCGGCATAGGGATACAAAGCGCAGCTGAATTTGATCAGCTTATCGAGCATTTACGAAGTTTACTACTTGTTTCTTATGAAGGTGAGGAAGTGATGTTTCGCTTTTACGACACGCAAGTGATTGGCCCCATGCTGCTTGCAATGGAAGAGAGTGAAGTAAACAGCTTGCTGGGCAACATCGACCAGCTTGCCATCGTAAATGAGTCTCTGGCCTGTTATATCAACCAATCTAAGGTTGAATTTACGCTAAACGAAGATACATGGTGGAAGGTTCAAACGTATCACCTGACGGCACTTTATAACGAAAATACTCACGCCAAGTCCATTGAACGAAGATGGTGGAATCTGTTCCCTAAAATGATGGAGCGGCTCGCTGATCCGAATGATGTGATTTTGAATGCATTGAAGAAAGCAAAGGAAAGAGGCTATCCACAAGAGCAAATGGAGGCCTGCGTTTTGGTTGAGGTGACTTGTCAGACTCAAACACACCTAAGTGAATTGTCGCGGCCTTTTCATTTAAACCTTGAAGAGCTTAAAGAACTAGAAACCCTGAAAGAGGTTTGGACATGAGTATTGAAACAGGCAGTAGCGCTTACTTTTTGCCATGTGAGCAGTGTAATCGCTGGATCGAAATATTTGTAAGGGATGAGTTTAATCAGCCTTTTATTGGTGTCTCTGGAACGCTGACTGATTCTGCAGGTAATGAGTTCAGCGTTACGTTAGGCGAAGAGCCCATCTACCTTGAAGGATTAGCCTCCGGTCCTGTATTGCTTAACTTAGACAGTGAACAGTGGTTATTGGAATCTCAAAAAGATGAGCATAAGCCTAATGCAGACTTGAAACCTACGGCTGATTTCGCCACTGAGTACGTGAATAAAGAAGGTGTGAAACCGGAGTTCTTAGAAATCACAGCCGGAGACTTAACCGAACTCGCCGAGGGGCAATCACTACCAAGCCGCCATGAAAAAGGCAAAGCTGACTCTCTGAAACTCATTACTGACAAGAGCTACGTGTTACAGGTAAGAGGCTTCAACTTTATTACCCTGCGTGTCGGGATGTTCTTTGATGGCACGGGCAACAATACCTACAGCGCCGAGTGGGGTAAGAAAGAGTTAAATAAGTATTACTACAAGTGGCGACCGAAGTATGAGGCGGAATGCGAGTTGATTTCGAAGCGGACTGGATTGCCCAAAGATGATATCCCAATAACAGAATTGTCAGATGATTGCTTTGCTTATCCACAAGAAAAAGGCTTCTTTCAGAAGTTGTTTACTGGTGATGATGAGGATACAGAAACCGTTGAGGGTAGTGCTACAAATGAGCTGACCAATATACAGAAGTTATATGATCTATATTTGAGCGGAAAGTTTGATAAGGACAAACTTACGTACTTACATTCAGAGTATATAACGGGGATTGGGACTGGCAATAGCAAGGCGATTGAACCAGCTGATGAATCGCTACTTGGCCAAGGGACAGGTATTGGCAAATATGGCGTCACTGCTAAAGTAACAACTGGTGTTGAGCAGCTAGAGGAGAGTATTGCTGATTTCTCAGGAGATATATCTGATACCTATGACGGCATCAATAAACTTCAATTTGATGTTTTTGGTTTTAGTCGAGGAGCTGCTGCTGCACGGCATTTTATTAATGTTGTACTCGACGGTGAAGATGGAGAGTTTGTTCAAGCCTTTAATAAGGCGTGTAAAAGGAATAACCTGATTTTGAGCTCTAGTTTCAATTGGGGGGAATCCTCTGTGGAGAGCTCTAGCTGTGAAATAACGTTCGCAGGTCTGTTTGACACAGTTGCATCAGTTGTTCATCTATTTTCTTTAGACTCTGAAACCTTACTCAACGTCGATTTTAGTACTCACTCAGATAATGGGAAAGTTCGTTTGTGGTTAGACCCAGAGCGTGTGAGGAACGCTGTACATTTGACGGCTGATCCTACACTTGAATGTAGGTATAACTTCAGTTTGAATAGGTTAAATAAAGCAACTCATTTTAAGGAGTTAGAGTTACCAGGAGCACACTCTGATATTGGTGGCGGGTATCAATGTAGGATGAGTTACAGCAACAAAGATTATTTATTACCTTTGTTAGAAAAGAAAAGAATTAAGAGAGTTAGCCGATCATTCTCCAATAGCTCAGAAAAAAAGCGTGCGATAAAATACGTATGCGATAAGTTGGATGAATACCGCTTATTAGATCAGAAAACAGGCTGGGGTAGTGACCATTACTCAGAGCCTCAGCTTTCTTTTAGGCGAACGGGAGACGATAGACAAATAGTTAGTGGAAGCTTGTATATTAAGCGGGCTGTTGAGGGAGAATTATCACGCTTATATCTTCGACTTATGTACGGTTTGTGCCTATTTCATAAAGTACCGTTTGTAAATGATGAGGACTCGACGTGGACGACTAACCCTCACTATGTAATTAGCGACAATAGTTCAGAATTTAAAGAACTGAATGAAAAAGTATTGGAGTGCGCAAAACTAGGTAATTATGATGAGTTAGTAGAGATGCTTTCAAACCAAGAGAGACGGCAGGAATTTTTAGATCTCAATTTAGTTCACCACTCGTCTGATGATAGCATGGTGTTTAAGCCTCTTTATGATGATAAGCAAGAACGCTATATGCGAGCAAGTTATGACTGCGAAGAAGGAAAGTAAAGTGTCAATAAAATTAACGTTGTTAGTAACAGTATCGACACTTGTGAGTGCTTGTACAGCGCAGGCGTCATACGCCCCAGATTCAAAGTGGCGAGTGAGTGTATCAATGCCTTCTTTTTACCCTGTTTTTGTTACACAGGCATATGGCACTAACAAAGATAGTGAGTGGGTTTCTCCAATCCACAACTATACTCAGTTTTTCTCATCAAGTGACTTAGAGGATGCTCAGGACTGGTTACCATCATATGACGGATATGGATTACCTTTGAGCAACTTCACTATGATGAGAAATCGTCAGATTTCTGCAGTAAATGAGCTCCCTGATGATATTAATCTATACTGGACATCCTTGATAAATAACAAGTTTTATCAAACCAAATATAGGTTAACGGATGATGTAAAGAAGTTGAGTTCTGAGATGGTAAGCTATAAGAGAAAGGATGGCTTCATTGTTGATTCATGTTATCGCACAGAGTTTGTCTTTGGCCTCTTGCCAAACGGTCAAGCAAAAGTCTTTTTAAAAGGTTGCGGAGAGTTAATTTATCTCGCAGAGCTAAAACCAGAAAAAGTAATGGATAAAGACGCGCAGGGCTTTAGTGCGGAAGATTATAAAAAACGTTCGTACCTTACACAAATTCAGAAAAGAGCAAAAGAAGCAGGCGCGACTTTAGACCCAATCCCATGGGAAAAGGTTAATAAAGTATACTCAGATATCAATTAAGCTGGCCGGGATTAATCAATCCAAATAAATAAAAGGCGATGTAGGTGCATCGCCTTTATAGTTTTAGCTAAAACTAGTTTGAAGACTTAAATGAAAGTACTGCTTTCAATCCGCCCATTGAGCTAGAGGATAAAGTCAGTTTGCCGCGATAGCTATGAGACATTTCACTAACGATATTTAGGCCTAAACCTGTGCCGGGTGTGGTTTCATCAAGACGAACGCCACGTTTAACGGCTTGCTGTATTTTGTCATCAGGGATACCCGGACCGTCATCTTCAATGATGATGTCAATATCGCCGTCGTTGCTTCGTTGCGAATGAACCCGAATGATGCTCGACGACCATTTATAGGCATTTTCAACTAAGTTACCCACCATTTCATCGAGGTCAGTTTTATCTACAGCGACTTCGATATCAGAATCAAGTTCATTAATGAGCGCGATTTGTCGCGATGCGTAGACCTTATCGAACGCCATAGAAATCGCGTCGACACATTCAGAAGGGTTAGCACGAACTGCCAAGATGTTTTTAGAACCCGCCATACGAGCTCGGCCTAAGTGGTAATCGATTTGGCTTTGAATTTGATCAACAGGCGGGTGCAATAGCTTCTGTGTTTCGCTGTCTAAGTTATGAATCTCATTCTTAAGTACCGACAACGGAGTCTTTAACGCGTGAGAGAGGTTACCGGCATGATGTCTAGCTCGCTCTAGTAGTTCTTGATAATGAAACACCAAAGCGTTCAAGTCGGACACTACCGGAGCGACTTCTTTCGGGTAATCTTCTTCGAGCTGTTTTTTATCACCAGAGCGAAGCTGTGAGAGCTCTTTGTGCATTTTGGTTAATGGATGCAACGACCACTGGACTTGCAGCATGATGACCGCGAGTACGCCAAAGTAGAGCAGGGCTAGGATGATCCAAAGCTGGCTCATCAAATCACGCACTGTATCTTCAATCGGTTGTTCTTCAATGCCAACCAGTACTTCAATTGGGCCATCGTAGTCTGGGTAGTAGAGGGTTGTTTTGAGGTAGATGAGTTTTTCATTTCTTGCCCCTAAGTACTCTTTCTTAAGGCCTTTTTTTGCTTCTATTTTTTGATCCCACAGAGAGCGAGAACGAAGCAAATCCGCATCGGTTCGTGCTGACCAATAAAGGCCGCTGTATGGACGGTTAAAGCGAGGATCAGAAAGGTTGGTGGTAAGGGTCAGTGCCCCTTTTTCATCGGCTTCGAGAGAGGCTGAAATCTCATCCATGTAAATAGAAAGCTGAGATTTGGTGTCGTCTACCATGTAATTAAATACTTGGGTTGGGACGCTGACACCCGCCGCAATGACCATTGCAGTTAACCAAACGATAGCCGCGAGTACTAGGCGGCTTTTTAAACTCAGGCGCTTAAGCAAGTTACGCTTATTATTCGGCATTAAGCTGATATCCTAGACCACGAACGGTTTTGATCACCTTAGGAGCGATTTTCTTGCGGATACGACCAATGAAAACTTCGATGGTGTTGGAGTCGCGATCAAAGTCTTGCTTGTAGATATGCTCAACCAACTCAGTACGTGAAATCACTTTCTCGGGGTTATGCATGAAGTAAGCGACGACTTTGTACTCTAGAGCTGTAAGGCTAATCGCTGAGCCTTGCCACATCACCTTGGATGTTCGAGTGTCTAAACTCAAATTGCCAATTTGCATAACAGGGGATGCATTCCCCGAAGCGCGGCGCAATTGAGCACGTATGCGGGCGGTTAGCTCAACCATCTCAAACGGTTTGGTTAAGTAGTCGTCAGCACCGGCATTTAAGCCTTCAACGCGTTGAGTTAGCGTGTCTCGTGCACTTAGGATCACAACTGGTGTGTTAATGTTTTCGTCTCGGATACCTTTCAAAACCGTTAAACCGTCAAGTTTAGGAAGGCCTAAATCAAGGACGATGGCATCCCACTCTTCAGATGTCGCTCGGTACAATGCATCGATGCCATCTTGAGAGAGCTCTGGTACCCAGCCAGTTTGCTCCAAAGTTTCGACAATTTGTTCGCCTAGGCGTGGGTCATCTTCCACTACAAGAATTTTCATAAGCTTTTATCTTCTATTTTTTTAGTGCTTGTTTAAGGTTTCGACCTTTGATTTGCAGCATTTCGAGCGTTTCTGCGTTGTATTCAACTTTGATGATGTTGTTATCGTGATTAATCTTGAGTTCGTAGATCCAAATATCATCATCTTCTTCGAGTTCGACGTGAATAATTCGACCATGTAAATCGCGTTCTACAGCAGCATACATCTCAGAGAATGGCTTGATATAACCTTTCTTTACTGCTTCATAGACCTCATCTTGGTCTTCTTGAAACTCAATTCTAGCACCTGGTTTATGAACATCTTGCACCAGTGCGTGACCATCTTGATCGTCATGATCGTGTTTCTTCGCCATGCTAGGGAAGGCGAGCAGCAGACAAGTTAGTATTGTGGCGCTACTTAACAGTGGTCGCTTGAACATAATCTTACCTTTTACGAATTTCTGTATAGCAGTATACATGGGCAAAAATGAACACCAAGTGAATGGCTATTTATTCGATAGCTCATCTTCAAATATTTTGTCGCGCATCTTCCAAAAACGCCCGGACTTTCGGGCAATAACGAACTGAGGCGGACGAAAACGGTGTTGGCTATTCACCACTTTGGTCGGTGACGCATCTTCAAACGGGCGATGCTTATCGGCTAGGTGCGATCTAACAAACTGGTCTTTAAATCGTTGTTTTTGATTTTTGGTGGTAAGAGACCAAAACTCACTAACTTGAGCTTGGTTTTCTCCGATATAACAAACCTTAAGACTGCTTTTACCTTTATCGTCTTTATGAACGCTAAGATCCATCTCTATGCATTCAAACACCAATGCATCTTTCAGGTTTAACGCCTCCTTAAGCTTTTTATCTGGGTCAACCAATGTTGCATCACATTCATGGCAGATACGTGCAGCGATATCATTGTCAGCTCCGCATTCTCCACAGTATTTAGCACGGAATCGATAGTTGCAGTGCTCGCGTTCACCCGTTTCATCATCTTCGAAGAAACCTTGGCATTTGCGACCGAAGTGCTCAACTAAATAGCCATTGCTATCTAACTTGCCCCAAAAGTTGTTGTTAAAACCGCAAGCAGGGCAAGGAATTGTGATGATTTCACTGTCTGAATCTGGCTTAGTATCACCTACTTCTGGTTGATAGAGATCATAACTATTACCTGCATAATCCAGCACCAAACACTCGTCTTTTCCGGGAGCTAAACGTAGTCCACGTCCGACGATTTGTTGATAAAGGCTAATCGACTCTGTAGGGCGAAGAATCGCAATAAGGTCAACGTGAGGGGCATCGAAGCCCGTAGTTAATACAGACACGTTGACGAGGAATTTGATTTTTCGATCTTTAAAGTTCTGGATGATGGCATCACGCTCAGGCGTTGGCGTATCACCAATCACGATAGCAACCTCATCTTGCGGCAGTAGACCATAGATTTCTTGGGCGTGGCGAACCGTTGCAGCGAAGATCATGATGCCTTGCTTATCTTTCGCCAGCTGGATAATTTGCTCAACAATTTGTGGTGTTGCGCGCTTGGCCTTATCGATAACCATATCGAGTTCTGCTTCTTTATATCGCCCAGTATTAGCGGGTTTTAGCTGAGAAAAGTCGTAACTTAAAACCGGGGCGTCCATCATTCGAGCGGGTGTTAGAAAGTTCTCATCAAGCAAGTAGCGAATGGGTAACTCGAAGATACAGTCTCTGAAAAAACGCGGCTCTTCACTTCTGACCAGACCACGGGTGTGATACTGATAAATCCAACCCATACCTAAACGATAAGGCGTCGCCGTTAACCCAAGTACTTTAATACCCGGATTTTGTTCACGTAGGTGGCTGATGACTTTTTGATAACTAGTATCTTTGTTATCTGGCACGCGGTGGCATTCATCAATGACGAGCAGCGAAAATTGATTTTTAAATTGGTCAAGATTTCGTACTACGGACTGGACTGACGCAAACACCACTTGTTGGTCTGTCTCTTTGCGGCCAAGACCTGCTGAAAATATCGAGCCTTTCAGCCCATATCCTTCATACTTTTCGTGGTTTTGCTCAACCAGTTCTTTAACGTGGGCCATCACTAATACTCGACCTTTAGCAAGGCGCGCAAGCTCTGCAATGACAAGGCTTTTCCCTGCACCAGTCGGCAGCACAAGTACGGCTGGGGTAGAGTGTTTACGAAAGTAATGGATAACAGCTTTGACGGAGTCAGCCTGATAAGGACGCAGTGTATACATAAAATGTGTGAAATAGCTCAACTATTTAGTCTAGTGGCACTATAATACCTCACCTAACAAAGATGAGGTATTCATGCGTTTAGATAAATATTTGTGTGATGCACTAGGTGCGACACGTAAAGAGGCAACAAGAATCATCAAAAGTGGTGATGTAACAGTTAATGATGTTGTGCAGAAAAGTGGTTCAGTAAAAGTGACGGATGACTGCACTGTTGAGTGGCAAGGGCGTGAGATTCAAAAGCCAGGCCCTCGCTATATCATGCTGTTTAAGCCTGATGGCTTTGTTTGCTCGCATGAAGATGGCTTTAATCAAACGGCATTTATGCTGCTTGATGAAGTGAAGATGGAAGAGCTGCATTTTGCTGGCCGCTTGGATGTGGACACGACAGGGCTAGTTCTCATTACTGATGATGGCCAGTGGTCTCATCGTATTACTTCTCCAAAGCATAAATGTGAGAAAACTTACCGAGTGTGGCTTGCTGACCCAGTTCAAGCTGACTATGCAGCGAAGTTTGCAGAAGGTATTCAACTGCGCAATGAGAAGGGTTTGACGCTTCCAGCCCAACTTGAGATTGTCGACGAAGAAGAAAATGAAGTGCTGCTTACGATTACTGAAGGTAAGTATCACCAAGTTAAGCGTATGTTTGCCGCATTGGGTAATAAGGTTGAACACCTTCACCGTGAACGCATTGGTGCTATCGAGCTTTGTGAGTCATTAGAACCAGGTGAATACCGCTACCTAACTGAAGAAGAAGTCGCTTCTGTTTGGAAATAATACCTCTCTTTGGAATTAGTTTATTTCCAATTAGGAACTAGTCTTTTAGACAGATTTGATTGAAAATAGATCGGTTCACTAACACCTAGAATTGGTGTTGTTATTTTCTGTTTGGTTGCAGCACGGAGGCTGCATCTGATACGCAACCGAGTAGGAGAGTTATGTCTGAAAGAACGGTAGAGACGACCAACGCCCCCCAAATCAGTTTTCTATTATTTTTAGTCTTGGGGGCAATCGGTGCTTTAACGCCGCTAGCCATTGATATGTATTTGCCAGCCATGCCAACTATCGCCAAAGATTTAGGCGTGAATGAAGGTGCTGTTCAAATAACATTAACCGCATATACCGCAGGGTTTGCCATTGGTCAGTTGATTCATGGTCCACTAGCGGATAGTTATGGTCGACGCCCTGTGTTGATCTTGGGCGTGTTGTTTTTTGGTTTAGCCTCAGTTGTCAGTGCGACGACGACAGGGATCGAAGCCTTAACTTGGGTTCGAACTGCTCAGGGTTTTGCTGGCGCGGCCGCTGCAGTGATTATTCAAGCTGTTGTGCGCGATATGTTTGATCGTGAAGATTTCGCCCGTGCGATGTCATTTGTCACCCTGGTGATAACCATTGCACCGTTGATTGCGCCAATGATTGGCGGATACGTAGCAGTCTGGTTTGGCTGGCGTGCAATTTTCTGGATTCTAGCCGTATTTGCGTTAGTCGTGATTGCACTTGTGATGTGGAAAATTCCTGAGACACTCAGTGATGAGAATAAGCAACCTTTGCGGATTAGAACTACATTACGCAACTACAAGGGCTTGTTTAAGAACCCTGTGGCAATGGGGCTGATTTTTTCAGGGGCTTTCTCGTTCGCAGGAATGTTTGCCTTCTTAACAGCAGGTTCATTTGTCTATATTGATATTTATGGGGTAAGACCCGACCAATTTGGTTACTTATTTGCCTTAAACATCGTCGCAATGATCATTATGACTAGCATTAATGGTCGCTTGGTGAAGAAAGTAGGCTCGCATACTATGTTACGCTTTGGCTTAACGGTTCAGCTTATTGCTGGCATTGGTTTATTTGTTACTTGGCTATTGGATGCAGGACTATGGGGAACCGTTATCTTCGTAGTCATGTTTATCGGTACATTATCGACTATAGGTAGTAACACCATGGGCCTATTGCTCAGCAGCTACCCGAGAATGGCAGGCACCGCTTCCTCATTAGCAGGCACCCTCCGTTTTGGTACGGGTTCGGTTGTCGGTGCTGTTGTAGCATTCATGCCTAATGGCGTAACATGGCCGATGATTTCAGTTATGAGCATGTGTTCGATTGTTTCGGCAGCATGTTATTGGATATTTGGAAGAAAGGCGTAATGTCTGAATACACGATAGAAATACAAAAACTGGTTAATAAAGCGTTAGACGAAATTGCTGTACAGCATGCATCAGGTAAGGTAACTAATGGTCCAACGGCCAACAACCTGTACCTTGTTCGCTGGATCACCAAGGCGATTAAGTCTCAGCAGTTTCCACGTATTGTTGCGGATGATTTAATTCGCTGGCAGAAAACAGGGCGTTCTAAAGGTAACAATGCAGGTCTAATGCAGACATTCCAACGCATTTCTAAGTTCTATGGTCAGTTTTTCCCTGAAGGCGCACCAGAGCGTACTATCAAAGATCATGAGATTAATGCTTTTATCGATATGATGGAAGAGAACAATTGGGAAGTGACAACGTCAGAGGAACTGGTTGATTGCGGTAAGGTACAGATCTTTACTGAAGGACCAAACTCATTGGCTATGTGTACTGAGCAATGTGAAAGCTGTTTTGATGGTGAAGATATGATCAAGCCAATGAGCTGGTTTGTGCGCGGTCACCATGCTGACTTCGTAGAAAAAGCGGCAGAGGCTGGATTCATGGTTCACAAAGTAACGGATTATAAGTCGAACGTGAAGTACCACGGTGAATACATTGTATTCCCAGCAAACCGAGGTAATCAGTTGGCTGAAATACCACTCAGTTTGACTGTTTAACTACGCGTTAAAAGGGCTTCCACTACGGAAGCTCTTTTGCTTTTCGGACAATGGCTTTGACCATTCCTTTGAATATAAACAAATGCGCAGGCATCATTGCGAACCAGTAAAGCAACCCTCTAAAGCCTTGCGGGTGCCACCAAGCTGTAACCGTTAAGCGCCTCTCTTGACCCAAATCTTCAATGGCAAATTCTAAACGGCCAAGCCCGGGGCCTTTCATACCAAATAGTAGTGAGATAAAACGCTGCTCTTCACAGCGAATCACTTTCCAGGAATCAATATAATCACCGACCTGCAATTCTGGCCCTGCTGGTGAACGACGGATGGGTTTGCCGCCACCAAAGAATATGTCGAGCCATTCACGAGTGCGCCATAAGCTATTGGCATAAAAGTAGCCTTCTTCACGACTACCAATTTTTCGCACTAGCTTCCAAAGTTGGTTGGCTTCAAGTGTTGTCGTAATAGATGCGCCTGTTTGCTTCGGATAATAACCATAGCCCGGTTGCCAGCGAGAAAGTGCCGCTGGGTCAAAGCCCCACACGTTACTGCGAACGAAAGTACCTTCACGCTCAATACTTTCTGTCACCATCTGAACAAAAGAGATCATGGCTTGGGGATACTTCTGTTTAACTCGCTCAGAATCAGCGATAAAATCATGCTCTAGCCCTGAAAGTAGCGCACTGCCAATGCTTGAAGGAACAGAGGTGACAACCCCCAGCCACTGCGAAGCCATTTTCGGCGTTAGCAAGCAGGTCGGGAAAATCTTTATCGGCTTGTTTACCGCGCGAGCAATGACATGAAATTGATCGCGATAGGTAAGAGTTTCAGGGCCTCCAACCTCAAATATATCGTGGTGAGTAGGGGACTCTTTCGCAAGGGAGAGTAAATAATAATTAAGGTTTTCGAGAGCGATAGGGTTAGCTTTTGAGTCTATCCACTTTGGTGTGATTAGAACTGGCATGTTGTAGACAAAGTCGCGCATGATCTCAAAAGCGGCAGAGCCAGGGCCGATAATGACGCCAGCGCGAAGCTCTGTAATCGGAATACCTGACTTTCTAATAATATCACCGGTCATGCGACGCGCTTTTAAGTGGTTAGAATCACCAGTTTGAGGTTGTATCGCACTCAAATAAATAACATGTTTGACCGAGCTACCGGTTAACGCTTGCTTAAAGTGTTCAGCCAGAGAGACTTCATATTCAAGGAAGTCATGTCCATGAGCCATTCCATGCACAAGAAAATAGATGAGTTCGAATTGAGGGACCAGGTCTAACGTCGCTTGTTTATCAGCTAAGTCGAGATAACACATGGTCAGGTTCGGGTGAGGCTCTACTCTGGCGGACAAATAGTCGAGGTGTCTTGACACAGCAGTGACTTGATAGCCTTGTTCGCACAGCTTATGAAGAAGTTGTGAACCTACGTACCCTGATGCCCCTAAAACCAGAACCTTTTTCATCCTGAACCCCTATGGTTTTTATGGTTTCATATTCCGACTGATCATATAATACACAATCTATTTTTGCTCTTATATCATATTGTTGCGGTCAGAGGTGCTTCGTCTCCATGCTTTCTCAAGTTTTATTCCATACTCGAGGTGATTTCATCCGTCGCCTGATCGCAATTGCGATGCCCATTACGCTTCAGAGCATTATGTTCTCAAGCCGAAGCCTAGTCGATGTCCTTATGCTAGGTCAGTTAGGGGAGGCGGAAATCGCCGCCGTCGGTGTTGCAGCGAGAGCCACCTTTGTTACCACGATTATGCTGGTGGGTGTGACAACTGGCGGTTCGTTACTTACTGCACGATATTGGGGAGCGAATAACCGCAATGGGGTACGCGAAAGTACAGCTCTAACATGGCTAGTGTGTACAGCTTTTGCCGCGTTAACTGCATTGTTGTTTATATTGTTTCCAAGTCAGATCATGGGGCTTGCGACAAGCGATCCAGAGGTTAATCAACTGGGTAGTGAATATCTGGTTATTACCTCGGTTACTATGTTTGCAGTCTCTTGTGTGGCGAGTATGTCTGTTGGCTTACGCGCAATGCATAAACCGGGCTTGAGTACATTCTTTAGTGGCATCGGGATATTATCGAACATCTTCCTTAACTGGGTGCTAATTTTTGGTAAATTTGGTGTGCCACCAATGGGCATCAAAGGCGCGGCGATCGCGACAGTGCTCAGTGGTGCGATTGAAGTAGCGACTCTGTTTGGTTACCTCTATGCCCGCAAACACCTGCTAGCCTTTGGCGTTGAAGATATTCGCCAAGTGATTGTCTGGCAACGTGTGGCTAAGTTTCTTCGTTTGTCTTTACCGACAACATTTAACTTTCTTGCATGGGCTGGGGGGTTATTTGCCTATCACGCCATTATGGGTCAATCAGGAGTGCAAGGCTTGGCAGCGCTTTCGGTCATGACGCCAGTAGAGTCGATTGCACTCGCGCTTTTGATCGGTATGTCCAATGCGGCCGCTGTACTAGTGGGTAACCAAATTGGTGCCAAAAACTATGATGCCGTTTACTATCAGGCCATTGGAGTGGTTCTGCTGAGTTTACTTGTTGGTATTGTGGTCGCAGGCTTACTCTATTTAGTTCAAGGATTGGTCTTAGATGCCTTTAGCGCATTAACCAATGAAACTCGATTACTCGCAGAGAAATTCATGGTCGTCTTGAGTGTCGGGATTATCCTGCGTTCCATTCCTATGATGACGATAGTCGGAGTATTGCGAGCGGGTGGGGATGTGAAGTTCTGTTTATACCAAGATTTGGTCGCGCAATGGCTGATAGGTATTCCGCTGGCGGCATTTGCTGCTATTGGCTTAGGCTGGTCGCCTGAATGGATCTATTTACTCTTTTTAACGGAAGAGTTTATTAAATGGTTTGGTTCTCTCTATCGAATGAATACACGTAAGTGGATTAGAAATTTGATCGAAAATTAGACATTGACCGTCTAAGTAGTGTGTTTTGATGCATATCTTGTGATCTAGAATCCAAATTGCTTCCTTGAAAGCGCGATTTAGTGTAGATTCACACTCCTATTTTGAAGGTTAACGAGAGAATCGATGTTACAGCTGACAGACCTATGTAAAGGCTACGTAGATGGGGGTGAGTTTCACCCAGTTTTACAAGGTGCTGAGCTAACATTGAAGCAGGGCGAGCAAGTTGCTCTTATGGGTGAAAGTGGTTCAGGTAAGAGTACCTTATTAAACCTTATCGCTGGCCTTGATACCGTTGATTCTGGCGAAGTGTTGTTTCCAAGTTTTTCAATGCACGACGTCTCTGAAACTAAACGTACTGCTTACCGTCGCAACAACATCGGTCTTATCTTTCAACAGTTTAACCTTCTACCAACTCTAAATGTCGCTGACAATATTCGATTTTGTCGCCAACTAAAAGGGCTGCCTGAAGATCAGGGCCTATGGCGTCAAATCCTTTCTGCACTGGATCTTATGCCTTTGTTGGGACGTTATCCTGAAGAAGTTTCTGGTGGCCAGCAGCAACGTGCCGCGATTGCACGCGCGTTATATATGGAGCCGAAAATTCTTTTGGCAGACGAACCAACAGGTAGTCTCGACGAAAGAAACGCAGAAGCGGTGATGCGTCTTTTGACGACGTTGACCAAGCAACTCGAATGCACCTTATTATTGGTGACGCACAGTGAGCGAGTAGCCGACCACATGGAAGGGAAGGTGAGACTTCAAGGAGGACAACTTCATGTTATGGCCCGTAGTTAAAGCGCTACTTGGCCACTACAGACGTTACCCTTTTCAAATAATCTTAGTCTGGCTTGGTCTTACCTTAGGTGTTTCTCTTCTTGTTGGTGTTACTTCCATCAACACACATGCTCGTCAAAGCTACGAACATGGTGAAAAGCTATTCTCAAATCCACTTCCATACCGCATTCGACCAAAACATGTCACGAATAAAATCCCTCAAGGTTTTTACGTCCAGTTGCGTAGAGATGGATTTAATCAATGTGCACCATTTGAAAACTTACGAGTAGATACCGCTGACGGTGCAGACTTGATGCTGGTCGGCATTGACCCAGCTGCACTGATTCATTTTCAATCGGGAACATTGCTTCAAAATATCTCTTCTTTAGCGCTGATGCAGCCACCATACCCAATTTTAGTTAGTGCTGATCTAGCGAAGCATATGAAGTGGTCTAATGGAGACTCAATTGAATTGGCGGATGGCAGCACGTTAGGCCCTGTCATTATTGAAGACAAAGGCCAGCTCAACGGGACTCGAATTATTGCTGATATGTCACTACTTCGCATGCTAGAGCGAAGTGCGGGCATTTCAACGATCGCTTGTAGCGAAATGCCACCAGAAAAACTGGCCAAGCTTAAATCCATGTTGCCCAACGGAATGGAACTTAAGCGTAGCTCAAGAGCCGAACTTGAATCATTAACTCAAGCGTTTCACATGAACTTGAGTGCGATGGGTATGCTCGCTTTCTTGGTTGGTCTGTTTATTTTCTATCAAGCGATGTCACTTTCATTGACGCAACGTCAGCGTTTAGTCGGAATGCTTCGTCAAACAGGGGTGTCTGGTTGGCAGTTGGCCCAAGCGTTACTGCTTGAGTTAGTTGCGCTAGTCGTCATCAGCTGGGTGTTTGGCAATGCGTTTGGGATGTTATTGGCCAATCAATTAATCCCGACGGTATCTGTGAGCCTCGGCGATCTGTATAACGCTAATGTCGGTCTTGCGATAGAGTGGACGTGGCAAACTAGTTTATATAGTTTATATCTGTCTGCTTTCGGTGCGATTATCGCCTGTGCATGGCCATTGGTTCGTTTGCTTCGCTCTCAGCCCGTTCGTTTGACGACTCGCTTATCTCTAGTACGTTTCACTGGCACTGAGTTTACTGTTCAAGCATTGCTCGCTTGTGCTCTATGTGTGGCTGCTGTCGCTATTTATCAAGCACCGCAAACTCAAGAGTCAGGCTTTGTTATCATTGCTCTGATGTTATTGAGTGTCGCACTGTTTACGCCTTATATCGTGTGGAAAGTGTTCGAAAGCTTTTCTTATACGCTGCGTTGGGTAAAGGTACGTTGGTTCTTTGCTGATGCCGCTGCAAGTATGAGTTATCGTGGCGTCGCAACCATGGCATTTATGTTGGCTATGTCAGCCAATATTGGTGTTGAAACCATGGTTGGTAGTTTCCGTGATACAACGGATAAGTGGTTAAGCCAACGTTTGGCCGCCGATTTATATATCTACCCAAATAACAGCTCAGCGGCGCGAATGAGCACTTGGTTATCTAAGCAACCTGAAGTGGAATCTGTCTGGTGGCGTTGGGAGAAAGAAATCTCTACAGCGAAAGGTGCTCTACAAGTTGTGAGTACGGGTCCTTCAGAAGGTGAGTTAGATGCGCTCACGGTTAAATTAGGCGTACCAAACTATTGGTATCAGTTGCACCATTCTAAGGGTGTCATGGTCAGTGAGTCGATGGCTCTTAAACTTGGCATCAGACCAGGTGATTATCTCGACTTATCAGGTAAGTTAGGGCAAGGCTGGCAAGTGGTGGGGGTTTACTATGATTATGGTAATCCGTATAACCAAGTGATACTTTCCCATCGAAATTGGCTGTATGCCTATGCTGGAAGTGGCAGTGTCGCCCTAGGCACAGTACTAAAAGAGGGCGTCAATCGGGTAGGATTAAAACGTCGACTCGAAGCCGTATTTAGAATCGATTCTGAACGTGTGTTTGATAACAGTCATATTCACAATCAAGCGATGAAGGTTTTTGACCGAACATTCTCTATTGCAGACACGCTTGGTAATATCACCTTGGTGATTGCGATATTCGGAATCTTCTTCTCTACTGTTGGCGGTGAAGTCTCGCGGCAAAAACATATTGCATTGCTCCGTTGTCTAGGGATGTCAGGTAGAGAGCTTGTCTTAATGGGAAGTTTGCAGCTATTCGTGTTTGGGGCCATCTCTTTACTGATTGCAATGCCTCTAGGTCTTGCACTAGCCCACTTAGTTGTTGATATCATTATTAAACAATCATTTGGTTGGACACTAGAGCTGCAGTTCATCCCGAGTGAATACATGCAGACTGCTACGTTGGCGATGCTTTCGCTGATGATCGCCGGGGCAATACCTGTAATTAGGATTATTAAAAGTACGCCAATGAAGGCATTAAGGGATTCTTTGTAAATGAAGGTTAAGATAAAGAGAACCACCAAGATTTTCCTTGTTGTCGTAATGATGGCCGTTACGTTCGTTACTCTTTATCTCAATCGTTCATATCAATCCGAGGCAGCGGAGCACGAGGATGAACTCTCATATGCTTTGCGTACGCCAAGAGATCAAGTCTTTGAACCGGTACTTCCTGATAGCCCAGTCATTCTGCCTAGAGACTTTGCTTTTCAGAACAAATTCCAACATGGTTGGTGGCATTTCTTCGCCAATGTGAAAGACCGAAAGGGCAACGAATACGGTGTCCAGTGGAGTTACTTCCGAGTTGCTAGTAACGATAGTGGTATGTCCGGCTGGCTGAGCCCTCAGCTATTTATTTCTCATATAGTCATCTCTAGTAAAGACCAAGTTTGGCGAGAGCAGCGTGTTGCTCGTGGTGGTATTGGCCAAGCGGGCATGACAGTTCAGCCGTTCAAACTTTGGATTGATAACTGGTACTGGCGCTCTTTGGGAAAAACGCCATTTCCAGGATTACTTGACGTCAAGACTGACGATTTTTCAATCAATCTTAAAACACTCACCAAAGGCCCGTTTGTAATACCTGGTGAACGTGGTTATGTTCCTAAGCATGATTTATTACCAATTGCTTCTCATAACTTTACTTCTCCTTTCCTTGAGGTGAGAGGCGAGTTGAAGCTTGATAATAATAAAGTGGTGTCTGTTTCTGGCCAAGGATGGATGAGTAAAGAGTGGGGAAGTGGCCTACTCGCTGAAAGCCAGAGAGGTTGGGATTGGTTCGTTGTCCATTTAGATAACGATACGACCATATCGCTAAGTCGTTCGCGCCACGATAAGCAGCTTTCTTACTCGTTTGGCACATTGTCATCGAACGATGGCAAAGTAGAACGCTTGGATGACAGCGAGATATCCATTGAGCCTCTAAACGAGACCTTGTTGAAAAATGGCAAACGCGTTCCCTTAAAGTGGTCTATTAAGGTGCCTAAACATGGTATTGATGTGACAGCTCAAGCACTAAATAGTGATATTTGGCTTCCGTTCAACATCCCTTATGGTGAAGGGCCGATTAAAACAACAGGCACCCACCGAGCTGTTGGCTTTATGCAGTTGACGGGTTACTAGAACCATAAGCTCTGTTATCTAGGCCCCTTCTCAAGTGATGAGAAGCAGCTTTTTGGAGTTTGTATGGAAATCTGCGGATATTGCCTATAATTAATTAAGGAAAATAAATGGCAATTTGATGGTTTTATTCGGAAAAATCGAAATAAAAACACTAAACAAGCGATTATTCCTAAGGTATTGAACTCTATAAACTCGTTTGTATTCTTTGTTAATCGCTTATTAACATAATAAAAATAAGGGCAATTTCATGAGTGATATTATTCGCGATTTTTTCAAAATGGAGTCTGCGGGCGGCATTTTGCTAGTGATTGCAGCTGCAATCGCAATGACAATCGCTAATACAGATCTAAACGACGCATACCAAGGCTTTCTTCATACATATATATTAGGTATGTCAGTTTCTCACTGGATCAACGATGGCCTAATGGCAGTTTTCTTCCTACTTATTGGTTTAGAAGTTAAACGCGAGCTGCTCGAAGGAGCACTGAAATCTAAAGAAACGGCTATTTTCCCAGCTATCGCAGCTGTCGGGGGGATGTTGGCTCCTGCACTAGTTTATGTCGCATTCAACGCTGGCGATGCTCAAGCAATTCAAGGTTGGGCAATTCCGGCAGCAACAGACATCGCATTTGCCTTAGGTATCATGGCGCTACTGGGTAAGCGTGTGCCAGTGAGCTTAAAGGTGTTCCTACTTGCTCTAGCAATCATTGATGATCTAGGTGTTGTTGTTATTATTGCACTGTTCTACACAGGTGACCTATCAACGACAGCGTTAGCGGTTGGGTTCGCGATGACAGCGGCTCTGTTTGTGTTGAACGCCAAGAAGGTAACCAAACTGACGCCGTATATGATCGTTGGTGCCATTTTGTGGTTCGCCGTACTTAAGTCAGGTGTCCACGCAACGCTAGCAGGTGTTGTAATTGGTTTTGCTATCCCGCTTAAAGGCAAGAAAGGTGAGCATTCTCCACTTAAACATATGGAGCATGCATTACATCCATATGTAGCATTTGCTATTCTTCCTCTCTTTGCTTTTGCAAACGCAGGTATTTCATTAGAAGGGGTTTCATTATCTAGCTTAGGCTCTGCATTACCTTTGGGTATTGCGCTTGGTCTACTAATAGGGAAACCTCTAGGAATATTTACATTCAGTTGGGTCGCGGTGAAGTCGGGTGTTGCTAAACTGCCTAAAGGCGTTAACTTTATGCATATATTTGCTGTGTCCGTGCTGTGTGGCATTGGTTTTACGATGTCAATCTTTATCTCGTCATTGGCGTTTGGAACGGTGAATGTAGAGTTTGATACTTATGCTCGTTTAGGTATTTTAATGGGCTCTACCACAGCGGCTCTGCTAGGTTACTTCCTACTTCACATATCACTGCCAAAGAATGCAGCAGTAGAGAGTAACGAAGAACTAAACTCTCATCACTAATCTAAATGTTATTGAGGATTAGAACTTAGTCCAATTTAAAGGCCTTGCGATTGAGCAAGGCCTTTTTTATGTATGGTTGATATCGATTTATTTCTCAATGATAGTAAAGATGGTCCATTCATCGATAACTTTCTCAGTTAATCCTACAACGGTAGCGGTTACACGACGGTTGAGAGCGTGGGAAGTTTCATCATCACCATCAGCTTCTAGTCGAGACTCACCGTAACCTACAATCGTCACTCGCTTAGGATCAACCTCATAATAGAGCAGCTCATCTTCAACTGCATGAGCTCGTTTTTTTGACAGCTCTAGATTGTATTCTGGATCCCCAACTTTACTCGCGTAGCCTTGAATCTGAATCGAAGCACTTTGATATTTTTCTAAGAATTGAGCCATGGTTTGGATCTGGTCAGAGAAGATAGGGTTGATTTCATAAGAGTCGTTGGCAAACAAGATACGAAGTTGGCGTTCTTCTTCTTCAACAACTGCAGCTCCACAACCATCATTGTCAACTTGTGCACCAATTGGAGTTCCGGGACAAATGTCACGAGCATTGACCACTCCATCTTTGTCATCGTCCGTCAAATCTGAAACTTGGTCGGCAACAGGTGGCTCGACGTATTCATATTCATCCTCCGCCATAACACTAGTCATGTGTATGGCTACTACGGCGAAGACTGGGATTAAAATTCTAATATTCATATTAGTACTCCACACGCTCAGTCCATTCTTGAGGGGTATCAACCAGCAGTGCATCTAACAGATTCCCCGTTGCGTTCATGACGCGGTATTTTGCGTATTGTTCTGCATAGTGAGCGTCTAAATAATCTTTTCGAGCCTCAAACAGTTCATTTTCGGTATTGAGGAGGTCGAGTAAGGTTCGTTGGCCTATTCGGTATTGTTTCTCATAGGCGATCACGGTTTCTGAAGCAGAGTCTACGTGGTCTGCAAGGAAATTCTTTTGTTGGAGTGTTAGATCGAGCGCACTCCAAGAAAGTCGTAACCCTTCCTCTACTTGACGATAAGCATTATCCCTAAGATCCTTCGCTTGATTGAGTTGATATGCTGCACGTTCAGACAGATCACTATCTGAGCCGCCGTTGTATAGGTTATATCGCATACGAAGCATCGCTAGAGTTTCATCGCTGCGTCCTTCATCACCACCCGCATCATCTCGCCATGTTTGACTGGCTTCAATCGATAGCGTTGGGTAATAGTTTCCCTTTGACTGTTTATATTGAAAGCGAGCTGAATCGACGTCGACTATGGATACCTTAATTACAGGGTGTACGTCAAAGGCTTGAACGAGGGCGTCGGTTAACGACAGTGGGAGCTTGGTTTCATCAGCTCTAGGGTAGATCAAACCGAGAGGCTCTTGTCCGACTACACGGCGAAACTGGGTATGTGTATCAACAAGATTGTTTTGTGCAGCGAGTAAATTACCATGGGCTTTTGCTATACGAGCTTCAACCTGAGAAACATCGGCCGTTGACCCAATGCCAGAATCAGCTCGTCTTTGAATATCACGGTAGATTTTTTTATGAACGGCTAAGTTGCTCTCAGAAAGTGCGAGTACTTCGGTCGCTTTTACTGCATCTAAGTAAATTTGAGTAACCTGTAACGCGAGGTCTGAAGCGTTTGCTAGCAATTGCCATCGGAGGGATTCAGCTTCGGCCGAGGTACGGTCGATATCATTGAGTGTTGCGTTGCCATCCCATATGAGCTGAGTAACGCTTAAAGTTGCTTCCTTTCTGGTCAGGTCAGTATCTGGCCTACCTGTCGATTCAGCTGGGTCGATTCCTTCGTAACCAATGCCTGCATCGAGGTCCAAGCTGGGTAGATATGCACCCACAGAGGCATCATTTTGCTTAACAGCACTCTGGTATTCATTGTAAGAACTTTTAATTTCTGGATTAGTAGCGATGGTGATTGCTACGGCTTGTTCCAATGTTTGGCTTTGAGTTGCGAAACTAAATACTACTGCGCAAATCGCCATAAATGACTTCTTCAAATTCAAGGTAACCTCCTCAATTAATACACAATTAAGGCTTAGATGAACCGGGTAGTTATCACCTGTTAGATTGCAGGTGTAATTATCAGTTAGCTTAGTAGACGATTACTAAAAATGAGACACTCCGATTTAAAAAGATCTTCGCGTGTAATGATCTTTAGACTTTCGTTAGCACTTTTTTGCTATTGACTGGTTTATAAATAGTGCAGCGACTAGATTTTAGGTAATGCAGTGCGTGCGGTGTATTGGTTCCTATTAATTGGGGGCGGGGGACTGTGCACCGCTAAAGGGGAGATCCGCTTATGAATGCTAAGAGTCTAGCGCCGTTAATGCTAAACAATACCACCGTAGTCATCGACATTAATGGGGAGATCAGGCAACTGCTTCCAGGTGAAGTTCCTGGACCGGGTGAAGTCATCGTGATTGTTGGGCAAGGTGCTACAGCAGCGACTGAAGATGCACCGAATAACTTTGGTCTCGAAGCGCAGCTAGTAGGAGAAGGAGGAGATAATTTTTCTCTTGAGCTAGACAACGAAATTGCGTCGATTATCGAGCAAATTGAAGAAGGTGTCGACCCAACTCAAAATGAAGATTTTGCAACCGCTGCTGGTGGACAAGATGGTTCAAGTTTAACTGGTTCAGGTGATATAGAGCGGACTGGCGCTGAAACTATAGCTGAAACTGAATTTGATACGAGTGGCCTTGAGTCACAAGGGCTTTCGGAAACACAAAGTTTAGCGCTCCTTGAAGTGGTAGCTCAAACAATCTTTGTCGGTGATGATGCTGTAACGGTGTTCGAAACGGATGTGCCATGGGCGGTGACTGGCACTGTTGAAGCGACGGAAACTGATTTCCCTACTTTTGTTGTTCAGGAAAATGTCGCCGGTGAGAATGGTGTTTTCTCTATAGATGCGGAAGGCAATTGGACATACGTTGCAAACAGCGCATTTGACGAACTTAATATTGGGGATTCACTTGTTGATGTATTTTCCATTGAATCGAGTGATGGAACGCTAGGCAGCGTAACGGTCACAATCAATGGTACCAATGATTTGCCTCAGTTTGTGGCGACAGATGATTTTGCGCCGGGCGGTGGCGAGGGGGAACTATCTAGTTTTGCCTTTGAAGACGGTGTGTATAGTTTTGATTTTGAAGAAAATAGTGAAGCAGGCACAATAGTCGGACAAGTCGAAGCAACGGACCCAGATAATCAAGTACTTATTTTTTCTATCTCAACCAATGTCGAAAATGAGGGTGGGGAAGCTCTCTTCTCAATTGACCCTGATTCTGGTGAGATCTCGTTGACTGCCGCAGGTTCAGAATCATTTGCCAATGATTTTGAAACATTAAGTAATGTACACAATCTCGTTGTCACCGTTACAGAGGGTGATGGTATAGGTGAACCGCAGTCAGTTGATGTTGATGTGGTGTTGACTGAAATCGGAGTCAATGAAGCCCCAGTGTTTGATGAGCCTGAAGGTGGATACGAGTTCAGCTACAACGAAAACTCGACCGATGAATATGTTATCGGTACCGTGAGCACGACAGATGAAGATGATGGTGACGTGGTCACGTACAGCATCAGCGAAAATGTTCAATTCAACGAACAAGACCTGTTTGAGATAGACAGTGAAACGGGGGAGATCTCACTGACAGCAGCAGGTGTTGAGGCGTTTACCAATGATTTTGAATCACTTTCCAATGAGCACACCATCACAGTGGCCGCATCGGACGGTGAGCTAACGACCTTCGTTGAAGTTGACTTATCAGAGTTGGATATCAATGAAGCGCCAGTGTTTGATGAGCCTGAAGGGGGCTATGAGTTCAGCTACAACGAAAACTCGACCGACGACTATGTCATCGGTAGCGTGAGCGCGACAGACGAAGACGCCGGCGATGTCGTTACGTATAGCATCAGTGCAAACCTCCAATTCAACGACCAAGATCTGTTTGAAATAGACAGTGAAAGCGGTGAAATTTCACTGACAGCAGCAGGTGTTGAGGCGTTTACCAATGATTTTGAATCACTCTCCAATGAGCACACCATCACAGTGGCCGCATCGGACGGTGAGCTAACGACCTTCGTTGAAGTCGATTTGTCAGAGTTGGATATCAATGAAGCGCCAGTGTTTGATGAGCCTGAAGGGGGCTATGAGTTTAGCTACAACGAAAACTCGACCGACGACTATGTCATCGGTAGCGTGAGCGCGACAGACGAAGACGCCGGCGATGTCGTTACGTATAGCATCAGTGCAAACCTCCAATTCAACGACCAAGATTTGTTTGAAATAAATAGTGAAAGCGGTGAAATTTCACTGACAGCAGCAGGTGTTGAGGCGTTTACCAACAATTTCGAGTCACTTCCTAATGAGCATGTCATTACGGTTGCAGCTACAGATGGTGAACTAACAACCTATGTGGACGTGGACCTATCAGAACTGGATGTGAATGAGCTGCCTGTGACCGAAGACTTTAACGTCGATGCGGGTGACGCGATTATTGTTCCAATTATCTTCGACTCTGATGACGAATCTTTAGATCATATTTCAGACGAAGATGATGACTTTAACGGCATCCAACTCAATATCATGATCACGTCTTTACCTCAGTATGGCACCTTGCTCTATACCGATGACTTTGGTGATACCCGTGTAGTTACTGAAGCTGACTTACATGTTTTAGGTGAAGAGATTGACCCAAGTAAGTTGTTTGATCCTGACAACTTTACTTATGTACCGGGCGTTGGTGACCCGTTTGAAATGGGGCATAGCGGTGATCCCGCGGATATTGTTCTTGGTGAAGATGGCTTCTACAACTGGGGCGAGTATGTCAGTGATACTGAAAGAGTTATTACTTTAGAAAACGGAAATACCATTGGGGTCAGCATTACTGATAACAATGACAAAGCTCTGAAACAATACACTGGCGGCCCTAACCATGTAGGCTGGGGTATTGGTGATACTGATGGTAACGGTATGAACAAGCAAGAAACCTTAATCATCGACCTAAGCAATAACCCTCTTGGAGTGGTGACGTTTGGATTAGATGGTATGGGAGGGGCGTTTACAGCCAATAGTAATGTTTATGTTGAGGTCACGTATACCTTCGTGGATGGTACTACCCACGTAGAGCAATACCAGAAAGATGAAGGCGATGTCGGTAATGAACAACTATTGTATGAGTTCAGCTACTCTTCTCCAGATAATCCAATTGTCTCTATGGAGCTCAGCGGTACAGGCGGTAACTGGGAGCTACGTTACCTATCTGGTACGGAAGAGATTACCGAAGATGTGACTTTCGATTACGTTGCGGTCGATTCAGAGCTGGCAATCAGTAATGAGTCAACGGTCACCATTGATGTCGAAGACTCACCTGAGTATGAAGTCCTTTCAGCAGGGCTCGGTGATTCACTTGATGCCGATCTGGGTAACCAAATGATGCTGGGTGATGAAAACGCCAATATCTTCACATGGTTGGATTCTACGCTAGATAACGGCACTGATGTTGTTGATAATTTTGAGTTAGGTTCAGACCTTCTCGACCTAAGAGGCATCTTAGAAGAGGATGATAACGTGCTGGTTGGTGATTTGATTGACTCAATATCTGCGGAAGTTGATGGTGAAAACGTTGTGATGACAGTAACGGATGATGGACGCGAGCAGACCATTATCCTAGAAGGTGTGACTGATGCGTTTGAAGAAGCAGGTTTTATTACTAATAACACAATTACCAGTGAATTGGAGATGCTAACTCAAGTACTCAAAACAGATGCCGCGTAATGTCAACAAGTAGAATATTAGGCCAGCCAAACGGTTGGCCTTTTTGATAGTTAAGTCATTATTTGCGTGTCTTTGATGAAAAAATATTGCCAGATGATTTCAAATTGTGATAATTTTCGCCGCAATCTCGGAGGAGAGTCGAAAAGTCGATATTCTGGGGGATACGCGTAGTTAATATTCGAGCTGAGTATTTTTGCGTAGGGTAGGTATCAGCAACCTCTTGTTGTTGATAGACGGGATACTAATGTCACTTGGTGGCATGTAAATGGGAAACCCAACATGAACTCACTTAACAAACACACATTAATCAGCTTAGTTCTTCCTCAATGCCCTGTTTTACAAGACAGTTGCATTACTGAACCTTGATCTAACTCCTGACATGTAGTCCATCAGTTTGATGGATCGATTTGCTGTACGCGCTATTTAGAAATAACGCGGAATGGCTTGTTACACCTTCATATTCGTAATTTGGCGAAAGAGGGAAGTATTACATTTCAAGGGATTAAATCATGAGCACAGCCTTTGAAGTCGATAACGCAGTAATCAATGCGGAGATCGCAACTCCATTTTCAACTCAGATTCCAGTGATTGAGGGTCTATACGACCTAACACCGGATCAAATTTTACTCGATCAAGAAATGCACGAATCTGAGGTTCGTTCATACCCACGTCGACTACCTATTGCCATTAAACAAGCTTATGGCGCATTGGTTGAAGATACACGTGGTCAGCTTTTCTTAGATTGTCTTGCCGGGGCGGGCACGCTTGCTTTGGGTTATAACCACCCAGAGATCAATCAAGCGTTAAAGTCGCAATTGGACTCAGGTCTTCCGTACCAAACACTTGATATACCAACCGAAGCAAAAACAACGTTTATCAAGTCAGTGAAGAACTTTTTACCGCAAGAGCTTGCTGCAAATAGCGTTATTCAATTTTGTGGCCCTTCTGGTGCTGATGCAGTTGAAGCGGCGATTAAGCTTGCGAAGCAAACAACGGGTCGCAATACCATGTTTGCCTTCCGTGGTGCATATCATGGCATGACCAACGGTACCATGGGCATGATGGGTAACTTAGGCACCAAAGCGCGCCGTACCGGACTGATGTCTGATGTCCATTTCATGCCTTTCCCTTACGATTTGCGTTGTCCTTTTGGTCTTGGTGGTGATGAAGGTGCTAAAGCGGGTATCCGCTATATCGAGCGTCTACTCAATGATGACGAGGCAGGCATTATGAAACCTGCCGCGATGATCGTTGAACCAGTACAAGGTGAGGGAGGCGTTGTACCAGCGCCGGCATTTTGGCTGCGTGAATTGCGCCGTATTTGTGATGAGCACGATATTCTTCTTATCTTTGATGAAATTCAGTGCGGCGTTGGTAAATCAGGTTACAACTTTGCGTTTGAAGAAGCGGGTATTGTTCCTGATATTTTGTGTCTGTCGAAAGCGATTGGTGGTGGCTTGCCGATGTCTCTGTTGGTTATCAACAAAGAACACGATACGTGGAAGCCGGGTGAGCACACAGGAACTTTCCGCGGAAACCAATTAGCAATGATTTCAGGTGCAAAAGCGCTAGAGATCATTGAGCGTGACGACTTAGTGGGTCATGCGAATGTTGCAGGTCAGTATTTACGCCATGGCTTAGAAGCGATTCAAAAGCGCGTTAACTGCATTGCAGATGTACGTGGCAAGGGTTTGATGCTAGGCGTTGAGATCCGCAAACCGGGCACGGAACTGAATAAGTTCGGAGAGCCACTCGCGGATGGTGAGCTAACGCTTAAAATTCAGCGCGCTGCGTTAGAGCGTGGTTTGATGGTAGAGAAAGGTGGTCGTGACGGTTCTGTGATTCGTTTCTTACCCCCTTTAATTATCTCATTCGAACAAATTGACTTTGCGTTGCGTGTGCTTGAAGAAGCGATACTTGCGGCAGGTGGCCAGCGAGTAACCCAAGAAGAGTCAAACGAATTTTGGAAGAAGCACTTTATTCATGCCGGTAAAGCGGGCAGTGATGAGTTCGCGAAAGTGATGAATCATACAGCTGCGGCGATGAAGTCAGTATTTGAGCAAGTTGATGCGCCATACTCTGGCTTAGAGCCTAAGCGACTCGAACAAGCGATCAATGCTGTTGACCTAGACAACAAAAACGCCTCGCTAGTGGATGTGATTGGTGACACAGCAGAGCTTGTCGCGAAGAATTCCATCATTGTTCAGCACCCTGACTGTATTGCGCATCTGCATACACCGCCGTTGATGTCTTCAGTTGTCGCTGAAGCGATGATTGCTGCTCTAAACCAATCTATGGACTCATGGGACCAAGCCTCTGCTGCAACGTATGTCGAGCAGAGAGTTGTTGACTGGATGTGTGACAAGTATGACCTTGGCACTCAAGCGGATGGCATTTTCACCAGTGGTGGCACACAAAGCAACTTGATGGGCTTACTGCTGGCGCGTGATTGGATCGCGGAAAAATTCGACAATCATTCGATTCAAAAACTGGGCTTACCTGAATACGCCAACAAGCTCCGTATTCTATGCTCTAAAAAGTCTCACTTCACTGTGCAAAAGTCAGCATCGTTGTTAGGATTGGGTGAAAATGCCGTATGTTGTGTTGACGTTAATGATAACGGTACGATTAAAGTTGATGCACTTAACGCTGAAATCGACACGTTAAAGTCCGAAGGTTTAATTCCATTTGCGGTCGTGGGTACTGCTGGGACGACTGACCACGGCGCGATTGACGATTTAGAGGCGATTGCTGATCTAGCGGCTAACAATGAACTTTGGTTCCACGTAGACAGTGCCTACGGTGGCGCGCTAATTCTAAGTAGTCATAAAGATCGTTTAAAAGGTATTGAGCGTGCGGATTCTGTCAGTGTTGATTTTCATAAACTGTTCTATCAAACGATCAGTTGCGGCGCCGTACTGCTGAAAGACAAGGCTAACTTTAAGTATCTGCTGCATCATGCTGATTACCTTAATCGTGAACATGATGAACTGCCTAACCTGGTTGATAAGTCTATTGCGACAACCAAACGTTTCGACGCATTGAAAGTTTTTATGACGATGCAAAGCGTTGGGCCAAATATGTTAGGTGAAATGTACGATCACTTGCTTGAGCAGACTCAGCAGGTCGCTTCTCTAGTGCAAGACCATGAAGGTTTTGAACTTCTTGCGCAACCATCACTGTCGACGGTGTTGTTCCGCGCAGTACTCCCTGAACAGTTAGGGAATAGTGCCACGGATTTAGATGAACTCAATAAAGCTCTAAGACTAGAGGCGCTCACTCGCGGCGTTGCTGTTCTTGGAGAAACAGTCGTGGGCGGAAAGTCCGCACTGAAATTTACGATTTTGAACCCATGTTTAAAGATTGCGGACTTCGAATCTTTACTAACAAAAATCCATACTCTAGCGGCTGAGCTAGCGAAATAGAGGTAACGAAAACAATGGCAATTCTACAGATTGGTGCAGGCGGCGTTGGCTGGGTTATAGCACATAAAGCAGCACAAAATAACGACGTACTAGGTGATATCACAATCGCGTCACGTACAGTGAGCAAATGTGAAAAGATCATCGAATCTATTCAGAAGAAAAATAATCTGAAAGATGCATCTAAGAAACTAGAAGCTCGTGCAGTGAACGCTGACGACGTTGATGCACTTGTTGCGCTTATTAAAGAAGTTCAGCCGGATCTAGTGATTAACGCAGGTCCTCCGTGGGTAAACATGACGATTATGGAAGCATGTTACCAAGCGAAAGTCTCTTACTTAGATACATCAGTAGCGGTTGACCTATGTTCTGAAGGTCAGCAAGTACCACAAGCTTATGATTGGCAGTGGGGTTACCGCGAGAAGTTCGTTGAAGCGGGTATCACAGGTATTCTTGGTGCTGGCTTCGATCCGGGCGTTGTGTCAGTATTCGCTGCTTACGCTGTTAAGCATCTGTTTGATGAGATCGATACGATTGACGTTATGGATGTTAACGCAGGCGACCACGGTAAGAAGTTCGCGACTAACTTTGATCCTGAAACAAACATGCTTGAGATCCAAGGCGACTCTTTCTACTGGGAAAACGAAGAGTGGAAACAGGTTTCTTGTCATTCTCGTATGCTTGAATTTGATTTCCCGAACTGTGGTACACACAAAGTTTACTCTATGGCGCACGACGAAGTTCGCTCAATGAAAGAGTTCATTCCTGCTAAGCGTATCGAGTTCTGGATGGGTTTTGGTGATAAGTACCTAAACTACTTCAACTGTATGCGTGATATCGGTTTGCTTAGCCCAGATCCGCTAACACTGCATGATGGTACTGTGGTTCAGCCTCTTCATGTACTGAAAGCACTGCTACCTGACCCAACATCTCTAGCACCAGGTTACACGGGGCTAACGTGTATCGGTACTTGGGTTCAAGGTAAGAAAGATGGTAAAGAGCGTAGCGTATTCATCTACAACAACGCTGACCACGAAGTAGCGTACGAAGATGTTGAGCACCAAGCGATCTCATACACAACGGGTGTACCAGCGATCACTGCTGCGCTTCAGTTCTTCCGTGGCGAGTGGGCAGATAAAGGCGTGTTCAACATGGAGCAGCTAAACCCAGATCCATTCCTAGAAACGATGCCTAGCATTGGTCTAGATTGGCATGTGCAAGAGCTTGAAGCAGGTCAAGGTCTACCACTGATCCATGAATTGGAAAAATAAGAACTGACCATTTGGTCTGATTACTTATTAAAGGGGACACGGATTGTTCCCTTTTTAGCGATGATTGCCTTAAGGTGTTGGTATTATTTAGTTTGATTTTGTAACTCACTGCGTTCGGACAGGACAAATCAAACTAAATCACACCAACCTTTTAATTTTCCTTTCCATCTTTAGATGCTGCTTGAGTGCGTATAGAAAATGACATTTAAGAAAGAAGAACTTAAAACCCCATACTTTATGATCAACGAAGATAAGTTGATTGAGAACCTAGAGAAAGCAAAACAGCTAAAAGAGATCTCTGGCGTTAAGCTGGTGCTTGCGCTGAAGTGTTTCTCGACTTGGGGTGTATTTGACATCATCAAGCCTTATTTAGATGGCACGACAAGTTCTGGTCCTTTTGAAGTAAAACTTGGCTATGAGACCTTTGGTGGTGAAACTCACGCGTACAGTGTTGGCTACAGTGAAGATGATGTTCGTGAAGTGGCAGATATCTGTGACAAGATGATCTTCAACTCGCAGTCTCAGCTTGCGGCGTACCGTCATATTATCGAAGGCAAAGCTTCAATCGGCCTGCGATTAAATCCAGGTGTAAGCTATGCAGGTCAAGACTTGGCAAACCCGGCGCGTCAGTTCTCTCGCTTAGGTGTTCAAGCAGATCATATCAAACCAGAAGTATTTGAAGATATCGATGGCGTGATGTTCCACATGAACTGTGAAAACAAAGATGTGGATGCGTTTATCGGCTTGCTAGATTCAATCTCAGAGCAGTTTGGTGAATATCTCGATAAGCTAGATTGGGTGAGTATGGGCGGTGGTGTGTTCTTTACATGGCCGGGCTATGATATCGATAAGCTTGGTCTTGCGCTTAAAGCATTCTCTGAGAAGCATGGTGTTCAAATGTACTTGGAGCCGGGCGAAGCGATCATCACAAAGACAACCGACCTTGTAGTGACAGTGGTTGATATTGTTGAAAACGTGAAGAAAACAGCGATTGTTGATTCAGCAACAGAAGCGCACCGACTCGATACGCTTATCTACGACGAGCCAGCTTCTGTTCTTGAAGCATCAGAAACCGGTGAGCATGAGTATGTAATTGGTTCTTGTTCTTGCCTTGCGGGTGATCAGTTCTGCGAAGCGAAGTTTGAAGCGCCTCTGAAAATTGGCCAGCGTCTGCACGTTCTTGATAGTGCTGGTTACACCATGGTTAAGCTCAATTGGTTTAACGGATTACGCATGCCTTCGGTCTATTGTAAGCGCTCAAGTGGTAATATCCAAAAGCTGAACGAATTCGATTATTCAGATTTTAAACGTTCGTTATCTCAGTGGTCAGTTGAGTAAGTTATAAATAATGAATAAGTACATCGCCCAGTGAGAGGTTTTTTCTGCTTTTTTGATGTTGCGATGGCAATTACCAGATATCACCCTTCAATACTTATCGTTAAACCAAGAACTGGGTGCCCACGGCTACAAAGGCGTGATCGCTTGCTTGCTTATCTTGTTGATAGATTGGGTTAATCAGGTGCTGATCTTGGACAAGATAGCTAGTAACTTCTGCAATAGAGCGTTGGGAGTCAGGCTGAAACTCTTGAGAGAGGATAACGTAATCGAGCACGTTTCCTTGTGAAAAATGATAATGAGTCGCAGCGCGGGTAGGGGACGCGTCCGTATCTGTATAAGCCTGCCAGCTATCGGTTAAAACCAAAGCTTCACCTTCATCATCTGTTTGTAGAGTTAGTAGCCGTGTGATGTCGCTGGTCAAAGGTTGGTTCATGTCCCCGAGCAGAGCAGTAGGCATTGGTGATTTCTGATAGTGTTTGTCCATATACAGTTTAAGCATCACCGCTTCCCAGCCTCGTAATTGACTTGATAGCCACTGGCCAAGGAGCTGACTTGTCTCGCCTTGCATCGCTGGGTCAGTGGCACGTTGAGACTTCAAATGACAAACATACACTGAAACATCGCCAATAGTTGGCACTTTGATAACAGCATGGATGGGTTTGCGACTAAATTGGGGTAACTCAACCTGATAGGCTTTAGCCCACTCGTTTAAAGGTTGGACGGCCTCTGCGTGAGTAATAGGATACTTCGACGCCAAGGCAACGACGGGGCGAGAATAAATATAATCACTTTCGGATTTTGGTGTATCTACGGTGACAAAATAGGGGAAGTCACATTCAGCGAGAAGCTGTTGGGCGGCTTCTATACTAAAGACTTCCTGCAGGCCGATGATATCAGCGTTTAGATGAGTAATTTGCGATTTTGTCCACTGGCACTTAGCTTGCCACTCTTGTTGATCATAGATATTAGAAAACTCATAAAAAGCGTCGGGTGGCTTAAGGAAATTAAACAAGTTAGCGGTGGCAAAAGTAAGTGTTTTTGTTGCGTTCAATTCGGATACCTTGTAAAGGTTGATTGGCTAGCTAAGGGTAGCAACTGTTAAGCCGTAATTGAACAGATAAGCGTGAACAGCCATCAATAGAGATATTGATGGCTGTTTTTCGGTTAGGCTTCAACCATAACGCGTGTATCTTCACTTAATGCTTCTAGCTCTTTGGCGACATCGTCGATCAACACTTCGGTCGGGAGACGCATTGCGATATTAGCAGTAAATAAGCTAGAGCTAACACCGCCACCACCAGCAATAAACACCCGTTGGCAGTCCATATCTAAGATGCTAATACCTTGACCATCCAGTACGTGAGTAATTTCATTTACGATACCCGCGCGGTCATTGGAGTCGAGTCGTAACTGGTAAATGGTATCTGCACTGTGGCTATTCAGATCAGAATCGGTAATTTGCACCAGCAAATCTGGGTGAGAAGAAAAAGCATCTTTTACCAATTGAGCGTTATCTGAAGGTAATTCGACTTTAATAACTGCTGCAACCTGATTTTCGATGAAATTAACTTTGCTAATAAGCCATTTGCCATCGTTTTCATGTGTGATGGCAGCAAGTTGTTTAATGGTTGCTGGGGTTGCTTTACCGACAAAATTTACAATGAATGTGCTGTTCATATTAGGCCTCCTAGCGCTGAGTAAGGCATGACTATTCAATCTCTACAGCGATGAAAGACGAATCGGTGCCTAACGTCAGTTTAGGAAGTACAGGGGATTTAGGTTTGAGCTAGGTCAATTTTTGGCCCTAATCTATTGTTGGTATTACGGTTATTTTAACGAGAGCACAAAAAAACGACGTATGAACGTCGCTTTTTCAAATTGCGTGATCGTGGATCGTGTTAGAAGCTGATCTTCATTTCCACGCCGTAGAATGCGTTGTCATAGCTTGCACCCGCATCCATCGCGAACTGCGCGGCATCTTGGTTACCAAACCATGGAGTACTGCTGTATTGGAATTCTGCGCTACCACCCCATGCATCACTTACCCAGCCGTGAATGTGACCAACAGGGTTTAAGAAGAATAGCGTGACGTCACCTATGGTTTCTGAACCCATAACTTCCCCGCCTGATGCGACGATGCCTTGCTCCGTTTCAAACATCATTTCACCAACAACAGCACCGAAGAATGGAGTGATGAAGATATCTTGCCATGATGGAACTTCAGCAAAAGCTTCTACACCGTATTCCCAGAAGAATGTCGACATAGTGGCAGAGTAAAGGAAAGACTCAAACTCATTAAAGCCAGCATGGCGGGCTGCGGTATAGTAAACACCACCGAAGTATGGGTGCATGATGTAGTTTAAGAAGTGTTCATCACGGTCCCAAACTGGACCTGAAGTGACGTTGTCCTTCCATTTTGAGCCTAAGCCGCTTAGATTACGATTTTCCTCATCCCATTTAGTGATTGACTCAGGTAGTAGAGTCATTAGACCAACGGTCGCAACACTTAAGCCAAGAATGGTGTAAGTTTGGCCCATTAAGTAATCCCAATCTTTTTCACTTGAAGCTGTAAGGTATTTTGGTAAACCTGGATCTTCTAGCTTTAAGTTGTCTTCAGTAAGGCTTAATGAATATGGGTCTTGAGAGGTGTACTGATAAGAGTTGTAAGAGAGCGTGTCGAACTCAGCTTGGTCTACAGTGTATGAAAATTCAATATGCTGACTTGAGTCGTAGATATTGGCGTTGGCACATGCAGATGCTGACATCAATAAAGCGGCGATGCTCTTTTTAAACACGGAAAACTCCACAGTTATTATTTTTTAATGATCGGGTTCACAATTATCTATTAAAGTCAGAGTAATGGGAACCAGTATTTGTTCTAAATTAGAAACTTAGACGTTTTTTACCGGATTGCGATAGGAATTAACGGTAAACTCATCAAATGTGTGACATTTCCCACTAAGGATAAACGATGTTAAAAATTGCAATGCTAAGCACTGGGGAAGAGGTCCTCCACGGAGATATTGTTGATACGAATGCCGCTTGGTTGTCTCAACGTTTCTTTGAGCATGGTTACAGCGTGACTAAACGTTCGACGGTAGGCGATGAAATGTCTTCTTTGATCGAAGAGCTGATGATGCTGAGCTTTAATTGTGATGTCGTTGTGGTCAATGGTGGCTTAGGGCCAACAGCTGACGATCTGAGTTCTGAGGCGGCGGCTGTTGCGGCAGAAACAGAACTGACTCTTTTCCCTGAATGGCAGACTCGTTTGGAGCAATTTTTTGCTGCAAGGGGGGTCACAATGCCAGAAAGTAATATTAAGCAAGCGATGCTGCCGAAAGGGTCGCAATTACTTGATAACCCAATAGGTACGGCTTGTGGCTTCAAGGTCACCTTTAACGACTGTGATTTCTATTTTACGCCAGGTGTGCCGAGTGAATTTAAGTTAATGGTAGATCAGCAAGTTCTGCCTGATATTAAGCGTTGTTACCCAGACATCAGTGGTCAAGAGTGTAGCAAGCTGTATACATTTGGTACTTCGGAATCGGCGCTTTCCGATAAGCTCGATAAGATGCAGCTTCCTGAAGGGTATAGCTTAGGCTATCGCTCATACCTTCCGTATATTGAGGTTAAGTTGTTTGGGCCAAAAGAAGATCTAGATAGACGTGTAAAGCTGCTACAGATGATTTTTAGCTTGGTGGAAGCCAATGTTGTGAGCATTGATGAGTCTATGCAAGATCACGTCGCCCATTTGATCTTAGATAAGAAGCAGTCAATCTCTACTGCAGAACAATCAACTTATGGTGCGTTATCTCAATGGGTTCAATCTCATGAAGGTGCGGCAGAGTATTGTGGTCACGGCTGGGTGTTAGGCGAAAAAGTGGCATTAGCTGAAGGTAGTGATGACGTGTTAGCTTCGGTATTAGCACTTGTTGGTGCGACTAAAGAGAAATGCGCGACTGATATTGCCATAGTGACAGGGAAGGTGGTCAACAAGACGTTTTCAGTTGCTTTGGCGACGCCGGAAGGTGAGTGGGGACAAACTCTAACATTTAATAGAGATTACTCGCGCAAAGAGCGTACGCTTGTTATCACTACTATTGCAGCGGATATGCTTCGTCGTTACTTAAGCGCTAAACCTATGTTTGCAAGTTACAGCTCATTGACTCGTGAAAAAGAGATGTTTATTCCACGAAGTGCAATTGGCGCATAATAATTCAGTGAGCTGACTATTTATATTTGTCAATTCGGCTTGGGTTGGCATTCTGTAATAAGCAAATGAATGCACTTGATATTTCATTTTAATCAGTTAAATATTTTTTTATAGCGCATTCATATATAGCTTAACTCAATGATTTTAAATAGAAGCCAAAAATGTCTCACTTTTGGTACTTATTTTTGCTGGTGAAGAGGATAAACTGACTACTCGAATCGCTATTTTCACGGAGGGGTTAGTATGTTTAGTCAGTCCAAAATCCTTGTATGGTACCAAGTTGCTAGTCAAAAAGTTATTTTGGGTGAGGCACTTAAGGATGAGCGTCAAGATATGATCTCTTTGTGGCGACAAGCTCCGAAAGAAAAAATCGTAGGGGATAGCTTAGGCTACCACCTTTCGCTTTTTGATGACGATGGAAGAGAGATCGGTGATAAAGCCGTGTCTATGCTGACCGCTGATGCATTTTTGTCGCGTGCGCCTGCTAAATTAAACGCATAAAAGCAAGCGCAAGCCTTACTCTTTTAATAGTTGTATAGTTATTCACTTTACTATATCTGCTGGAACTCGCGTGACTAGCTTATACACCTTATTCTTCATAGACAAAAAGCCCTTTAGTGGTGAACTAAAGGGCTTTTTTGATGACTAAAAATGTACTATGCGCGTTTTTCTTTTAGCGCATACTGAACACCTTCAATCTCGATATCAGACTTTGCTTTACAGATGCACGGTAAAATTTCGCGCTCTTCGGTATAAGCCATAGCAAAACCAACGTATTCCACTTCACCTGAGATCAACTTACAGCGACAAGCGCCGCAGTGTCCGTCACGGCAATTGTATTCTGGCTCTACTCCTGCGTTTTCCATTGTTTCTAGAATGGTATTCGAGGGGTGAGATTGAATAGGTGTCATTCCGTTGATTTTGATTGTTGGCATTACAGTTCGAAGTCCTTAAAGTCATCCGCACGAACATCACTATCAATCTGACCAACTAGGTAAGATGAAATCTCTGCTTCCTGAGGAGCAACCTGAACGTTATCAGAAGATAACCAAGCGTTGATCCATGGAATTGGGTTCGATGTCGCTTCTGGGTAAGCTGCGCCAAGGCCAACAGCTTGCATACGGATATTGGTAATGTACTCAACATATTGACAAAGAATGTCTTTGTTCAGACCAATCATTGAGCCATCTTTAAATAGATATTCTGCCCATTCTTTTTCTTGCTCAGCCGCTTCTTTGAATAGGTCGAAACACTCTTGCTTACATTCTTCTGCGATCTGCATGAATGAGAAGTCATCTTGACCGTTACGAAGCAGGTTAATCATGTGCTGTGTACCCGTTAGGTGTAGCGCTTCATCACGAGCAATTAGTTTGATGATTTTTGCATTACCTTCCATCAACTCACGTTCAGCAAATGCAAATGAACATGCGAAACTTACGTAAAAACGAATCGCTTCTAGTGCGTTCACTGACATTAGGCACACATAAAGTTTTTTCTTCAGGTCATGAAGAGTGATAGTCACTTCTTCGCCGTTGATTGTATGTTTGCCTTCACCGTAACGGTGGTAGTCGTTAGTCAGTTGGATCAAGTCATCGTAGTAGCGTGAAATATCTTTAGCACGCTTTAGAATGTGTTCATTTTCAACGATATCATCAAACACAAGGCCCGGATCATTAACGATGTTACGGATGATGTGAGTGTAAGAGCGCGAGTGGATAGTCTCAGAGAAAGACCAAGTCTCAATCCATGTTTCTACTTCTGGTAGAGAAACCAATGGAAGTAGCGCAACGTTAGGGCTACGACCCTGAATAGAATCCAGTAGTGTTTGGTACTTTAGGTTTGAGATGAAAATGTGTTTTTCGTGATCTGGTAGCTTGTTGTAGTCGATACGATCACTCGATACATCCACTTCTTCTGGACGCCAGAAGAAAGACAGTTGCTTCTCGATTAATTTTTCGAAAATTTCAAATTTTTGTTGATCGTAACGTGCAACGTTTACCGATTGACCCAAGAAGATTGGTTCTTTCAGTTGGTCGTTCTTAGTTCGGTTAAAAGTACTGTAAGCCATGATGCCTCAATTCCTTTTATGCCCCTCAAGCTGAGGGGCCAATAGTTTTGTTAAGCCTAATAATCCCAATAGAGGGGATTATGGGTTAAATCTTACAACCGCCACCCGCGCAATCGTCGTCTTGTGGTTGTACAGCGTCTTTCTGGTCATCGCTCGCACCATCACGAGTGTTATGGTAGTAAAGCGTTTTAACACCATATTTGTACGCTGTTAGAAGATCTTGCAGCAGTTTCTTCATCGGTACTTTACCGCTTTCGAAACGAGTTGGGTCATAGTTCGTATTCGCTGAAATAGCTTGGTCAACGAACTTTTGCATGATACCAACTAGGTGTAGATAACCGTCATTAGAGCCGATGTTCCATAGCAATTCATAGTTATCTTTGTACTCAGTGAATTCTGGTACAACCTGCTTCAAGATACCATCTTTAGAAGCCTTAACTGATACGTAACCACGTGGTGGTTCAATACCATTTGTCGCGTTAGAGATTTGCGATGATGTCTCAGAAGGCATTAGTGCTGTTAACGTTGAGTTACGTAGACCGTGAGTAACGATCTCTTCACGTAAACCATCCCAGTCGTAATGCAACTGCTCATCACATACTAAATCGATATCTTTCTTATAGGTATCGATTGGCAGTAGACCTTTCGCGTAGTTTGTTTCGTGGAAAGATGGACACTTGCCTTGTTCTTTCGCTAGTGCAACTGACGCTTTAAGTAGGTAGTACTGAATTGCTTCAAATGTACGGTGAGTTAGACCGTTTGCACTACCATCAGAGTACTTAACGCCATTTTTCGCTAGGTAGTAAGCGTAGTTAATAACACCAACACCTAGAGTACGGCGGTTCATTGTTGATTTGTACGCTGCTGGAAGAGGGTAGTCTTGGTAATCAAGTAATGCATCTAGTGCACGTACGACTAGCTCAGACAGCTCTTCGAAATCGTCGAGTGATTTAATCGCACCAAGGTTAAACGCAGAAAGCGTACATAGTGCAATCTCACCTGAATCATCTTCTACATTTGTCAGAGGTTTCGTCGGCAGTGCGATCTCTAGACATAGGTTAGATTGACGTACAGGAGCAACTTCTGAGTCAAATGGACTGTGAGTGTTACAGTGGTCAACGTTTTGAATGTAGATACGACCTGTAGACGCACGCTCTTGCATCAAGATAGAGAACATCTCAATCGCTTTGACAGTTTCTTTCTTAACAGAAGGATCGTTCTCGTATTTCACGTATAGGCGTTCGAACTCGTCTTGGTTCTCGAAGAACGCATCGTATAGGCCTGGTACGTCAGAAGGAGAGAATAGCGTAATGTTGCCACCCTCAACCAAGCGTTGGTACATAAGGCGGTTTAACTGAACGCCGTAATCCATGTGACGTACACGGTTTTCTTCAACACCACGGTTGTTCTTAAGAACCATCAGTGCTTGAGATTCACCGTGCCATAGTGGGTAGAAGACGGTTGCTGCACCGCCACGAACGCCACCTTGAGAACAACATTTTACTGCTGTCTGGAAGTATTTGTAGAACGGGATACAACCGGTGTGGAATGCTTCACCACCACGGATTTCAGAGCCTAGAGCGCGGATACGACCAGCGTTGATACCAATACCAGCACGTTGAGAGACGTAACGTACAATAGAGCTTGCTGTTGCATTGATTGAATCAAGGCTGTCACCACACTCGATCAATACACATGAGCTGAACTGACGAGTAGGGGTACGTACACCAGACATGATCGGTGTAGGTAGTGAAATCTTGAATGTCGATGTCGCGTCATAGAAACGCTTGATGTAGTCAAGACGTGTCTCTTTCGGATATTTAGCAAATAGGCAAGCAGAAACCAGAATGTATAGGAACTGAGCACTTTCGTAAATTTCACCAGATACACGGTTTTGAACGAAGTACTTACCTTCAAGCTGTTTTACAGCGGCATATGAAAAGTTTAGATCGCGCTTGTGGTCAAGGTATGCGTCTAGCTCATCTAGTTCAGCTTTGGTGTAATCTTCAAGAATGTGCTGATCGTATTTACCCATATCAACCATACGTGCAACGTGATTGTGCAGCGTTGGTGGCTCGTACTGGCCATACGCTTTCTTACGTAGGTGGAATACTGCTAGGCGAGCCGCTAGGTATTGGTAATCTGGCGTCTCTTCAGAGATCAGGTCTGCTGCAGACTTGATGATTGTTTCATGAATATCAGAGGTTGTGATGCCATCGTAGAACTGGATGTGAGCGCGTAGTTCTACTTGCGATACTGAAACGTTATCTAGGCCTTCTGCAGCCCAAGTGATAACGCGATGGATCTTCTCTAGATCAATGCTTTCTTTACGGCCGTTACGTTTAGTAACGGTAAGTTGTTGGTTCATTCTGCTTCATTTCCCTAACAAAACTGATAAAAGCCACATTTTTGTGTAATTCTTGTAAAACTTGTGCCGGCTTTGTGATCAAAATCTATCTATATATTGTAGTAGCAAACACAACATATAGGGGTGTATCTGTTTGCGGGTTACAAGATAGTGCTATCAATCGTATATTTCAAGGTGCAGATCTTGGATGACTTGTGGATAACTGACAAAATCAAAAAAAACAGTTAGTGGCTACTAACTGATGGGGTTAGGGCTGGCAATAATGGATAAAATTACCATCTCCAGTGTGGTTTATAAGTAACCACAAACAAAAAAAAATCCCTTGATCTTTGAACAAATTTCGGAGCGAAAAAGGAGCCGATTAAATTGGAATCAAACACGCAAAATTTGATGAAAAAATGATTGAAAAAGGCGATGGCAATACGCCATCGCCTGAGAAATAAACGCAATATATGGTATGTGAAAGTTGTTAAAATCTTTCAGTATGGACGATGTAGTTTACATCGACATTGCTACCAAGCTTGTAGGTGTCTGTCAGCGGGTTGTAATGGAGACCTGTAATCCCCGTCTCTGTTAAATCAGTGTGATCAATCATTTTGATAAGTTCCGCAGGGCGAATGAATTTATCATGATCGTGTGTGCCTTCAGGAACGATCTTCAGCAGTTTCTCTGCCCCAACAATCGCGAACAAATAAGATTTTAGGTTGCGGTTCAGCGTAGAAAAGAAAACGTGACCTCCGGGCTTAACGAGCGCCGCACATGACTTAATCACTGAAAGTGGGTCAGGAACATGCTCTAGCATTTCCATGCATGTCACCACGTCGTATTTACCAGCGTTTTCAATTGCATGATCTTCAATCGTGCTTTGGATATAGGTGAGTTTAGTTCCGGTTTCTAGTGCGTGTAGGCGAGCTACTTCAAGCGGTTCTTTGCCCATGTCTAGGCCGGTAACCGTAGCGCCTTCTTTCGCCATGCTTTCCGCTAAGATTCCACCACCACAGCCCACATCAAGAACCGTCTTACCAAATAGCCCTTCAGCATTGTCTAAAACGTAGTTGAGACGAAGAGGGTTAATTTGGTGAAGAGGCTTAAATTCACCTTCAAGATCCCACCAGCGGGAAGCCATATCTTCAAACTTTTTAATTTCGTTAGGGTCGACATTTTGTGATTGGGTCATAACAACTCTATTTATTAACCTGCTTCCTTGAATTGAACGCATTATACCCGTTCAAGCATAACACTCCATAGAGAGGATCACTTTTCTCTAGGAACGGGCAAAATATAGCCATTTTTCAGCGAGATAAAATTAGAGTGTGCAAATTCTCGGCACTTGATTCACAACCAAGCTCACAACCTTATAAAAGGAGAGGGAAAGTGATGCCGAACTACTGAATTGTATGTTATATTTTTGCACCTTAAGCGTATTGTACATACGATCTATAAATAGAGGGATAATGGCTCTATGAGCGATCTAGCGAAAGAGATCACGCCCGTAAACATTGAAGATGAGCTTCGAGGTTCATACCTAGACTATGCGATGTCAGTAATCGTTGGTCGTGCTCTTCCAGATGTGCGTGATGGCCTAAAGCCTGTACACCGCCGCGTTTTGTTCGCGATGAATGTACTAGGTAATGATTGGAATAAACCATATAAAAAATCTGCCCGTGTTGTTGGCGACGTAATTGGTAAATATCACCCACACGGTGATAGCGCTGTATACGATACTATTGTACGTATGGCTCAGCCTTTCTCGTTACGCTACATGCTGGTCGACGGTCAAGGTAACTTCGGTTCGATCGATGGTGACTCAGCGGCGGCAATGCGTTACACCGAAGTTCGCATGGCTAAAATTGCCCACGAGCTTCTGGCTGACTTAGATAAAGAAACTGTTGACTACGTACCTAACTACGATGGTACAGAGCAGATCCCAGCAGTTCTTCCTACAAAAATTCCTAACCTATTGGTGAACGGTGCTTCTGGTATCGCGGTAGGTATGGCAACCAACATCCCGCCACATAACCTTGGCGAAGTGATCGATGGCTGCCTTGCATACATCAATAATGAAGAAATCACTATTGATGAGCTAATGGACTATATTCCTGGTCCTGACTTCCCGACGGCAGCGCTAATCAGCGGTCGTAAAGGCATCGTAGACGCGTACAAAACTGGCCGCGGCAAAATCTACATGCGCTCTAAAGCGGAAGTAGAAGCAGACAAGAATGGTAAAGAAACCATTATTGTTACTGAGATTCCTTACCAAGTTAACAAAGCACGCCTGATCGAAAAGATTGCTGAGCTTGTTAAAGATAAGAAAGTTGAAGGCATCAGTGCACTGCGCGATGAGTCTGATAAAGACGGCATGCGTATTGTTATTGAATGTAAGCGTGATGCAGTGGGCGAAGTGGTTCTAAACAACCTATACGCACAAACCCAACTGCAAACGACTTTCGGCATCAACATGGTTGCACTGAACAATGGTCAGCCTCAGCTATTCAACCTAAAAGATATGTTGAAGTGTTTCGTTGATCACCGCCGTGAAGTTGTAACACGTCGTACTATCTTCGAACTTAAGAAAGCACGTGATCGCGCTCATATCCTTGAAGCACTTGCACTTGCACTTGCGAACATTGATGAAATCATCGAACTGATTCGTAATGCAGCAACACCGGCTGAAGCAAAAGCTGGCTTAGTGGCTCGTGGCTGGGATCTTGGTAACGTTGCTGCAATGCTTGAAAGCGCAGGTACTGATGCAGCTCGCCCTGATTGGCTAGAGCCTCAATACGGCATCCGTGACGGTCAATACTTCCTAACTGAAACTCAAGCGCAAGCAATTCTTGATCTACGCCTACACAAACTAACAGGCCTAGAGCACGAGAAGATCCTAGACGAATACAAAGCCCTATTGGACGAAATCAAAGAGCTAATGCATATTCTTGCAAGCACTGAGCGTCTGATGGAAGTGATTCGCGAAGAGCTAGAAACAGTTCGTGATGCATTTGGTGACGTTCGCCGCACTGAAATCACTGCAGCAAGCCACGATATCGACATGGAAGAGCTTATCGCTCGTGAAGATGTTGTAGTGACGCTGTCACACGAAGGTTACGTTAAGTACCAAATCCTAAGCGACTACGAAGCACAGCGTCGTGGTGGTAAAGGTAAGAGTGCAACTAAGATGAAAGAAGAGGATTACATCGAGCGCTTGCTTGTTGCGAATACTCACGACAACATCTTATGTTTCTCTACACGTGGTAAGACTTACCGTCTGAAAGTGTATCAATTACCATTAGCGAGTCGTACTGCACGTGGTAAGCCAATCGTTAATATTCTTCCACTAGAAGAAGGCGAGCGCATTACTGCGATCCTACCAGTTGATGAGTTCTCACCAGAGAAGTTTATCTTCATGGCAACAGGTGATGGCACAGTTAAGAAGACCTCTCTAGACCAGTTTGCGAACGTTCGTTCAAATGGTCTGATTGCAGTTAACCTGCGTGATGACGATTCTCTAATCGGCGTTGATATTACTAACGGCGACAGCGACATCATGTTGTTCTCTAAAGCGGGTAAAGTAGTTCGCTTTGCAGAAGATAAAGTTCGTCCTATGGGTCGTACTGCGGCAGGTGTTCGCGGTATGAAGCTAGCGGATGATGACCAAGTTGTGTCTCTAATCGTTCCTTCAAACGAAGGTGACATCCTGACAGTGACGCAAAATGGTTACGGTAAGCGTACTGAGCTTGCAGAGTACCCGACTAAAGGTCGTGCGACACAGGGCGTTGTCTCTATCAAGGTATCTGATCGTAACGGTCCTGTTGTTGGCGCGGTACAAGTAGAAGAAGGCGACGAGATGATGATGATCACCGATGCTGGTACTCTAGTTCGCACACGTGTAGCGGAAGTAAGCCAAGTTGGCCGTAATACTCAAGGTGTTACGCTAATCCGTACTGCTGAAGATGAGAATGTTGTTGGTCTACAACGCATTGATGAAGTTGAAGAAGCTGAGCTAGTTGAAGGTGAAGAGTCGGAAGAAGTCGTGAGTACTTCTGAAGAGTCTGAAACTCCAGAGCAAAGTGATAAAGGCTCTCAAGAATAATACGTCTCTCTAATTAATTTATGCCGAACTTTATGTTCGGCATTTTTTTTAGCTAAATTTAATGGAGCACTTTTGGACCAACGCATTTCAGTTTGCATGTGCACAACTAAATAAATGAGACCATTATCTTGAAAACGATATTCTGTAATGAGAGCTTTCGTATTATTATTGATTGAGCGAATAAGTGCAGGAAACAGGAAGTTCTATGCAAAATAGAAAGGGTAGCGTGGCGCAAGTGGCCAATAACCAAGTCATCGTGTATATATTGACCGGGGGCTACTTAGTCGCTGTCTATCTTATTTCCTATACACTGATAACTGAACATCATATAGTCAGTTGGTTCTACCTGCTATTTCCTATCTCGATGCTTGTCGCTTACTTCTCTAGCAATTCGCGCGTAAAGCTCAGTGCATCAATTCTTTCTTTGATTGTCTTGTTTGGGGGAGGGATTGTTGAACCACTAGAACTTGATGCTATTGAAGAAGCCTTTATCGGGCTACCGCTATGTTACATTATCCTTTTTCCCGGTTCATTGTGGCCAATTGCGATTTGTGCTGCGTTAATCGTGAGTTATTGGGTCGAGTTACCTGTCGAAGAGTTTGATGAGTTTATAGAGGACGCAATTGAGGTTGCATTCATTACCGTGTTCGCAACCATCATGACGTACTTCCAACAAAAGTCTGAAAAACAATCTAACCTATATAAAGAAGCAAGTCTAACCGACTACCTTACTAAGCTCCCAAACCGAAAAGCCTTTTTCAATGCAGTTAATGAGCTAAAAGCGTGCGACAGTGTTGACTATGCCGCTTTGCAAATCGGCCTCGATAACCTAAAAAAGGTCAATGATGACCTTGGCTATGGTTATGGAGATGAGCTGTTGCTTGGTTTCTCGCGCCAAATGAAACGATTATTGGGAGAGAGTAATCAGCTATATCGTTTGGGGGGAGATGACTTAATTGCTTTAATCAGATGTACTGATGGCAACCAAAACGAACTCAATGAATTAATTGAAGGCTTACGGGTTAATTACGATAGTGTATGTAAAATCCACAATACCTCTCACCGACTTAGATATCATGCGGGCATTGCTATGCTGAGTGATGCGCACAATAATATCGAGGTATGGGGGAAGAACGTCGATGTCGCGTTGGCTAAGAGTAAACGCAAAGGCGATGGCGTCATCCAGTGGTATGACGATGTGTTGATGAACGAGACCATTCATGATCACCAGGTAGAAACTGAGCTAAAAGGTGCGCTTGATAGTCAACAGATGTTTTTGGTTTATCAACCTAAAGTGGATATTAACACTCAGAAGATAGTAGGTGCGGAAGCATTGCTTCGGTGGGAGCACCCAGACTTAGGTTTGGTACCACCTTGTGACTTCATTGGTATCGCAGAAAAAACAGCTCAGATTATTCCAATTGGCCGCTGGGTTATCGAACAAGCGATAAAGCAATCGAGTGAGTGGCTTCAACAGGGCTATGAGATATGTATTTCCGTTAATGTCTCAAGTGTCCAGTTTGCCCATGATGATATCTATCCGTTTATTGCTGAAACACTGAATCGTTTTCAACTTCCCTCTAAGTGTTTGCAAATTGAAATTACAGAAACAGCAATGATGGATAAGTATTCACATGTAGCTGATACTTGTAAAAAGTTACAAGACATAGGAGTGTCAATTGCAATAGACGACTTTGGCGTTGAGTACTCATCATTAAGCTACCTAAAGCAGTTACCTGTCGATACGATTAAGATTGATAAGTTATTTATTGATGACTGTGTGTCAGAAGTTACTGATCATATGATCGTCAGAACCATCATCCAAATGGCACACAACCTTGGTAAAACAGTTATTGCTGAAGGGGTGGAATATAGTGAGCAATTAGAGCTGTTAAACCGTGAAAATTGTCACCAATATCAAGGCTACCTTTTTTCTAAACCGGTTTTACCTTCAGATTTCGAACGATTTTTTTAATCGATAACTATCTATAATTTATCGTTATTATTTCACTGTGTATACGCGGGATTCATTGGCAGTTGTCAGGCTCTTGACGCCATAAAAATGCCACAAATACAAGCACCTATCAATTTTTCAAAAAACAGTCGATTTTTCGTGCGTAAGTGTTTTCTTACTTGTAAACTCACCGCTTCCTAACTGTTCCTCAACCTTTAATCGACACTATGAAACTTTCATTAAAACAGAAACTGATCGGCGCAAGCTTACTTGCGGTGGTGCTAATGGCAAGCGCGTTAACTTGGCTAGCGGCTGACCAACTTTTCCAACAAACACGCAATGGTGTTTACGCTCGTGCAGAGAGTTTAGCAAATGCGGCATCTGAGGGCATTTCTGACTGGATTGATATCCGTAAAGATATCGCAGCAGCATTTAATGACTACAGTGAAGAGACGGATGTCGTTCCATTCCTTCAACAAGCACGTAAAGCTGGTGGTTTCGATGATATTTTTTTAGGTACGCCAGAAGGGGGGATGTATCGCTCTCATCCTGAACGCAATCGTGCCGATTATGATCCTCGTACACGCCCTTGGTACATAAACGCGAATAAAGCGGGTAAGCAAATTGTAACGCCAGCATATAAAGATGCGATCACAAATGCGGTGCTAGTGACAATTGCTGAACCAATTCGCCACAATGGTAAGCTCGTTGGTGTCGTAGGTGCAGATGTATTGATTGACCAGCTTATCAACGATGTAATCAATCTCGATGTAGGTGATAACGCCCACGCAATGCTGATTGATACACAAGATGGTACGTTCTTAGCTCACCATGATTCGGCTCTTTTACTAAAGCCTGTTAATACTTTATCTAAAAAGTTGAATCTAAGTGCGATTCAAAATGCGGCGAATACTGGTTCGATAGAAACCATCGAACAGGCTGGTAAAGAAAAGCTGTATTTCTTTAGTAAAATTGAGGGTACTGACTGGATTTTCGGTATCGAAATGGATCGTGCGACAGAAGAAGCGGCTCATACTGAGCTTCTACAAAGCCTTATCATTACTGCTATCGTAATTACTTTAATCGTTATAGCGGTTGTTTCTTGGTTGGTTAACTTCCTGTTCCGTGACTTAGTAAGGGTGTCTGACGCTCTAGAAGAAATTGCATCAGGTGAAGGCGATCTAACCCAACGACTAGAACCGCGTAGTGATGATGAAGTGGGTCAGTTGGCGACAAACTTCAATACCTTCGTGGGTAATATGCACGAGATGGTATCGAAACTCAGTATGGTTTCTGCCTCTTTATCTGAGCAGTCAAAACGAACGGCTCAACAAGCTGAAGAGCGCAGTACGCGTATTCGTTTACAGCAAGACGAAATCAATATGGTGGCAACTGCAATCAACGAGATGGCAGCGGCGACTCAAGAAATCGCAGGCAACGCAGATAACACCGCTCAGAACTCTTCTGAAGCTGTGACAGCGTGTGTGCATGGCGGTGAGCAAGTGGTGCAAACTCAAAGCTCTATTCAAAACTTAGCGACGGAAGTACAAGTGGCGACTGAAGTCATTCAAGAGCTGGAAGTTCACGGAAATAGCATCAACACAATTCTTTCTACGATCCAAGACATCGCAGAGCAAACGAACTTGCTTGCCCTTAACGCAGCAATCGAAGCGGCGCGTGCTGGTGAGCAAGGGCGTGGCTTTGCTGTAGTTGCAGATGAAGTTCGTGTATTAAGTCAGCGTACTCATGCCTCTACGCAAGAGATTCAACAGATGATTGAAACTTTGCAGGGTACTACGGGTAAGGCGGTAAGCATCATGGGCGATAGCCGTCAGCTCGCAGATACCAGTGTCACTGACGCGGATTCAGCTGCTGTGAGCCTAACGCAAATTCAAACGGCTGTTGAGCGTATCAGCGACATGGCAACTCAGATTGCATCTGCTGCAGAAGAACAAGCATCGGTAACATCTGAAATCACTCGTAATACCGTGGGCATTCGTGATGTTTCAAATGAGTTGGCTGATGAAGCGCATGATGCCGCAGATCAAGCAGCTAAGCTGTCAGAGCTTTCTCATGAACTAGAGCAAGAGATTCAACGCTTTAAGCTATAAATTGGTATTAACTTAAATGAATAAAAAGCCTCGATTTATCGAGGCTTTTTCTTATTCGGATATTTCCAAAATGGAAATTACAACTGAACATAATTTCAATCGTGGACATGGGTGGCATTAGCTAAAATCCTTAAAAACAAGAAGGAAAACCACATGTCTGACAGCCACACTGCTTTTCAACAGCGCGTATCAAAAATTGTTACCGATGCGACCTTATCTCCTAAACAGAAAAACCAATTTCTAGCGTTAGAGGCAGAAGCGAGCTTGCCTTACATGCAGGTATCGAAAGATGTCGCCGAGGCGATGGAAGAGGGGGTGTTATGTGACATGTTTGAAGGACATGCTCCATTTAAGCCTCGCTATGTTTTGCCTGATTACTCTAAATTTCTTATGCAAGGTTCGGCGTACCTTGAGCTTGAGGCGGCAACAGATTTTGACGATGCGCTAAACCTATTAACTATCATCTACCACCATGTGCCTTCAGTGACCAATATTCCTGTTTACTTGGGACAACTGGATGATGTGCTGTTGCCCTATGTCGGTGACCTCGATGAACAGCAAATCTATACCAAGTTGAAGCGATTTTGGATCATGCTGGATCGCACCTTGCCTGATGCGTTCATGCACGTGAATATTGGTCCAACTGACAACGTTATTTGCCGAACTATCTTGCGCGTTGATGCCGAGCTTAAACAGATCGCGCCAAACCTCACCTTTATGTACGACCCTGAAGTCACGCCTGATGATTTGTTAAGACAAGCGACGAGTAATATTTGTGAATGTAGTAAGCCTCATATTGCTAACTACCCGATGCACGCGATGGCGTATGGTGATAAACAGTTTGGTATTGTGAGCTGTTATAACTCACTACCTTTAGCGGGTGGCTCAAATACGCTTGTGCGTATGAACCTTAAAAAGGTCGCTGCTCACGCCAAAGATGGCAATCATTTCCTTGACCATGTTTTACCTCATTACAGTCAGTTAATGGCGGACTTGATGGACGCGCGTAGTACGCATTTGCACGAAGAGTCTAACTTCTTTAAAGGCTTCTTAACCACAGAAGGATTGATTGAAGAGAGCCGCTTTGCGCCTATGTTTGGTATCTATGGCATGGCAGAAGCGGTCAATACTCTACTAGAAAAAGAGGGTAAACAAGGTAAGTACGGGCACAGTGAAGAAGCGAATCGACTGGCGCTAGCCATTTCGGAAAAGCTTGCTCACTTAGTTGATACAACGCCAGTGAAATACGGCTTAGATGGTAAAGCGCTGCTTCATGCACAAGGTGGGATCAGCCTAGACGAAGACGTGACACCTGGTGTGCGTATACCTTATGGAACAGAGCCTGATCCAGTGACCTACGTACAAGCAACTGCTCAGCAGCATAAATACTACACCTCGGGAATCAGCGATATTCTGACCATCGATGAGACGGTGAAATCAAACCCAGAAGCGATGTTTAACTTGTGCAAAGGCGCGATCAATCAAGGTTATCGTGAGTTTACGGCGAACGTGGCATCGAACGACTTAGTCCGTGTAACGGGTTATATGATTAAACTCTCTGATATCAATAAGTTTGAACAAGAGGGCTCGCGCAAGAACACGACCTTCCTAGGTGCTGAAGCTGCAAAAAACACTGGGATTTTAGATCGAGCACCGCGTGTTGTGAGTATGGAATCCTCACCGGTTTACGAATAGAAACAGATGACCATGGAGCAAGAAAAACAGGCTAAAGTGAGCCGAATTCTCAACTTTTCCTGTGTAGATGGACCAGGCAATCGTCTGGTCATCTTTCTCCAAGGGTGCAATTTTAACTGCCTGAATTGCCACAATCCTCATACGATCAATCACTGTAATCACTGCGGAGATTGTGTCGAATCATGCCCAAGTAATGCATTAAGTATTAATGAAAAGGGGAAGGTAATTTGGGATTCATTTGCCTGTACAAACTGCGATAAATGCATCGAGATATGCGGTAATAAATCGAGCCCTAAGATAAGCCACTATACGGTGTCTAAAATGATGGAGGTGATAAAGCGTCACCGCATGTTTATCAGCGGCATAACGGTTTCCGGCGGTGAGGCAACATTACAATTACCATTTATTATTCAACTATTTGAAGCAATAAAGTCGGATATAAGCCTTAAACACCTGACTTGCTTTATTGATAGCAATGGTGACTTATCTGCTACAGGTTGGGAGCGCGTGAGCCATGTGCTTGATGGTGCAATGATCGACCTGAAATCTTGGCAGCGCGAGACTCATCAATGGCTGGTGGGTAAAGACAATCATAGAGTCATCGAATCGGTAAAACATCTCGCTAACCTAGGTAAACTACACGAGCTGCGTTTACTGCACATTCCAGGGAAAAGCGATCTCGACAGTGAAGCAGTCAGCATCATTAAACTGATACGGTCGCTACCTAAAGAGGTTGTGATTCGTTTGAATGCATTTCAACATCATGGGGTTGTGGGCGAAGCACTCGGATGGGACAAGTGCTCAGAACAAGAGATGAATCGATTCTATGCTCTATTGTCAGAAGGTGTAGAGCACAAGATTCAACTGCCGACGGTTTATACTTAATCTGCCCACTGTTGATACAGCCACTGCAGTGCAGGATCGTTCAAGCTGGCTTGATTCCACACTAAGCTATAGCCAACTTTGCCATATTCAAAAGGCAGTGGTTTACTCACCAATCCCTTTGCTTGTCTTGATTGCTCTGCCCATTTTTTAGAGCAAGTCAGCAGGTAGTCACTTTGATGACACATTATGGCAGCAGCACCAAAGTCGGCGAGAGAAATAACCACGTTACGCGGACCGTGTTGTTGAGTCAGATTCTGTTCGAAATAAGGCTCAGATAAGTCTTTATCTAAGATACCAATATGCTGATAGGCGAGATAGTCCTCAATGGAGAGTTGGCTATCAGCGAGGGGATGATCTTTGGACATTAAACAGATCATCTCATCGGATATAATCTGCCTCCACATCAAATCTCTACTACGAGTAGGAGGCTGACTGATATCGTGAGGTAATATCATAAAGTCGATTTGACCTCTGATCAGTGCGTCAAAGCTGGCTTGCTCTTTGGCGTAAACCTTAATTCCACGTGACGCGCTAAGTTGCTGAGATATTACGGCAATTTTATCTGTAAACAGTTCAAAAGTACTTTCTCGCATCGACAGAGAAATCTCGCCAGTGTAATGACCCGGTTGGAACTCCCCCTGATGAAGAATGCCATTCATACTTGATAGAATCTTATGTACCTCGGCGCCGATGCTAAGTGCAAACGCAGTAGGAACTAACTGCCCGCCATCTCGATAAAAAAGTGCATCATTCATCTGTTCACGTAACTGCCCGAGCGTCTTGCTGATACTCGATGGAGTGACACACAATATGCTGGCTGTCGTTGTAACACTATGAGTGCTGAGTAGAACGTGGAATGCAGTTAAATGCTTCAAACTGATACGTGAAAGGGCAAGGTAATCCATACAAGTCACGGAGTTAGGAGTAACTCGCTATTTATAACCTTATCGTGCGTGGAATGGTAGGAATTTATCAATGTCAATGTGGTGAATTCAGTGAGCTACACTATTAGTACGGACGAGGAGGAGCTGCAATGAACAGATTAATGACACTTCTAATGGCAGGCTTAGCGATGATTACAGTGCATAGCTACGCGGAAGAAGAAGTTGACGAAGACAATAATCGAACCAAAACGACACCGAGCATTGAGGAAATGGATACAGATGGTGATGGGCTCATCTCTGCTGAAGAGTTCGCTGTGTTCCGCCTTGGCGTAGAAGGTGGGGTGGATGAAGACAGTGAAGAGGGAGAAACAGAGACGGAAAATGACAGCGGTTTAAGTGCATTTGCATCCTTTGATAAGGATAAAGATGGTTTTGTTACCGAAGAAGAGCTCGCGGCGCATGCGAAGTACTCTAATCCTGGTAACGGTACCGGTGAGTTAAAAACCAGTAAGCAAGAAGCACGCGAAGCGAAAGCAGCAAGTCGTACCGAAAGTAGTAGCTCAAGCAACCAAAGTAGCAGTAAAGGGAATAGTGGAAACAAAGGGAATAGCGGTAATAAAGGAAACAGTGGCAATCGTGGCGGAGGGAACAGCGGCGGAAGCAATAAAGGTGGCAAAGACAAATAGGCTAAGTAACAAAAAACGCGCTCTATTTGATAGGAGCGCGTTGGTTTTATAATAGCAGATTAATCAATCAGTCCGTATTCTTTACTTAGAATATCTACAATTTCTTGCTTTGGATTATCACTCAACTTGATTGGTTGGCCTGTGATTTTCTCTGCAATACCGATGTAGGTGCGTGAGATATCTTGAAGTGCTTCCAGAGGCAACGCATTGTCTCGTGCTAGTGCTTCCCGTTCATCCATACGTTCCTTGTTGAGCAAGATATCTGGGTCAGGGAAGTGGTTAAGCAAGAACTGACGGAAGCCTTCTTTTGAGTTTTCAACAATTTTGCCTGCTTCATACTCTTTCTCATCCCAAATACGCGATGAGTCTGGCGTACCGACTTCATCCATATAGATGAGTTTTTCGTTACCAGCTGCGTCATGCACGTAGCCAAACTCAAACTTGGTATCTACAAAGATTTGATCAACTTGCGCAAGCGCATCACTAATCACTACGAAGCCTTCACGAAGCAGCTTCTCGTACAATGCGATGTCTTCGGCTTTAGAAAAGTTAAATGAAGCAAAGTTATCTTCGATGTTTTGACGAGTAATGTTGACATCATCCGCTTCAGGTACACCAGGGATATTTTTCAAAATGCCCTTGGTAGAAGGAGTCATCAATAGTTCTGGAAGTGCTTTGTCTTTTTCTAATCCTTCAGGTAACTGAATACCACAAAATTCACGTTCGCCTTTCTCGTATGCGCGCCACATCGAACCGGTAATGTATTGACGACAAATTGCTTCGATCATGATTGGTTTGGCTTTTTGAACAATCCAAACGAACGGGTGAGGGATGTCTAGAATGTGGCTATCAGCAAGACCACTATCTTTAAATAGCTTAAACCAGTGGTTAGAGATAGCGTTGAGTGCAGCACCTTTACCCGGTACGCCTTTAAGGCCACCTTCAGCATGCCAAATACAATCAAATGCAGAGATACGATCACTGATCACCATGATAGCAAGCGGGGCGTCCGGTGCTACGTCGTAGCCTTTTTCTTTAATTAGGCGTTTGCTGTCTTCTTCTGTTAGCCAGTAAACAGAGCGAACTTTGCCACTGTGAACGGGTTTATCAGTACGAATTGGAAGATCATCATTTACGGCAAGAACTTGGTCAGCGAGACTCATCTAGACATTCCTATCTTAAAGCAACGTGGAAATTATCATTAGAGATAATGGATTTGAGTCGCATGATACCAGAACTATTTGTGGCTACCAGAGAAAAAGCAAACGTTTGCTTATTTTTTTGCTTATCGCTTAAAGTTCGCTTGATGATCAGCCAAAAAAGAAAACCCCCTCGCAGGGAGGGGGTAAAAGGCAGTGACTATCGTTGAGCTTGTTAGTGGTACTGGTTAACTCTGCCCTCAACGAAGAAGACTTCACACTGAAATTGTGCGGCTAAACTGCGTAGCAAACTTTGTTCAACAGCCGCGATATTGGTTGATGCGACTACAGCACTCGCATTACCTGATTGAATCGCTTTTTTGACAATCTCAAACTCACTCTGTGTATGAGAAGGTTTCATCTGAATGATTTTTTGGCAGCTAATATGCGACGCTGCAAACTGGTCGTAATTAGGGCGAGGGCACTCAGAGGTGAATAAAATCCACTGGCTCTGACCTGACAGTCCAGCGAGACGATGTAACGTAGAATGGTCAATGTTCATTGGCTGAGTCGGTTGAGCAAGAACATTAAACTTAGAGAATGCGCGAGCTGTGTGTTGTGCCTGAATCATAATAACTGTTCCTTTGTACATGCTGTATGTCTATACAGTAGTTATTTTTGCATTTATGATCAAGTGTTTTTTGGATGTTTTTTCATCGAAAACTTATGTGTGCGGGGATGGATTTGTTTGTAAGTTAATGATTTGTAATGTAAATTTACGTCTTGGTTCTGGCGTGGGAAATTGCGAGAAAAACAAGAAATGTGATAAGGCGCACGTGATTTTATACAGTGTTATACAGTTGTCCTGTACAACACTGTATGGAGAGGATGAGTAGGGTACTTAAAAGAAACGCTCTGGGTAATCGCTAAAGATGGCGTCTAACCCTTGTATATGTTGCAGAGAATTAGGGTTATTCACAGTATAACACCATACCTGATAGCCTTGCTGTTTAAGCTGTGAGATCTGTTTGGTGGTTACCCACTGATAGTTCAGGTTACAGCTAAATGCAGAGACCTCAGCCAATAGTTTTTTATTTGCAGGTTTTAAGCGTTCACAGAGCACCCCCAAACGAACTGAAGGTAGCATCTTATGTAGATGTCTGATGACGCGATGACTAAAACTAGATAGTACAAATTGATCTTCGCGAATCGGGGATGACTCTAAAGTTTGCTTCAGCAATTGACACACAGATTTAGCACAATGCTTATCGACTTTAATCTCGATGTTTAATTTTAATTGATTGCCTATGGCAAACTGCAAAAGCTCGTCGAGGGTTAAGAGTGTCTGGTGTTCGATGCCGTGCTTAAAGCGGGCAGCAAAATTCAGCTGCTTGAGTTGCTCTAGGGTAAGCTCATCTACTCTTCCGTTGCCATTAGAGCAACGGTCGATAGTGTGGTCGTGACAAACCACCAAATGGTTGTCTAATGTCGGTTGAACGTCGACTTCAACCCAATCTAGGCCAAGTGTTACAGCTTCTTGAATACTGGTTAACGTGTTTTCGGGAAAGCGTCCTGCTACGCCTCGGTGCCCAACAATAATCATAGTGAAATTCGATAGAATAGTCGTGCTACATAGAGTACCCCTAAATGAGAATTTTGAGTAGATAAGTCGTAGCTATTCGCTGATGAATCTGACACTATCGGCTCATAAATTATAAAATAATTACAATAAAGAGACTCGACTTTGAACGCTGAAAATAAAGCGGCTTGGATACTCGTTGCAACGACTGCATTGGCAGGACTTGGGTGGATTTTCTCAAAAGAAACCATTCAAGGGTTACCGCCTTTTGGTTTTGTCGGGTTGCGCTTTTTAGTTGCCTCAATCTGCTTATTCCCCTTCTGTTTTAAGCAAGTTCGTCTACTGACGCTTCAACGACTATCGCAGGTCGTCGGAGGAGGGATGATCCTTGCATTTGCGTTGCTTAGCTGGGTACATGCGATTTCGATCAGTAAAACCTTGGGTGAGGGGGCGTTCATCGTCAGCTTATCCATGATTTTCGTGCCAATCATTGCTTGGTTACTCTATAAAGAAAGACCTAAACGCGCGTTTTGGATTTCAATGCCTATCGCAGTCTGTGGCTTGGCGATGTTGTCTTTAACCGATGGCTGGAACAGTTCAGCAGGCCAGATATGGTTTTTAGCCAATGCTTGTCTACTTGCGCTTCATTTTAATGTGAACAGTAAACTGGCCCAAAAGATCCCGGTGCTCTTGCTGACGGCGATTCAGCTATGTGTTACCGGCGTTATTGCCTTAATAACTTCAGCAATATTTGAAACGATACCAACACACGTTGAAGCATCTATATGGGGGTGGTTTGCACTGAGTGCTTTGCTCGCAACCAGTTTAAGGTATGTGATGCAAACGCTAGGGCAGAAGGGGTGTAACCCAGGCAATGCTGCTCTTATCATGCTGCTTGAACCTATTTGGACCGTCATTTTAAGCATCCTTTGGTATGGGGAGCAGCTTTCCAGAAATAAATTGATTGGTTGTAGCTTGATCTTGTTGGCGCTTATTTTTTACCGCACTGACGGTAAGCTACTGAAATTCGTCAAACGACCAGAACCACAATAAACCTTGTTCACATATTAGAGTGATTACTCTTTCTAAAGCAGTATCACCTTGTTATCGTTTTTGTAAATTAAATGTTAACAGGGTGAGCTGTGAAACTTCATGCCATTGACGGATATATCCAAACCATCTATCTAGCGGAGTACTCCGACAAGTTAATGCTTCTTGATGGAGCTTCCCGAGCAGACATTTCATACATCGAACAATTCATCACCCATGAGTTGCAGCGGCCGTTTTCGGATTTGTCAGTAGTGGTTGTTACTCATATGCACCCGGACCACGCAGGCGCTGCTCATAAGCTTAGAAGTCTAACTGGCTGCAAGATTGTCTCAGCGAAGCGAGATTCTCACTGGTATGGAGGAGTTGACGGTTTTGTCATGCACTTAACTGATATAGCCCTCGCTTGTTGGGTTGCTAACAGAAAAAGAAAGCCAAAGCGAAATTTGTGGTATTCACGTAAGTTACGCCCGGATATTCAGTTGTCGGACGGTCAATGCATCCCTGATTTCGAAGACTGGAAAGTAATAGAAACGCCGGGGCACACCGACCGTGACTTATCACTTCATCATGAAAAGCAGAGCATCCTTTACGTCGCAGATCTGATGGTTGAGGTAAAAAAGCAGCTTGTTTCACCATTTCCTGTCTTTCATCCTAATCAATACAAAGCATCCATTAAGCGCGTATATAACCTTGAACCTGATGTATTGTTAGTGGCTCATGGTGGAAAAGTGCAGTTTACCAGCGAGGTGTTTCAGCATTTACTCAGTACAGCACCACGCACGCCAAGCACTCATTGGAGAGCAACAAAAGTTAAACTACGCAGTCTGCTAGGAGCAGTAATGTGGCGAAAGCTAATGATCAAAAACAAATAACGGTCAGTTAGGCTGGAGATTCTATCGTTTCTTGATTGTGTTTACTGTGCTTCAAGATTAGAATGCGAACCTTTTTCAATTGTACTGTTATTCTCATGTCCAGAGTGCTAGTTGTCGATGACGATATTGAATTGTGTGAACTTCTTACAGATGTGTTGCAAGCCGAAGGCTATCAGGTAGATAGTGTCCATTGTGGCGAAAGTGCACTTCAGTTTATAGAAAAGATCTCAGTAGACTTAGTGTTGCTTGATGTGATGCTACCTAAACTGAATGGTATGCAAGTTGCGCGTAAAATTTGCCAACGCTTTGCGACACCAATCCTTATGCTAACTGCACTCAATGATGAAGCTTCAATATTAGATGGTTACCAATCGGGCGCTGATCAATACATCGCTAAGCCGTTTAAAGTGCCCGAGTTGTTGACCCGAATTAAGGCGATTTTTCGTCGCGTCGGTCTGGAAAAGCAAAGACATTCCTATCAGCTGGATAAAGATGGTATTGCCTCTCAAATACCAAGCTTACCTCTTACTGGGACAGAATCAGACCTACTTAGCTATTTGGTAAGCCGAGAAAATATGGTGATCTCAAAAGCTGAGCTACAAATCGAAGTGCTAAAGAAAGAGTTGAGTCCTTTCGATCGTAATCTCGATATGCACATTAGCAATTTACGTCGTAAGTTTATTGAAGCCGGATTATCAAAGCAGCACATCAAAACAGTTCGCGGCAAAGGTTATAGCTTTGTCGGTAGTGCAGGGCACTAAACCATGTTCAAGTCGCTTTATCCCTCTGCGATAGTGAAGAGGAAAGACTCTCTTTTCTTTCAACTGTTTAGTTACATGTCAGCGGTTATCGTTTGCATCGTGCTTTTGCAGGCACTTGCAGAGCAAGCTTTGGTTTCGGCGGTACTAAAAGTACCACCGCAAGTTAAGCAGAAAATAGAAGCGCTTGCCGAGCAAGCCAATGTGTTGATCGAAGAGGGAGATATGGATGAGCTTGCGGACTGGGGCAATGCACAGCCATACTACTTATTTGTGCTTGATACGCAAAACCAACCGCTGTCCCACCGACAAATGCATCCACATTTTGAGTTTAAGCTGCGCTTTCTACGAGAGCTTAACGGTCCATTAAATGATCGAGTTAGTAAGCCTTTAATTGGTGTCAGGTTGGTGCAAGGTAATACTCTCGTTGTTCAACTTCCTAGTGAGCTGCATCCAGCTCATCGTTTTATCGTCTATTTTGCGATAAGCAAAGTGGTTATTGTGATTGCGATGTTGGCGCTGTTTTCGCTGATACTCGCCCGAAAGCTGCAAAAGCCATTAAACCGTCTGCGTGAGGCGAGTCGCCGTCTAGCGTCGGGGGATTTTTCCGTAAATGTCGTCTCGGAGCTGAATTCTAAGACCACCGAGTTTAATGATCTCGCGCGTGACTTTGACAATATGACCCAAGAGATTCACGCGTTAGCAGAGAGACAAAAACAGCTGATTCGGGATGTTTCCCATGAGTTGAGAACGCCTCTGGCCAGACAGAATTTAGCGCTTCATTTGCTGCGTACTAAGGCATCTGATATCAGTTTGCCATTAGTTGAACGGTTAGAGAAAGAAGTGGATGAAATGGATGGATTGGTCGGAGAAATACTCGAATTTAGCCGTATTGAAAATGCGCGCTATGAATCGAATTTGCGTCCGACATGCCTTGAAGGCGTTGTGAGTAATCAAGTTGAGCAAAGTAAGCTACAGTTAGGCGTCGCGCAGAACATCGTCGTTAACATGGGTGATGGTGTGCCTATAGTCATTACTGATGAGCGTTTAGTCATGCGTTGCTTAACTAACTTAATCTCCAATGCAATCAAGTATGCAGGGCCTCAAGCAATCATTGAAGTCTCCCTTTATGTTTTACCGATCGAGCTTGAGCAAAAGGTAGTGATTGAAGTTGTCGATAATGGTCCGGGTATTGCCCTTAACCAATTAAGTGAGATTTTCAGGCCATTCACGCGTCTAGAGTCTGCACGTGACAAACAACGTGGGGGATATGGGCTTGGTCTCGCAATTGTCAAAGAATCCATGAAGTTAGTTGGCGGTGATGTGAAGGCGTCCAATTGTACTCACGGTGGGTTAAGAATTGAGCTGCAATTTCCATGTGACAAGGCTTGAAAAAAACAGAACCAAGATCTAGTTATCAATTTAGTCAGTACCGGTAGATTGAACTATAGTTTATCTAGTGTTAGTGGCTTATTCGTTGGAACTGATGATTGCGAGTGGACTCACTCGTAGTTTCTGGTGAAGGACACTTTAGGGACTAGTGATATTGGCTGAAGCATCGGCCAAGGGGGCTATGGACATGCGTCAGTACCCAAACCGAATTCATAATCAACGAGGTTTGACCTTGGTGGTTATGACGATGAGCATGGTTATGTTTATAACGATAGCTGCGCTCTCTATAGATGTTTCTCACTTTGTGGTTAATAAAACGCGCCTGCAAAATGCCGTCGATACCATCGCTTTGGCCGGGGCTACGGTTGCTAATCGAACCAATGAGAAAAGTGATACCGATACCGCGATTATCGAATCCTACAAGAAAGTAATTGAATCCCCCGGCAATGATGAAATTGAATTAACAGGCACTGATGATGGCAATGGCCTCAATCTCCTCTCTATCGAATATTCGGATTCTCCAAATAGTGGTTTTTCGACTACTTTCCCAGCCTCTCCTGATATGGTTTATGTACGAGTTGAAGTTTCAGAGGTTGGCCTCAATGAATTTTTACTCGATCTTTTGGGCATGGAAAAAAAAGTATCAGCAAGCGCAGTTGCTGGCCCTGTTTACGTGGATGGAACCTCTAATATTTTGCCGATTGGTATGTGTGAAGGCAGTGAAACTGGTCCTTCAGGCTACGAAGTCGCCAAAGCTTACGAGATTAAGTCCGGCAGCCAATCAGATGATCCAGATGGTCTTGGGGCGGGTAATTATCACTTACTTGATATTGGTAGCGGTAAGTCTTCGGTCAGTGACGCTCTGGTTGGTAAAAATACCGTAGTGGTCACAGTAGAAGATACCATTGACTCTGAAACTGGTAACGCCGTTGGTGCAACGGAAGATATTGATAGCCGCTTTGAGGGTGCGACGCTCGATGGTGTCTATTACCCATCAGATCTGGTAATCACAGAGCCTGATACCGCAATCACTACCGATAATATTGCAGACTACAACGACTCTACTGCGCCTGATAAATGGACTTATAACGAGTATGTAGAACAGACCAAAGCGTGTTTAGACGATTCCGATTGTAAATCAGCGGGTGGTGCTGCTTGGAGACGTGTTTTACCAGTGCCAATATTAGACTGTGATTCGGCATCTAAGTCTGGAGGTAAAATAGAGTTTACCGTAACCAGCATTGGCTGCTTCTTTATGCTGCAACGTTATGATTCTTCGCAGGAATCTGGTAAGAAAGGCCAGCAAAGTATTTTTGGTGAATTTATTGAACAATGCTCTGTTATTGAAGGAGGGGTTTCCGACACAGATACTGGTGTAACGCGAATAGTTCTTTACAAAGATCCTTCCTCTGTTGGAGGAGGTTCATGATGTTGCGTAAACAAAAGGGTCTGGCGGCGGTAGAACTGATCATTGGTTTGCCTATATTGTTGCTACTGCTTGTCGCTGTCGTGGAAGTAGCACGAGTATTTGTTGAGATGAATACGCTGAACAAGGCCGTTAGGGTAGGGGCGAGGTATGCTTCTACCTTGAGTCAAATGTCGGGCTGTGGACCAATAATTAACGCGCAAAATGATGTAAAACAATTTGTTGTCTATGGAACATTGAAAACAGGTGCCTCGGCTTTGATTGATAACTTGACTACCACTAACGTCACGGTGAGTTGTGAAAATAATCAATTTGTCACTGTATCTGCAAACTATACATTTGAGCCTCTTTTCTCAGCGACAATTCCCAATACAGAATTTTCACTAGCTGTGCCTATGAACGCAGCAACAGTGGCGAGGTTGGATCAATGAAAAAAGTAAAAGGCATTACCATCATTGAATTCACTGTCATGTCATCATTTCTTATGATGATCATGTTGGCGATCGCTTCCATTGGCTATTTTATGTTTTCAATGCAGGCGGTGAGTGAGTCGGTGCGTGCAGCGGCTAGAATGGCGGCAGTTTGTGAAATAAACGATACGGGTATAAAAACCTTTATTGCCAGCACAAGTTATATTTCATCTGTAGGAGAGGCCAACATTACTATCGAGTATCTCGACGAAGAGAGCAATGTGCTAACGACGCCTGTTGTTGAAGATGTTCGATTTGTCAGAGCGAGAGCTACCGATTTGAACTATCGTTTTGTCGCGTTACTTTCATTTATCGGTGAGAGTGGCGTTCTACCAATGCCGAGCTTTGAAACCACTATCCCAAGTGAGAGTCTAGGCCAAGTACCCAACGACACTGATACCGACTGCTAACTCTTCTTTTTACCCCACCTTTTTACTAACTAAATTCATATCAAAGTAAATTTTGTAAATTTAATGCAAATGATATTGGTTATCACTTATATTTCACTTCGTTATAAATAACTAAGCAAAGCACATTCGCTTTGTATATAAAGAAACGGAGAGATTTATGTTCACTAAGAGTCAGTTAGCACTCGTGATTGGTGTTGTATTAGCGACTCCTGCAGTGGTTGCGGAAACGGTTAAAACAGATGAGCACATGGTCGTAGAAGGGCGCGATTACGGTTATAAAGCCGATACCAATGCCACTGCTATGCGAATGGAAGCGACTCAGCTGGAAACCCCGGGACAAATTGCAGTTATCGATGAGCAAATCATTGATGAGCAGCGCGCAAGTACTCTTGGTGACGTGTTAAAAAATGATGCGAGTGTGAGTGCTGGTGGTACAAGCCGTAACCGTGAACGTTTCTCACTACGTGGCTTTGAAGTACAAAGCTCATCAGGTTTCCTACGTGACGGGCATCAACACTGGTCTCACTACCGTCAGCCGGTAGAGCTTCTAGAACGTGTAGAAGTTGTGAAGGGGCCATCAGGTCTGCTTTACGGTGTGTCAGCGCCAGGTGGCCTTATTAATATGGTCACTAAAAAGCCAACTTACGAAACTCAAGTCAACGTTAGCCAAGATGTGGGTTCAAACGATCACTCACGTACCATGGTTGATGTGAGTGGCGTGCTAAACGATGATGAAACGTTACGTGCTCGCACGATTATTTCTAAAGAGAGCTACAGCTCTTGGAGAACATACGGTGACGGTTCTAAGCCTCAAACTGAGCGACTTGTTGGTGGTCTGTTCGTTGATTACGATGTTTCTGATGATGTAACGGTATCGGTTCATTATGATAAAACTAATGACAAAGGCAGCGTAGATTCTGGTGCCGTTTATACACTCGATGGCCAATTAGTAGGTAACAAAGATCATATCTGGGATGCTCAGTGGTCTGAAATTGAGAATGACGTAGAGAACGTTGGTTTTAATGTAAACGCTCAGCTAACGGACGTTTGGTCTCTAAATACAGGCTTTAATTACCAAGACTTCGAGCGTATTGATATAGAGAGCTACCCAAGTTTTGCCAATCTAAATCCTGATGGGACAGGCACGGTTACGCAAGGTGGAAATTATCGTCATGACAAATGGCGCTTTAGAACGGGTTATTTGGACTTAGCTGCAGACACTAGCTTTGCTGGAATGAATCATAAGATCTTACTAGGTGGTAACTGGTTGGGTTACAGCTACGAGCGTGGTATGGATAGTTTCAATAAAGGTGAATATGTGCCAAATGAAACTGTACCAGTGCAAATTCCAGGAGCAACTAGCTTAGCACCGAATGGGCGTTACGATACTTGGGGTTTTTATGCACAAGATCTAGTGACGATTAATGAACAGTGGCAATTGCTAACTGGCTTGCGTTTCGACCGTAAAGTTCAAGACGGTGTTGCTGAAGAAAACCTTGCTCCAAAACTAGGTGTAATTTATCACCCTGCGGATAATGGCAGTGTTTACGTTACTTACTCTGAAAGCTTCGAGCCGCAGGGCCAAGTAACCAGTGGTAGCCGCACTTACATTAATGAAGGTGAGCTACTTGATGCTGCTATTGGTAAAGCATACGAGGTAGGAACAAAATGGGAGCTGCTAAATAACCGCCTATTTGTTTCAGGTGCATTATTCGACATTACGCAAGAGAACATTGAACTAGATGTAGAAGATGCTGCGTCAGGCGATTATGTTGTGACACAAGGTGGTCAGCAAGAGCACCGTGGTGCAGAATTGTCGGCACAAGGTTTTGTGACAGAGAAATTCTCATTATCTGGTTCTGCTATGTATCTTGATGCGGAAATCAAAAACCATGAAACATACGCAGGTAATCGACCTGTGGATGTTCCGGAATTTGCAGCAAGCGTTTGGTCTACTTATGCGGCGACAAACGAAATGGATGTTAACCTTGGTGTAATCTACGAAGGTTCACGTTACGGAGACGAAGCGAATACCTTCAAGAAAGACGCATATACACGTGTCGATATGGGTCTGGCGTACACATACAAATATGATGCAGATCTAGACATGGTTGCGCGCCTAACAGTAGAGAATCTGTTCGATACAGATTATCTAGCAGGCGGTGGCTCTACGTCGAACAAGCACCAATACGCAGAAGATGTAGTGATTGGTGAGGGTCGTAACTACATGGCGACACTTCAAATCAAATACTAAAGAGCGTGTTAGTGTTCTAGAAACAAAAAAGGGAAAGACTTAGTCTTTCTCTTTTTTTGTATAATTTGCAAGTATGATTGCAATTTATCGCAATCAGCTTATATTGTTCGATCATAAATGAGATTGGTTCTCACTTGTATTTAGTAAGTAAATAATACCCAATATGAATATATTAAAATCCAGCATAGCATTGCTTGTGGCTACATACTCTTCAGGAGTACTAGCAACAAGCTTAGATACAGCGCAAAGCATTCAAAGTAAAACCAACTCGGCTTCTGCCTCAAGTCAGCAACGTATCGACAGTAGTGCTGAAACTTCACTTACGCTTAAAGCTGAGATTGAGCAACTTCAAGAAGAAGTGAAGAATCTTGAAGTCTATAAGAACCATTTGTCTGCTTTAGTGATGAGCCAAGAGCAAGAAATGACGAGTTTTCGTGGTCAGATTGAAGAGATCAAACAAACACGTCAGGGTGTTGTACCTCTGATGTATCAAATGATTGATGGCCTGAAAGCGATTGTCGCTGAAGATGCGCCAATTCGCCTCATTCAACGTCAAGAACGAATTGCAAAACTGGATAAGATGATGGTTCGTGCTGATATTAGTGATGCAGAAAAATATCGTCGCATTCTAGAAGCCTACCAGATCGAGTTGGATTACGGCACCAAACTAGGTTTATACCAAGGCCAAATTGACGTCGCTGGTGAAACGCTAGAAACAGATATCTTGTATTTAGGTCGCTTATCTTTAGTTGCGCGCAGTTTAAATGGTTCAACATTTTGGTCTTGGGACAAAACGCAAAACCAGTGGGTGAGTGTTGATCCATCGATGCAGTCTGAGCTCGACAAAGCATTCAGTATTGCTGCGAAACAAGCAGCGCCAAGTCTGATTACCTTACCTGTATCACTCACTGTTGCGGAGGCGAAATAATGAAACGCACATTTATGGCCTCACTTATCGTACTAGCGGTGACATCCTTTAATGTTTCTGCTAATGAAATGACTGTGAATGCTCAAGCTGACTCAAAAGCTCAGGCGCAGCATAACCAAATACGCGAGTCTGGTTTTAAGCAGATGGAAAAGCAGCTAGCGATCCTTAAAGCAGAGCTAGTGAAACAACGCCAAGCGCTTCAAACTGCCAATGACAAATTAGCGGCACAGTTTAGCACCAACGAAGATGAGCTTGCGCGCTTAGAAGAAAGCCTTCGATTAGAAACGGGCAGCTTAGGTGAAGTGTTTGGTGTTGTACGTCAAAATGCTAAAGAATTAGAGTCAGAACTTAAATATTCAGTGACTGGTGCTGGCGACCAAACGTATACGCACGTTGTCGAAGAGATTGCGGCGGCAACTAAGCTGCCATCGATGCCTCAACTAACCGGTTTATGGAAAGCACTTGAAGAGCAAATTAAAGCGTCTGGTGAATTGGCGCAGACACAAATCCAACTGGTTGATGGCGATGGCAAGCAACGCGCACAATCAGTGGCAAGACTTGGCTCATTTGGATTAATTGGTGAGCAGGGCTACTTGAACTGGAACGGTACGAAGCAGACTGCCACGGCTTATCAAAAGCAACCAGAGCAAGGCCCAGTAGTAACGGGACTTGATGAGTTACGTTCTGGCTCAATTCAAAACCTTGTTGTTGATCCTTCACGCGGAGTGATGCTTGCTCAACTGGCGCTGTCACCAACGTTAATGGATAGGCTCCAAGCTGGTGGTGTTGTCGGCAAAATTATCCTCGTATTATTGTTGATTGGCCTCATCATTGCGGTTGTGCGCGGTGTGAGCTTATCAATCGCTCGTCAAAAGATCCGTCGTCAACTTAAGACACCAGCTAAGCCTGGGGACAATCCACTTGGTCGCGTGTTAGCGGTATACAGCAAAGAGAAGAAGCAAAGTGTTGAAGCGTTGGAGTTAAGATTACTTGAGGCCGTGGTTGATGAGCAAACGGGTCTTGAGAAAGGTTTATCAATGCTCAAACTTCTCGCCGCTCTTGCGCCAATGCTGGGCCTACTCGGTACCGTGACGGGTATGATTGAAACCTTCCAGGTTATCACTCAGTTTGGTAATGGTGACCCTAAAGTGATGGCTGGTGGTATTTCTATGGCCTTGGTAACAACCGTTCTTGGTCTTATTGCCGCGATGCCGCTGCTTTTAGCTCATAACATCCTAAGCTCTCAGGCGGAATCAATTCGTCATATTCTTGAAAAGCAAGGAATTGGACTGGTTGCAGAACAAGCTGAAAAAGAGATGGATGCCAAAGTGACAACTCTAGGGAATGCGGCGTAATGGAAGCAATATTCACACGGCTTCCCGAAGTGATAGCGTCGATGCCTTGGGTGTTGTCTCTTCAAGCTTTTATGCAGCAGGGTGGGCAGGTGCTTTGGTGGTTACTACTGGTTGTTTGTGTCTGCTGGGTACTCATCCTTGAACGAGTCGTATATCTATGGGTTCAGTTTCCCAAGCAGCGTAAGCAGTGGGTGGGTGCATGGCTTAGCCGCTCAGACCATCATTCATGGCACGCTCGCTCGATCAGAGAAGGTTGGCTATCTCAAGCGCATTTATCGTTAACTCATAACCTTAACATCATCAAGGTATTGGTGGCGATTTGCCCAATGCTAGGCCTATTAGGCACGGTAACAGGGATGATCTCTGTGTTTGATGTGATGGCGAGTCAAGGTAGTAGCAATCCAAAACTTATGGCATCAGGCATCTCTTTGGCGACCTTACCAACAATGGCAGGTATGGTTGCGGCGCTAACCGGCATGTTTTTCCATGCGCGATTAGTCAAGGTGTGTCACAGACAAGAAATTAAACTAGAAAAATCATTAAGGAGTCAACGATGAGACTCGGTCGCAGCCAACCAAAACAAGAAGAAGCGCAAATTGACCTGACTTCAATGCTTGATATCGTCTTTATTATGCTGATTTTCTTTATCGTCACCAGCTCATTTGTTCGAGAGTCTGGTGTTGAAGTCAATCGACCTACTGCGTCTAATGTCGTCAGCCAAAAAGAAGCGGGTATCTTTGTTGCGGTGACATCAGCCAACGATATTTACATCGATAAGCGCATGGTGGATGTAGAACGCGTTCAGGCAACCTTAGAGCATTTGTTACTTGATAAGCCGGATGCGTCATTAGTGATTCAAGCTGATGAGCACGCGTACAGTGGTACTGTGGTTAAAGTTATGGATGCGGCGAAGGGAGCTGGGGTGAAGAATATTGCCCTAGCTGCGGAGAAGATTTAGTGAAGAGACTGCTAATTGTACTCCCCTTAGCATTTGTCTGTGCGGTGTCGATCTTTACCTTTATGGCTTGGATGGTTGATGGTGGTCATCAGCGAGCGCCGCAAGCAACGGAATCACTGAGTTTTAATATGGTGATGGTTGAAAATGATCAGGATGTTCAAAGACGCCAGCGTACAGTGCCAAAGCAGCCAAAAGTACCTGAAGTTCCTGAGCAAATGCCAACTTCACAGGCAGAGATAAAACTCACAGAAGTGTCGCCAATGTCTCAGTCATCTCTTGGGCTAAATACGGCAATTGACGGCTTGGCTATTAGCGCACCGACGTTTGGTGATTTTGGTGTTAATCAACAAGCCATACCTCTTTATCGTGCCGAGCCTCGTTATCCTGCTAAGGCATTAAAACGCGGCGCAGAAGGGTATGTGATCATGAGTTTTACTATCGACCCAACGGGTAGACCGACGAATATTGAAGTGGTTGATGCAAAGCCAAAACACATGTTTGAGCGAGAAGCGATTCGGGCACTCAAAAAATGGAAATATCAGCCGAAAGTCATTGATGGTGCGGCAATCGCTCAAGTTGGCCAAACGGTAAAATTGGAGTTTAAGTTAGCCCAATGATTAAGAGAGTAACTACATTAGCCTGCTTATTTGTTTCTGTTTCTTCATTAGGTCAAGAGCTAAGTGAGTATACGGCAGTGCGAGTTCAAAAGGCTCATGAGCTAGCACAGGATGACAAAGTGAAACAGGCTATCGCTTCATTGAAAGAGATAGAGACAGACCGTAAGTACGATAGCGCTTTTGTTGCGCGTATGCTAGGGGTATTCTATTGGCAAGAGGGTCAAATAAAACCCGCCATCAACCAGTTAAAAATAGCGGTATCAAGCGGCTTATTGCAAGACGATCAGGCGTGGATAACCGAACGTATGCTGGCGGATCTTTATCTAAACGATCAGCAGTTTAAACTTGCACTTAGCCACTACTATACATTGGTCAAGTCGGTTCCAGAGACGCAAAAAGCGGATGATTTGTGGCTGCGCATCGCCCAATCTCATTACCAGATTGAGCAATGGAGTAATGTGATTACTGCGACGAATCGTTATCTTAAAACCAGCCCTAAAGAACGTTTACAGCCCTTGTCTTTAAAACTGGGTTCTCAACTGCAATTAGAGCGATGGACACAAGCGATTCCTACCTTAGAGCAACTTATCGTATTACAGCCAGATAAGCTTAACTGGTGGCGTCAGCTTGTCGGTTTGCAGCTTAGAGTAGGTAACAGTAAAGCAGCGCTTGATACGTTATCTTTGGCCAAATTGAATGGGCTTGAACTCAGTCAAAAAGATCTTCACTTATTGGCGCAGTTATATGCCAAGCGGGGGATACCAGAGCGGGCTGCAGTTCAAATCGCTCAATTAGATAACGCAACCACGGATGTGAAGTTGCTATCTGAACAAGCATCATACTGGCAAGTAGCAAAAGAGTGGGATAAAGCGATCAGCGTCTGGAAACTTGCTGCGCAAATGAATGCCAAGTACCACTGGAATGTCGCTCAACTTATGCTCCAGCAAGGTTACTATAAAGAGTCCTTGCGTGTACTGGATAAAGTGAAAGGTAAAGAGGCGGATGTTGCTTTGGCAAAAACGCGTGCGTTCTATAAATTGAATCAGTTAGAGCAGGCACTGATTGAGGCGAAAAAAGCCAACAGTACAGAGCCTTCAAGTCAAGCCGAGAGTTGGATTACTTACCTAACCCAACGCCGTCAAGCTCAAGCAGTGACGGGTTAACGAAAAGAGGGAAGCATTTAGCTTCCCTCTTTGTATAGCACTGTTATCACTTTAAATCACAGCATATATATTCAGCCCGCCATAACAGCTTTTGCGAAGACTTCATGTTTGTAAGTAGCTCTTGCCCCGACATTTGAGGAAAAGCGTGCAGTACCGTGACTTCTTCACTTTCAGCCTGTTTTTGATAAGCCCTGACGTGTGTAAATGTGCTAGATAAATTGTTGGATAGCATAGACTTAGATAAGCAAATGCCAAATACGTCCCGTTTCATCGCCTTTCCCTTTCAATATTGGCGAGCACTTATATAGTCATTATTGTGTAAATGCTAACGCCAGTTTTTCCGTAAAACGATCTGCTTAATGTGCTTAATAATTATACAAAACAAACGACGGGATCGTGCAAGAAATAACCTAAAATTCATGTGATCTAAATCAACTATTCTATTGGTTTTATATCGAGCTTTCTCTATCAATCAAAATTAATGTACGCGGTGAGACGCAAGCAATCGAATATTGATACTGAGAATGATTTATTTTTGTCGTCATCACAGTTTGAACCATGATAATTCATAGAAGTGTTAGCCAGATGTTATCTTGTTGGCCTATCAAGGAGTTGTTATGAAATGGAGTCGTATCAGCTTTCGTAAACGAATGCTGATTATCATGACACTGTCTGGCCTAATAGAACTTCTACTATTAGTCGCAGCGGGATTCGTCTATATCAAGTATGCCCAAGAAGATGAAATGGGTCATAAAGCACTTGGCGTTGCTTCCTTTCTGGCCAAGTCTCCTTATGTTATCGAGATGATTGAGTATGGTGTCACAGAAGAGAGCCAACAGCGCTATCGTAACCTGACAACATTGATTGGTGCGGCATTCATCGTAATCGGTGACCACGAAGGAATCCGGCTAGTTCACCCACTTGATGAGCGTATCGGTAAGCCGATGAAAGGCGGTGACAATAATCGTGCATTAGTCGACGGTGAGGCCTATATATCTATTGCCAAGGGCTCTTTAGGCTATTCTGTACGAGGAAAGTCGGCGGTATTCAATGACCAAGGCGAGATCATTGGTGTGGTCTCGGTCGGTTACTTAATTGATCGGCTCCAGGATAGAATCGAACCGTTTTTAACGTATTTAATTGTGATGGCATTGCTAGTGGTTGCTGCTAATGCGCTTGTCTCTAGCTACGCTTCACGGAAATTTCAACGCGCTATCTTAGGTTTTGAACCAGAAGAAATTGGCCGACTATATGTTGAGCTCGACGTAACCTTGGAAACCCTCAAAGAGGGGATCATTTCTATTGATGATAAAGGCAAGTTACGTTCAATTAATAAGAGTGCTTGCCAGATTTTGGGTTTAGTGAAGGCCGATAGTATTGATAAACCTCTGAGTGAAATACTACCCGATAGCGATTTGCAATCAGTGCTACAAACCGCTCGTACGGACCATGACATCAACCTCTATTTGAATCAAAAGCGTCTGATCGCCAACCGAAGCCCGATTATTGTTGAAGGCAAAGTTGTCGGTGCGGTATCGAGTTTCCGTCTTAGAGATGATCTGACAGAACTGACCGAGCAGTTGGCGAAAACCAAAGAGTATGCAGAGATGCTGCGCTCACAAACCCATGAGCATCGAAACAAGCTCAATACCATTAGCGGTATGGTGCAAATGGGCGAACTTGAAGCCGTGCAATATTTGATAGGTCAGGAAACCGCTCACTACCAAGCGCTGATAGAGTTTTTACGCGAAACGATCAAAGAGCCACTTATTGCGGGCATGCTGCTAGGTAAAACTGAGCGTGCACGCGAACTTGGTTTAAGTTTGGTCGTGGAAGAGGGATCGAGATTAGAGCCTTTACCGAGTCGACTTAACCCAGAAGACTTAGTGACAATTTTGGGTAACTTAATCGACAATGCGTTTGATGCAACACGCGATGCTTTGACTAAGGAATCACTATTAGCGCCCCATCGCCGAACGATAGAAGTTTCAATCAGTGATTTTGGTAATGAAGTGATCTTGGAAGTGATAGACCAAGGTTGTGGGTTACCAGATGATATGAGTGTTGAATCTCTGGTAAGACGAGGAGTATCCAGTAAAGACTCGGACACAAGAGGTGTCGGGCTATATTTAATTAATGAACTCGCGATTCGTTATCATGGTGAGTTGGAAATGGTAAATAACAAGGAACATGGAGCAAGGATGACAGTATACCTACCTAAGGAAGAGCTAAGATGAGTACCGTGACTCGGGTGATGATAATTGAGGACGATCTCGCCATTGCTCAGCTGCATCAGCGCTATCTAGAGCAAGTGGGTGGCTATGAAGTTATAGGTATTGCCACGACTAAGTTAGAAGCAAAACTTCAACTAGAAGTACTTGATCCTGACTTATTGCTTTTAGATGTGTATTTGCCCGATGGTACCGGCATTGAAATCCTGCATGACCTTCGTACAGACCACCTGAGCTGTGATGTTATTTTGATTACTGCAGCACGGGATGTGGAAACCTTACAACAGGCCATGCGTGGTGGTGTGGTTGATTACCTATTAAAACCGGTGGTATTTCCTCGCTTAGAAGCAGCGTTGAAAAAATATGTGCTACAAAAACAGCAACTTAATCATGCTGATGGATTAGATCAAAATATCGTCGACAAAATGCTTCAGGCTTCAACGCTCAACGAGACGCCAAAGAATAGGTTGCCAAAAGGAATCGACGCAGTAACTTTAGATAAGATAAAAGCGTTATTTGATGAGTCGGTAATGATGACGGCAGATGAGGCTGGAGAATTAATTGGCGCGAGCCGCACAACAGCACGCCGTTATCTAGAGTACTTAATTAGTACGGGAGAGCTAGAAGCCGACCTGAACTACGGGACAGTTGGCAGACCTGAGCGCACCTATCAAAAGGCACATTAAAACGTAATGCTTTAGTGCTAGTTTCTAGACGTAAATGAAAACGACCTCTACATTATAATTAGGATCATAAGAGATTTCATAGAGGTCGTGTATGCGACTCGTTATCTACACTATATTTAGTATTTTCGTCATGGTAAGCCCAGTGCGCGGCACGCAAATAAATGAGCTTACTTATCTGACAGAGCAATACCCGCCTTATAACTTTGAGCAAAACGGTGCTCTACAAGGGATTGCCGTAGACCTATTGCAGGCAGTGGGCGAGCAATCACAAAGCCCTATCACACTCGCACACATTCAGTTACAGCCATGGCCTAGGGCCTATCGAACGACACTGATTAAGCCTAACACTGTCCTATTTTCAACCACACGAACGCCGTTACGTGAGCATATCTTCCATTGGGCGGGACCAATCAGCCCAACAAGAATTGTTGTGTTAGCAAAACGCTCAAGGAATATAGAGATTAACCATGTGATGGCCCTTGCACAGTATCGAATTGGTGTTATTCGGGATGATGTCGGTGAACAATTATTGCTAGAGCTCGGCGTTCCCCGTGACTCGATGGTCGAAAGCTCTGTACCCGATGCCCTGGCAGACCAACTGACTAAAGAGCGCATCGATCTGTGGGCTTACGAGGAAAATGTCGCCAAATGGTGGATTAAAAAAGCGGGCTACGATACCGAAGAATATGAAGTGGTTTATGTTCTACGCGAAGGTGAGCTCTATTTTGCCTTCAACCTGGAAGTCGACAGTACACTAATACTTCACTTTCAGAATGCCCTGAACGACTTGAAGCGTGTTCCTGAAAGTGGAATCAGCCACTATCATCAGATTCTCAACGAATACCGTTAAGGCATGAGTATGAAATTATGGATATACATCGCTGTTGTTTTGTCGCTATCTTCGCAGTGTGTCGCCAAGGAATCATTAACGTTAACTTTGGCTTCTCAAATTGACGGTGGGCATCAGTTTTATCACGAGTTGTTGTATGAAGCCTTGACTAAATCAGGGCACCAGGTACGCATTGAGATACCCAGTGAGCATATTCCTCAAAAGCGGGTCATTAAGATGGTACAAGGGGACAAGTTAAGCATGACTTGGCTATTAAGCACGCCAGCAAGGGATGACCGCTATGTTTCCGTTGATGTCCCATTAACCAATGGATTAATTGGTAAAAGGGTGTTGCTGATCCCGCCAGAACTGCAAGCGAAATTTGATGAAATTGATACCATTGACGAATTAAGGGATTCTAAATTGGTTGCTGGTATGGGCGTAAATTGGTTCGATGTCGATGTATGGAATAATAATCAGCTCAGTGTATACCTAGAAGATGGTGAATGGAGAAGTTTGTACAATAAGCTGAGTGTTGACGGTGAGGTAAATTATTTCCCAAGAGGTATGAATGAGATTAGCGCAGAAGCAAAATTGAATCGTCACTTAGCAATAGAACAACGTTTACTATTGGTTTATGAAAAAGACTTTAAGTTCTATTTGTCGCCAAGCATGGCTCAATACAAAACGATTATTGAATCTGCATTAATACAAGCTAAAAAGGATGGTCTGATTGATCACCTTGTTGATAAGTATTGGGGTGCCAGTTACGAAACCCTAAATCCCACTGAGCGTGTTGTAATAAAATTGGCGTTACCGAATCAAGAATCTCAAAAACACTAACATTATGTTGCTCTTCGCGTATAAACTCTAATAATCAGTATATGAGCTTGCTAAAGGGTTGATTTTACACAGATGGAAAGTGTTTTTATTGTCGTAGTGATTTTAGTGGTGTTCTTTGTCATCGTACAAAAGCGCTACTTGAAACAAGATGAGCTGAAAGATAGCAGTTATAAAAAGAAAGGGCCGTTACTCAATGCTCAAGAATCGGCGTTCTATAATGCACTAACGGCGGCGGTTGGCCAGCATGGCGTTGTCATGACTAAGGTTAACTTGACCAGTGTACTTACTCCTTTGGCAACGGATAAAAAGCAGTGGTTTATTGCTAACAACCGCATTGCTAAAAGCTACTTTGATTATGTTGTTTGCGATCCAAGAACATTAGAAGTTCGAGTGGCTATCGAACTCGACAATGGTAAAGAGCTGAGCAAAGGCAAGGTTGATCGTCAAAAGTTGCTTATTCATGTTTGTAAGTCAGCAGGTATCCCTTTAATTGGCACCAACATTAAGCACAGCTATCAAGTGAGCCGACTACGTAGGTTACTTGCGGCACATATCGATTTGATTGAGTCAGACAAAGAGGTGCGCTTTTGTAAGCGCTGTGGTAGTCCGATGACGATTAAAGTGGCGAGCCAGGGTGAGCATAAAGGGCGTCGTTTCTTTACCTGTAGTCGACAGCCACACTGTACTTATACAGAAAACTATAATGTCGTATTTGACGAAGAGGGCTAAATGCCCTCTTTTGCTATTGCAGGAGAGAGCTGAGCATCATATATACGCTGAACATTCATCTTGATTGCACACCATGACTTGATTTCGACCATTACTCTTCGCTTTATAGAGCTCTTTATCTGCTTCACGCAACACATCTTCTAAACATTTATAATGATCACATTGATAGATACCAATGCTTGCAGTGAGCTTGATTGGATTGTCTTTATCATTGAAGGTGTATTGCTCGATTCCAATCCTGATTGTCTCTGCCTTATACATAGCTTGTTTTACTTCAGTGTTATGTAACGCAATACAAAACTCTTCACCTCCAATTCGATACACCAAGTGTTCATCGCAAAAACTGTCGATGAGTGCTGCTGTTTGTACCAAGACTCGATCGCCAGCGTCGTGACCGTGTTTATCGTTGACGCTTTTGAAATAATCCAAATCCAAAATTAGTAGAGACAGCGGAACCTTGGCACTTTCACTGCGGTAACGTTCAAAGTTATGGATCAATGCATGCCTGTTATAGACACCTGTCAGTGCATCTCGAGAGGCCAACTGGCCCAATGAAGTCTCTGATGTTTTTCTTTTCACTTCCAATATATGTGAAGCAAGCCAAATGCACAGGTAAGCGAGTGAGAAATTAACTGATAACTCAGCAAAGTTTAGCGTGCCGTCACTGTATGTTTTATGCATAACCAGTATGGCGACAATCGTGATACCCACGCCAGAAGATATAAAGCCATATCGACGCCCCAATATGAGGTAGAACAATACTGGAAACAGTAGGCTCCAAATAAAGCTGCCATGTTCAATCGGATGGATAAAAGTCGCAAGAGAAACGACCCCTATAAGGGTATAGACAAAGCTATTAGCAATAGGAAGTGAAGTGTCACCTTTGTAACTGGTATAAGCAACGTATATAGAAAATAGACCAGCGGCAACTTGGATTGCTGCGAGTAACTCATACTCGCCATGGAAAATGTTTAGGTAAGAGATCACGAAGGCCAAAAATGCTAATGCGATGCTAAGCCAAAACAACACAGCTCTGCGCAGTTGCCGAGTAGGGGTGAATATGTCTAGCTCCATGACGTGACCTTTGCAACCATATGCCTTAATGTGAATATCGGACTATAGTATTATGTTCAGTTTTAGAATCAAGGCAATATCTGGACCAAGATCACATAATTACTACCTGAAGTATACGTAACTGAAAACTGTAACCGGTTGTCAGAAACGAAACGTTAACGTGTTGTTGGACTTATTGAGGTGTAATCAAGTTACAGGAAAAGGGAGGTTATTTTGTGCTCATACCCCTTTAGGGTAGTTTAATTCTGTAATTGATTTACATCATGTATTGATTTTCTTTCATAATTAACAATTGGCTCAAATAAAAAACCTAACCCTTAGGAAGTACTATGAGCAAGTTGAAGCTAGTTGTTATCGGTAACGGTATGGTAGGTCACCGTTACATTGAAGACCTAGTTGAGAAGACGGACACGTCTCAATATGAGATCACTGTTTTCTGTGAAGAACCTCGTGTCGCTTATGATCGAGTCCACCTTTCGTCTTACTTTTCTCATCACACAGCTGATGAACTTTCTTTAGTCAAAGAAGGCTTCTACGAGAAACACGGCATCAACATGCTAATCGGTGAACGTGCAATTAACGTTAACCGTGACAAACACATTGTTTACTCAAGTTCTGGTCGCGAAATCAAATATGACAAACTGATCATGGCGACGGGGTCTTTCCCATTCGTTCCTCCAATAAAAGGGCGCGAGAGCAAAGATTGCTTTGTCTACCGTACTATTGAAGATCTAAAAGCAATCGAAGCTTGTGCGAAAAAGAGCAAAGTAGGCGTGGTAATTGGTGGTGGTCTACTTGGCTTAGAAGCGGCTGGTGCACTGAAAGCGTTAGGTGTTGAAACGCACGTGATTGAGTTTGCACCAAAACTAATGGCTGAGCAGTTAGATCAAGCGGGTGGTAACCAACTTCGTCAAAAAATCGAGAGTATGGGCGTAAAAGTTCATACTAGCAAAAACACGCTAGAAATCGCTCCTGAGGGTAAAGATGCACGTAACGTTATGCGTTTTGCTGATGGTACAGAGTTAGAAACTGACTTTATCGTTTTCTCTGCGGGTATTCGACCTCAAGACAAACTTGCTCGTGACATGAACTTGGACGTCGCACCACGCGGTGGTATCGCAATAAACGATTTCTGTCAGACTTCAGATGAAAACATTTACGCGATTGGTGAGTGTGCATCGTGGAATGAAACCTTCTACGGCCTAGTGGCACCGGGTTACAAAATGGCGACAGTGGCTGTAGACCACATCGTTGGTAACGACAGCAAGTTTGAAGGTGCTGATATGTCAGCAAAACTTAAGCTTCTTGGCGTAAAAGTTGGTTCTATTGGTGATGCTAACGGTCGCACTCCGGGTTGTAAGAGCTACGTTTACCAAAACGACGAACAAGAAGTTTACAAACGCCTAATCGTTTCTGAAGACAACAAGAAGCTTCTTGGTGCTGTAATGGTGGGTGATACTTCTGATTATGGTGACCTTCTACAGCTTATGCTGAACGAAATTGACCTACCGGAGCACCCTGATGCGCTGATCTTACCTGCCCACGCTGGTGGCGAAAAACCAACGCTAGGCGCAGACTCTCTGCCTGACTCTGCGGTTATCTGTTCATGTTTTGATGTGACTAAAGGCAAAATTGCAGAAGCGGTTGCACAAGGTCATCACACAATTGGTGATATCAAAGCCGCGACGGGTGCCGGCACCGGTTGTGGTGGTTGTATCCCTCTTGTGACTTCTGTTCTTAACGCTGAGCTTGAAAAAGCAGGTGTTGAAGTGAAGAACGACGTATGTGAGCACTTTGCTTACTCTCGTCAAGAGTTATTCCACCTAGTACGTATCGGTGAAATCAAGTCGTTCGAAGAGCTACTAGAGAAACACGGCACTGGCTACGGCTGTGAAGTATGTAAGCCGTTAGCAGGCTCTATTCTTGCTTCATGCTGGGGTGACCACATCCTTAAACCGTCACTGGTTAAGCTGCATGACACAAATGATAACTTCTTAGGAAACATGCAAAAAGATGGTACTTACTCAGTTATCCCTCGTATGGCGGGTGGTGAAGTAACGCCTCAAGCACTATCAGTTCTTGCTGAAGTTGCGGCTGAATACAACCTTTACACTAAGATCACTGGTGCACAGCGTATCGGTCTATTTGGTGCTCAAAAAGACGATCTTCCAGCAATTTGGAAGAAGTTAATTGCGGTAGGTTACGAAACTGGCCAAGCGTATGCAAAAGCACTACGTATGGCCAAGACTTGTGTGGGTTCGACTTGGTGTCGCTACGGCGTTCAAGACTCTGTCGGCTTAGGCGTTATGATCGAGAACCGCTACAAAGGTATTCGTACTCCTCATAAGATGAAGTTTGGTGTGTCAGGCTGTACTCGTGAGTGTGCAGAAGCGCAGGGTAAAGACCTTGGTATCATCGCGACAGACGCGGGCTGGAACATGTACGTGTGTGGTAACGGCGGTATGAAGCCTCGCCACGCAACACTACTGGCCGGTGACCTAGACCAAGAAACACTGATCAAGTACATCGACCGTTTCATGATGTTCTACATCCGCACAGCAGCACCACTCCAACGTACTTCTGTATGGTTTGAGAATCTTGAAGGTGGCATCGACTACCTACGTGAGGTGATTATTGAAGATAAGCTTGGCATCAATGAGCAGCTAGAAGCTGACGTTGCGAAGCTAGTTGAAGAGTATCGCTGTGAGTGGACTGACACGATTAACGATGAGACTCAGCTTAAGCGTTTTGCACATTTCGTTAACTCTGACGAGCGTGATGACAATGTCATGTTTGTTACTGATGGACGTGAGCAACACCGTCCGGCGACATTTACTGAAAAAAATCCTGAAGCGAAAGGCGACATCCTTCACGTAGAAATCGTGTAAGGGGAGAAGAGATTATGGCATTTACAAAAGTTTGTAACATTGAAGACATCATCCCAGGAACAGGTGTTGTGGCTTTGGTCGACGGCGAGCAAGTCGCAATTTTCCGCCCACGTGCGACAGAAGAAGTGTTTGCGATTAACAACATGGACCCTTTCTTCAAATCTAACGTGCTATCTCGCGGCTTGATTGTTGAGCATGATGAGCAGCTATGGGTGGCAAGCCCACTTAAGAAGCAACGCTTTAACCTAGCAACAGGTGCATGTATGGAAGATGAGCAGTTCAACGTAAAAGCTTACAAAGCGCGAGTGACCAAAGGGTCAGTAGAAATTTCGGCTTAATAACCCGTTAAACGAGATTTAATAGCTCAAAGGCTCGTTATTTCTTGGCGAAAACATAGAAATTCGCGAGCCTTTCACTATTCAATTTTAACTTTTTAACCTTCAAATTTTTGAATAAGGACACATTCATGTCTACAGACTTTAAACCCGCTGAATTCGTACAAACAATGATTAACGTTGGCGAAGCTAAGACAAAAACAAGTTCCCGTGACTTGCTTTTGCGCGGCACCATGGCAGGTATTATCTTATCTCTAGCGGTAGTCGTCGCGATTACGACAATCGTTCAGACAGGCATAGGCATTGTAGGTGCACTTGTCTTCCCAGTGGGTTTTGTGGTTCTAAGTGTTATGGGTTATGACCTAGTAACAGGTGTATTCGGTCTTGCGCCACTAGCAAAATTTGACGGTCGTCCAGGTATTACTTGGAATCGCATCTTCCGTTGTTGGGGGCTTGTTGGCCTTGGAAACCTTATCGGTTCTTTGATTGTTGCTTATCTAGTAGCAGTATCGTTAACGGGTAACTTCTCTCTAGAACTAAACGCGGTTGCTAAGAAGTTCATTGCGGTTTCTACTGCACGTAGCTTAGGCTTTGAAAACATGGGTATGGACGGATGGATTACGTGTTTCGTACGCGGCATCTTCTGTAACTTAATGGTTTGCCTTGGCGTTATTGGTAACATGACAGCACGCACTGTGGCTGGCCGTGTAGCGATGATGTGGTTCCCAATCTTTATCTTCTTCGCACTAGTATTTGAGCATACAGTGGTAAACATGTTCTTATTCCCACTTGGCATGCTCTTAGGGGCTGACTTTGGTATCGCGACTTGGTTGAACTTCAACCTAATCCCAACAATCTTAGGCAACATTGTTGGTGGTCTAATCATGACTTGTATCCCGCTATACCTAACTCACGCTAAAACAGCACCTTCTCTATCTGATGAAGACGCTGTAGAAGCAAAGCCAGTATTAGCGAAATAAGTTAAGTTTCACTGCCAGATTTTGATAGTGAATAAGTCGGGACTTTCTACGATATTAAATAAGAGGTTCCCGACTATGCTCTCTTGCCCCGATAGGGAATGATAGCGCAGGGAATCTTTTTCCCATTTATGAAATAGTGATTTGGCTATAAACAGAGTTTTTTAATATAGAGCCTCTTTTTATATCTAAATTTTTCGATAGGCGTTTATATGACTACTGTTAATCCATCTTCAAACTACGGCTTTGTATCTCTAGTGGGCGCAGGCCCGGGTGACCCAGATTTATTGACAGTAAAAGGCTACCGCGTAATCCAGCAAGCAGAAGTCGTGGTGTATGACCGACTGGTTTCACCTGAGATTCTAGCGTTAGCGGATGAGTCAGCAGAAATGATTTATGTCGGTAAAAAACTGGATTACCACTGTGTGCCGCAAGACCAGATCAATCAGCTATTGGTCGACAAAGCGAAAAAAGGCAAACGTGTTATCCGTTTAAAAGGCGGTGACTCGTTCATTTTTGGCCGCGGTGGAGAAGAGCTGGAAGAGTTAGCGCAGCACGGCGTTAGATTTGAAGTGGTACCAGGGATTACCGCAGCGGCAGGCGCAACTGCCTATGCAGGGATTCCATTGACCCACCGTGATCATGCGCAGAGCGTTCAGTTTATTACTGGGCATGTGCAAAAAGATGGCCGAGAAATTGAGTGGCACTCTCTAGCACAATCAAACAATACACTGGTTTTTTATATGGGTCTTAAGCAGTGTGAGTACATTGCGACCAAGCTACTTGAAAATGGTATAGATGCAGACATGTCTTGTGCCATTATCGAAAACGGTACTCGCCGAGAGCAACGCGTATTCACGGGCAGTTTGACTGAGCTGTCGAGTATGGCGAAAGAGGCGGTCAGCCCAGCTCTCATTGTGGTCGGGAGTGTGACTTCGTTACACTACAAGTTGAAGTGGTTTAATTAAGCGAAGTATCAAAGGCCTTGAAAACATTAGGCCTTTTGCTTATTGGAAGTAATCGGCGAGAAAGTCGATGAAGGCTCGAACTCTAAAGGGTAGGTGATCATCATTTTTGTACACTGCGTACATGGGTAAGCTTGGTTTCTCTACGTGAGAGAGGATCTCGACTAAATTTCCATTGTTTAAGTCATCTTCGACCATCCACCTTGGTATGGCTGCGATACCACGAGCTCGTTTAGCCATCTCAACAATCATGTCTGGGCTATCACTGGAAAACACTTCCTGAACTTTTACCTTCTCTCCATCAATTTTCCAAACGTTAGAAGGTGATGCCAAAGAGTAAGTCACGCATTGATGTTGAGCCAAATCATGAGCGTTGTTTGGGGCTGGGTGCTTTTCCAAATAGGTGTTTGCCGCAAAGTAACACACCTCGTGATCAAGCAGTTTTTTTGCTCGCAATCCAGAGTCTTTGAGCACGCTGGCTCTGATCGCAATGTCGGTGTTGTCTTCAATCAGATTGATCATCTTGTCGTTAACAGACACATCAAAGGTTACATCGGGGTGCTGATTCATAAACTGATGGATTGGTGCTGCTAGCCGTTGAGTGGCAAAAGCGGATGGGGAAGAAACAGCAATGTGCCCTGAAACCGTGGTAAGTTCACCTTTGATCCGAGATTCTACAAGTTCGAGTTCTTCGAGAAGCTTGGTGGTATTGGCGAGATATTCCTTACCTTGATGCGTGAGTACTATTTGACGAGGGTTACGGTGAAACAAACTAAAGCCTAAATCATTTTCTAACCAAGATATCTTCTTACTTACGGCACTTTGAGTGATGTTCATTTCATTGGCCACGAGTGTGAAACTTCCCAACCTTGCTGCTTGGCTAAACAAGCGAATACAGTTCAATTTATCCAACTTGGCATTCCTGTTTGGAATAGTAATAAGTCAAAAGTTAGCATTTATGTAACTGACTTGGAATGAATATAATCACCTTAACGAAATAACAGACAAGAAATGAGGTGATTCATGTTGATAATTACATTGCTATTGATTGTGTTTTTTACACTTGCGAGCTCAATTAAACTGGTCGGCTGGCACAAAGCTGTGTTCAACACTCAATTGGCATTTTTCAAAAGCTACGGCTTAAATCGTCAAGTCATGTTCTTGATTGGTGTTGTTGAGTTGTCTGCTGCGGTTTTACTGGTGGTTGCCTTGACGCTTTCGATACCTGTCGCAATGGTATTTGGTTCAGCGCTGATTGCACTGACCTCAATAGGAGCGATTTTCTTCCATTTAAGATTTGATACTTTAGCGGCGGCCGTTCCTGCTATTGCGACTTTATCTTTATCCGCTGCACTATTGTGGAGCAATAGTAATGTGTTTGCGGGGCAGTTCTGATAGAGTGTTGCACTTTGTTTATAAGCCGAGTTGATCATGGAAACTGTTGCGATATTTGTTGACGTACAAAACATCTACTACACCACGCGAGAAAAATACCGAAGCAATTTTGATTACAACCAATTCTGGTATGTCGCAACTGAGGGAAAAAACGTCGTAGAAGCTAACGCTTATGCTATTGCTTCACACGATCCAAAGCAGCGTCAGTTCCATCATATTCTTCGTGGCATCGGATTTAATGTGAAGCTAAAGCCGTTTATCCAACGTATGGATGGCAGTGCGAAAGGGGATTGGGACGTCGGCATTGCGTTAGACGTTTACGAAGCGGCAGCGAATGTTGATCGCGTTATCTTATTATCAGGAGATGGCGACTTTGAAGTCTTAGTCGATCGTATACAGCAACGATTTAATACCAAAGTGGATGTGTACGGTGTTCCTGGCCTGACAGCTCAGTCCCTTATTGATGCTGCGAACAATTTTATCCCAATCGACGATAACCTACTCATCACACGAAACTGACATTATCGTAAGTAATTTCGCTCAAAATGCTTACTTGTCCCAAACCGTTAGATACTTAGCTCTATTAACTGTTCGAAAACTGTACTGGCTATGGTAGAGTCCTCACGTTAGGGAAGATAGCTTATTCGTTGTTTTAGTTAGGTTTTGCTGTATGTTAAATCGTGCTGATCAGGTACAAATCCGTGTTTCAGAACAAACAATCGAAACGTTGGATACATTACTAAAAACCATTGATACAGATATGGCGGTATCAATGTCATTTGTGCGACGAGCTCAAGGTATGTCGTTTCATGATTTGGAACAACGTACGACAGGGATCAATGGCTCAACTTTAAAACGTTATATGCAGCAAAGCTATCACTCGATTAGGCCAATCCATATGGTGGCTGCAATGTCATGGGTAATGATGGTGCCTATGACCAGCTTCTACTTCGCGCTCAAAATGAAAGAGCACTATCGTGGAATGGATGATAAGGCGATAGAGGCGTTATATTGTATTGGCCGGCTACCTAGTGAGCAATTTGAACTTTACCTCGATCTTGTAAGCAATATGATGAGTGAAGAGGGCAAAGCTCACTTCCGTGCTTTTCGCACTGAAATCGAATCACAGATCGATCCTGAGATTGTTTACAATGAATTGCTTCCGCCTCCCGTACTTGATATCAATGCATTTGCGATTGACTACTACCGCTCAGTTGCGATTACAGTTAAGCGTTTCCGTTTAGAGCATCAGATTCCCATTGATGTAATTGCGCGTGTATTGGGACTTTCAGAATATCAATATCTTCAGCTTGAAGACGTTAACAAAGTAAGAGACTTTTCAGTGGCCATTGGTTTCAGGGTTAAGCTGGGTTTTGAGCTTAACTCCCATGTAAACTTCACCAGTGAAATGCGCTTGTTTCCTCAATTCCACCAACTACGTCAAATCCAGCATCTTAGAGATGGACTGATTGTTGAAGCGTTACGTAACCTCAATGGCGAATGTAAGAAGCGAGCAGTAGAAATACTGACCACACTATCAAAGATCTACATAAAAAATGTGATCTGAATTCGTTGAGTGGAAATAATCAACTCAATATACACATAGCCTTGAGTTGATTATATCTCACTAAAAAATAACAATATTAATCGTTTATTTAGGTTAGCGCTAACAGGGTTTCGTTAAGCGTCATCGCTGCATTGGCTTGAGCTAGCATGATGGCGGCTACCTTATCGGGATACTGTAAATGCACTAAATGGTCGGCATTTTTTATCACTACTAGACGTCCATTTTTAAGTTGACTTGCAAAAGCTTGAGCCGTTTCCGTAGTGACATAAGGATCAAACTCGCCAACACAGACAGTACAAGGCACTGAGATATTGGCGATGTTAGATGGTGTATGAACCAACAATCTGACCGAGTTTTCAAAAAACACGTCGATGCGTTCTTGTGACATGTTAGTGATGTTACGTACCGTTGCTTTGATGATGGCTTTGTTTCTTGGAATATCGCTGTTGTTGACTGTCAGCGACTCGGTAAATGATTTGGCGAAGCTACTCGGATTGTCCATAGCTGCTGCAATCATTTTCTTGGTTGCAAGACGTCCAGAAGCGGGGATACCAGGTACTCCACCACAGATGGACATTGACAGAATATGCGGCCAAATGTCACATAACTCGACGGCGACAGCAGTAGCATAAGAGAAGCCAATAATATGGGCATTTCTTACACCTAAATATTCAATAAAATCGCGCAACATAATCGCTTGAGAACGAATACTTACTGTCGATTCAAGGTTTTCTGTATGACCGGTTCCAGGAACTTCAATAGTTATACAGTTCAATTTATTCGCAAAATGGGTAGAGAAGCTATGGACACTTTCAATGTCCTGTAACGCACCCAATAAAAAAATAGCGAACTGATCAGAACCTTCACAGTGATGAAAAGAATAGCGGTAGTGATTGCCATTTAAGATCGTTTTTATAGTTTCCATAGTAATGCCTCTGGTTGAATAAGGAGTAAACTATAAACGATTGATTGATAACGTTATGGCTATGAAATCATGAATAATCACACACTTGAACAACACTTGGCAGAAGCTGATCAACCCGTAAAAGATTTTATGGCGGACTTGTTGGAAACGCTGGGTAAGATGATATCTGACAACCAAGATCCAAAGTTAGCGTTACGCTATTTTGGTGCTCAGTTAGAGATTAAATTGGTCAATTTTGAAGGTCAGTACGACCAACGACAACTCTAATTCAAAGTACAAGAATTAAAAAAGCCAGTCAGGGTAACTTGACTGGCTTTTTCGAAACTGGCAGTTAGCTTAGGCTTTCTTGCTCGATAGTCTCTGGCTCTTGAATAGCTTGAGATTCCTCATTATTAGCGTTTGCCTCTTCTGCTTCAAGTTTTGCTCGCTCTGCTTTAGAGATATAGCGAGGCTTATTACTTTTATGAAGCTTAGCGTTCATCTTTTTCTTCTTAGCTTTTAAGATACTATTGATCTTCTTTTTGCGGTTCATGGTATTGCTCGGTGCTAAATTTGGCCGCCGATCCTATCAAAAAAATGTTCACAAAGCACGAATATCCGATGAGAGTAACGAAACCCTGAAACAAAGAAACTCCGGTATTTACCGGAGTTTCTTCGCTTAGGTTTTATTCTTTGAAACAGCGATATGCTCTGTTAAAGCGTAAATTGCAACCCGACAGTAAATGCCGTTTCTGCTTTCTTTCTTTTCGCGTATTCCAGTCCAGCGGTAAAGCCAAACACAGACCCAAATTGGAACACGTTGTTCAAGCGATAGGTATCTTTAGCGACATCGAGAAAAGCGTGTTGATAAGAAGCGTCGATGAGCCAATGTTTAGCAATCTGTGCTCTTGCGCCACCTTTGCAGTACATGTTGTTTTCCGAGTATGAGGGAGAGTAGTCACTGTCTGCACGATAGTTGATGATGCCGCATGACAAAGGCAGAGCGACTAACGGCGAGACAGGAACATTGAATCCACCGCCAGCTTGCCAAGTATCGATCTCAGAGCTAAAGCGCGTAACAAAGCTTGCATTGCCTTCTAAAAACAGCGCTTCAGTCATGCTCAGTCCAAGGTCTACGTACAAACCGCCATAAGTTTTTTCGACATCGTTACTGTATTTGCCGTTTAAGTATGGTTCTGCGGCACCTGCATCAAGGCTGGCGTGTTTGTAGCCAAAACCAATATGGGACATTTCATAGACGATATTGCTATCGGCGATGGCTTGTACTGACGCTAATGAGAGAAGAGGGAGTAAAAAGAGGGGGTACTTGAACATAGCGAACTTCTTATATCGATTGTAAACAGAGCAACTTTAAACGCATAGTAGGGTGGAATCAATAGAAGTTTTCTAAGCCTATGGTTACGGTAGGGAGTGGTTCTAAAACGTATGCGCCAGAAACAACAAAGCCCGCTAAAAAGCGGGCTTTGTTGTTTGTTCACAAGGAACTAAATTTGGTGGGTCCGGGCGAACTCGAATCGCCGACCCCTACCATGTCAAGGTAGTACTCTAACCAACTGAGCTACGGACCCAAATTTAATGTTCGGCATACTTTGGTTTTAGTATGGCTTTAAGGAGTGGTGGGTCCGGGCGAACTCGAATCGCCGACCCCTACCATGTCAAGGTAGTACTCTAACCAACTGAGCTACGGACCCATTCCTTAAGAACGAGATGGATGTTACCGAGAGTTATTCAATCCTGCAAGGGCATTTTTAATGATTTGAAGCCGTTTGCTTTATAACTAATCGAATTGTTGCTGTTTTATCCGTCTCGATTGAGAAAATGTGCGTTAAATCACGCACATAGTAGGGGCTGTTTATTGTCCACGTCCGTCAAACATTACCACGATAGTACGAGTAATAATCGACAAGTCCATGCTAAGCCACGATTTCATCGAACATAGAGATAGAGCGTAACTATGGTCATAACCCACTTTACGGCGCACATCATCGATACAAGTGTCGTAACCTTGGTTGACTTGAGCAAGTCCGGTAATGCCAGGCATCACACCGTAGGTACGATCGGCAAAGTAAGGAATTGCATCTTCCAGTTTTTGATAAAAGCTTGGGCGTTCTGGGCGAGGGCCAATTAGTGACATATCGCCAAGTACGACATTGAAAAGCTGAGGGATTTCATCAAGGCGGGTTTTACGCAAGAATCGGCCTACAGGAGTGATGCGAGGATCGTTCTCTGTTGCCCAGACCGCGCCCGTTCTCTGCTCTGCATCTTGATACATGGTACGAAACTTAATGATTTCAAAGAACACCATTTTTTCTGGGGTCGATTTGCCTACTCTTAACTGCTTGTAAAACACAGGACCTGGTGAGCTGACTTTTATGGCTAAAGCGATGAAAGGAATAAAAGGTGACAACAACAGTAGTCCAAATAGGGCACCGAATAGGTCAAAAAGTCGTTTCGCTAGCCAGATAGACATATGATTTGAAACATTACTCATAATAAACTCCTTATTGGTCTACACGAGACCACTTTCCTGATTCAAGTCCGAATAAATAACGTAAGCCACCAATGAAGTTGGCATAGTGCCCCGCGACGACATAAAGGATCACTTTGCAAGTCTTGTGGCAGAAAATGTACGGCAAGTAGTAACTCAGCAAGGCGATAGAATAGAGTGCTACTTGGGCAACAACTGCTGCTGAAAATAGCGGATTGTCGATCAACCAAACTGATGAGATAAAACAGATAATCAACAAGTATGGAGTCAACAATCGTAAGCCTTTACCAGACATAAAGGCGAAGGCAATACCCCGATACTTTGGTAAAAACATATCGGCTAATCGAATCGCTTGTTGCATATTGCCTGCTGAGATTCGAAGTCTTCGGCGAAAGTCATTTTCTTGGTTAGTTGGCTCTAGTTCGAGCGCGACCATGTTCGGTTCATAAATCGCCGAATAACCTTTTCTGACAATCATCATAGGGATCATAAAATCATCATTGATGGTATTCGCTTCCATTTCTTCAAACAGGTGGGTTCTAAATAAGTAGAAAGCCCCGTGAGCGCCCAGCGTTGAGCCCAACGTCGCTTCGTTCATTTTTACTTTACTTTGATATTGCCAGTAACGGTTTTCACCTTCGTTATGACTGTTAAACAGTTGGTAATGGCCGTTGACGACGCCAACATGCGAGTTTTGAAAGTGTTTGTTTGCAATCCAAAGTGCGTCGATAGAAATCAATGCTGAAACGTCACTCAAAGCGATAATGTCACTTGAGATGGTTTTGAGCTGCTGATTGACCAATGTCACTTTGCCTTGATTTTGGGTAAATGCACGTATTTCAAAGTGCGTGTCTGCGCAGATCGCTTCTTGAATGGTTTGTTCGGCAATCGTAACGGTATTGTCACTGCAACCATCACAAGCAATGATGACTTTGAGTTTATTTCTTGGGTAATCAAGCGAAGCAACATTACGGATCTTGTCTGCGATCCACTGTTCTTCATTGAAAGCCGGAATCAATATCGTAACGGCAAGACAACGGCGGTCGCTTTTCATTTCGCGATAGCCGCGAACCTTATGATTTATTGACTTTAACGGGTGATGGCGGGAGTACCAGTTTAAGAAAATAGGGTAGCCAACATGGTGATAGACCACTAAAAGGCTGCATACTGCAAATAAGATTGAAAGCACCAAGTCCATCATGCGGTCTTCTCCTCTGCGAGTGAATGATATGCCTTTATCATCATTTTGATATCGTTATGCTTTAGGACGAATGTTCGTGGAGATACATCGGATTTACCATTGATGTTACGTAGAATGCTAGTAGCAAGTGCTAAGGGGTTTTCACTAGGGACAGATGAGCTAGTAACGGGACATAGTGTTTCTTCTGTCGCGCCAACCTTAGTCGCTACGCTGGGAATGCCACATGATTGTGCTTCAAGTGTTGAAAGTGGGAAACCTTCACTTCTAGAAGGAAGACAAAATAGGTCCAAGCTTTGGTAGAAGCGTGGCATGTCATTAACTAGCCCCATAAACGTCACTCTATCGCATAGCCCAAGTTCACTGACTAAAGCTTCGAGGTTACCGCGCTCACTACCATCGCCTGCAATCGCTAAATGGACATTCTTAGGCAGAGAGCATATTGCATGTATGAGTACGTCATGGCCCTTAACTTGCTCTAAACGCCCAGCACTCCCGACTAATAGGGTATCAACAGGAAGAGAAAGCGCTTGTCTCGCTAAGAGTTTAGAGCCGGGCTTGAACGTCGCACAGTCAATACCGTTTTTAATCACAGTGACGCTATCAAGGTTAAGCTGCTTTTGTACTTGATCACGAACCAGCGCAGCATCTGCGACCAGTTTTGGCTTGGCGATTCGAATTGCGAGACTTTGTAGAGAGCGATGTTTGCGGCTAGAAAGGTGCCATGCATCGTGTTCAGTGTGAATTCTAATTTTAACATTGGCTAATCGAGCTGCTATCGAACCATACAAGATAGGACCAATATGATGGGTATGCACAACACTTGGCTCGAAGGTTCGAAATAGCTTATACAGCTGATAGAGTGTTCTAACGCTATAGCCTTTGGGCTTGTTCAAGAAAAGCAATTGCTCTTGGAATTGGGCTAAGCGTGGCCAAGTGGCGATCGATTCTTCTCTTGTTCCCTCTAAGCTAATAATTAAAACGTTATCTCGATTAGGAGAGTAGCAGAGCATGTTTAGCGCCAGTGCCTCAAGTCCTCCCGGGGCGAGGTGCTGAACGACGTGGATGGTTGTCGAACCTCTGTTCATAATGACTCCTCGTAACTGTCCTGTAGAGAGCGGCTAGTGATGGTGGAAGTAAATCAATCATCATCAAAAGCAAGTGTTACTAAGAGGGTTTGCATTATCCGTACCAATTGTATTGGTGTCATTTATCAATGATTTAGGTCTGCTTCTCCTGTTTTGATATTGAGCGTTTCAATTTGAATTGCGTTATGAATGATAAGGTTTGATTTTTGGAATCTGTGTTAACAACGGTGCATTTGTAATTTGCTCGATTTCTTCTTTACGGCGCACTGATGAATCAAATAACTCGAGCAAAACGGCAATCCCACAGCCTAAACCGATACCTGCGACAATGCCTGCGATGACGAAGACGATGATAGGTAGATTGGCTGGGCGGCTAGGCGTATAGGGTAAATCGATAATCTTAACCCGTTTGTTTTGCTCGAAGATACCCAGTGAGCCTGTGAGCTGGGCCATCTCATATCGTTGAATTAGTTCCTCGTACAGTTGGCGTTTAACCTCTACGTTACGCGCTAATCGATTCATTGCTTTTGCATTATCACCGAATCGATTAGCTTCTTGCTCTAGCTCTGTGATCATGGTTTCTAAACTTTTAGTCTCTTCAGTGAGAGACTCGTATCGGCCTCTTACTAGCTGCAAATTGTGCAATTGAGTCACAAGAAGAGGTTGTACCTCACCCAGTTCGCGTACTTTTGCGCTGCTGGCGATGTCCCATAGTTGCTCACTACTAATAGAAGGCTGCTCTGTGGTGATTAAGAGTTTGCGTTCGTTTTCAAGACGGCGTAATTCTCGTTCTTTGCCCTGAACGGCACTATGGCTGTCGGTGTATTTGGCTTTGAGAAGCGTCAATTGGCTTCTTATATCGATGATTTGATCTTCAATTTTGCCGACAACCGGGTTGGTTTTGGAAAGTTGCTGATCAAGCGAACCTAAGCTTCTCTCAACACCAGCTAGCTCAGCTTTTTTCTCAGCGTAACTTTGTTTAAGCGATGCGAGTCGTCCTAGGGCTTGGCTTTGCATCTCAGGTGTGACCGAAGCGTAGCGGTTATTAAAGTCAGCAAGTTCGTTTTCTGCTTGCTCTAAGGCAACGCGTCGTTTTTCGATATGAATGGCTAAGAATTCTGAAGAATCCTTGATAGACGATCGCTCTGGAGCAAGAAGCTGTTCGATGAAATGCTCACTGACCGACTCTAACATCTCTTTCATCTGGGCAGGAGAAGGTGCTGTTAATGAGATCTTCAAGAAGTCTTTGCCCGGTTGGGTGACTGACAAGCTATTTGATAGAACACTGATGACATAATCTTTTTCGGCCGGTTTCATCTGGTCATTGATCAACCCATGCTCGATGGCGACAGCAGTGAGTACATGTCGGCTTTTCAATAAGGTACTCAATGCATTAAGACGTTCTTTGAGCATGGTAGAAACGGCAATGTCTTCGAGAAACGGATTCATTTTAGCTGTCTCTTGAATCAACATTGAAGTATGAGAAACATAATTAGTTGGTGCCATTTTACCGACAAAATAACCAACAAATGGCAAGATAAGTATCGGTGTGACGATGATATAGCGTTGACGCCATGCACCGTTAAGGATGATGATTAATCGTGTTATAAGCTCGTTCATAGTGACTCCAACATCTGATGAACTAACTGACTTCGCGCATTCCAACTGTTTTCGTCGATATCAGTTAAGGTGGCAGTTGGGCGCGTTTGCTCAAGCGACTGCAGAGCGCTAGAAAATGCGTTGGCGTCGACAGCGACATCAACGTAATCAACATAGGGCGTCAGTGCTGGAAAAGGAGTGCTGATAACGCGACTTCTCGCTGCCAAGTACTCAAGAAGTTTAAGTGGGCTACATGAGGCAATTTGATCATTAGCAACAAATGGTAGCAGGCTAACGTCCCAGTGTTGGCTATAGCTAGGTAACTCATGATGAGCTTTTGGGCCTAGGTAATGAACGTTACTCAATTTCGGAAGTGGATTGTAGTTGAGCTCGATCGGGCCAATAAAAACGAACGCCCAGTTCGGGTTATCAAAGCAGACTTGATGAATTAATTGATAGTCTAACCAGTTTGACAGACTGCCATAAAAACCAGCGATCTTTTTCGTTGCACAAGGTAGGTCTTTCGCTCGTGGTGCGGGATGACGAAACAACTCGGTATCAACCCCGTGGGGTACATAACGTGTTTTATTCTGAGGAAACTTAGCAAGCAATTTGGCACTGGCGGCGAAAATGAGGTCAGCGTGATCGACCAGTTTAAGTTCATGTTTAGCAACAACGTTATGATCAACGCCAGCCAGTGATGAAAAGTCATCACCACAATAATAGACCACGGAAGACTCACCTAAGCTTCCACAAAGGTCAGCAGCCGTAGGCAAAGAGCTCCATAGTATAGGATTGTTCAAACCTAAACGCTTTACGATTGGACGTAACTGCGCACAGATAAGGGCTTTCGCCACATAGCGAGCAAAGACTGAATGAGGGGCGGGGATAGTACGCAGATTTACAACGGTGATGTTGTTAGGTGTTTCTAGGTTACTTCTATAACCGCTTTTCCCTTTACCCATGAGCTTGAAAATAACCCGCTTAATGTCGTGGGTGGTGAGCTTTGGCTGACGTAAACCGATTGAGTTAACCCAGAGCACTTTTCGCTGCGCTGCTAACCGAGTCACTAGGTGCTGTGTGCTAGAAGGGAGGCCACCAAAGTCTTCACCGAATACAATTAAATCACGCATGATGGCCTCCTTCCTCTTTAAGGCGTTTGACGATTTTGGCAGGGTTTCCTGCTGCGACAACAAAAGGCGGCAGACTTTTGGTAACGACGCTACCGGTTCCGATGACGGTTCCTTCACCGACCGTAACATTGGGACAAATTGTCACATTGGTCCCTAACCAGACATCTTTCTCTAATGTGATATTACCGACATCACGATCAAGGTCACCTTGTCCTTGTGCACGAAGTTCTGGGTTCATTGAGTGGCCAGAGTAGCCGAATATGAATGCTCTCCCAGCGATTCGAACGTTGTCTCCGATGGTGACTTTGTTCCCGACAGCAATCGTGCTCTGCCAACCAATGTCAACGTTACTACCAACAATCAGTTGTGGCTGCTTACTTAGCGGGCGTGCACTAAAAGTCGTTTGCCCGGAGATACGGCAATCATTACCTAGGGAGATGCGAAGAGGGCCAGAGACGAGTGGAACGCCGCCGAATAAATAGAGCCCACGCCCATAGCGATGAAGTTTGCCTTTAAACGCGGGAGTATTGATAAAGATACGCGCCGCACCATTAAGGACGTTTTTTACGCATCCATACAATAAGGCGATAAGGCGGTTGAACAGTTTAGGCGTAGGTAAATCGCAGGCACGAATTGCTTTTAAAGCATGAAAGACGCGACGAAAAGAGGGATTGTCGTGATTTTTGAGCCAGTCTTTAAGACCGTGGGCTTGTTGTACCAACATAACGTACTCCTTTTTATCTATTTGAATAGGAGCTGTATCATGTTGCATGCCAAAATAATAACACTTAAGAAACAATGGTTTATGATGCCGATATTTCTGTGCTATTGAGTTTTCTCAATTTGAGAATACTTTTGAGTAATACGTGACAGGGAGATGCAAAGTGCTGCAAGGATGTAGATTGGCCAAGTAAAGCCTTGAGTTAGGAAGGTGCCGGAAACAATGGTGCCAATAACGCCGGCGTATACAGCTAGTGCTGTAGCAGGTAGGTATGGAGAGACTGATGATCCTTGTTTATCTAATACAGCCAGTGTCTCTTTACTGGTTTTGATGAGCGAGACAATAATCGCGATAAATATGATTAAGCCAAGGAAGCCTGTCTCAGCCAATACACCAAACCAAGTGCTGTGAACAGCATGGTTCAAGCCATCCCAATGGGAGCTGTAGAAAAAATAGTTGGCATAAAAGTTATTCAGTCCAACCCCTGTGAGTGGGTTATCCAACGCCATTTTAAAGGCGGCTTCCCATGCGTATAGACGCCCCATTGCGGAGGCATCAATTCCTTCTTCCGCGGCCCCTCCTGATTGCCTATCAGAAATACCAGCCATCGCGAAAAGTGCAAACAGGCCAATGGTTGCAATCATAATCAGAAGTGCTTTGGATTTGATTAGGCGCAGACCGAAGATACCAAAAACAGCGATAGAACCTAGCAGGCCACCGCGACTTTGGGTTGCAACGACCGCCGCCATGGCGAGTACAAGGCACATAACGCCGAGAAAACGCGAGAAACCAATCCCTTTGGTTACCGCGAAGCTGATAGCAAAAGCGAGCGGGAACATAAGCACTAGTGATAAGTCATTGGGATCGCCTAGCATAGAACCTAAATTTCGCCCAATCGTCACGCGCGATCCTTCAACAATACCGATTCCATTGATTGAGTTATATAGCGCTACGCAAGCGGTGAGTAGACCGGCGAGAATGATTAAGGTTGAAATTTTCTTAACGGACTCTTCGCTGTTGACCAACCAAGCGATTGCCAATGTCATGATGATGATTTTCCAATAAATGTTTTTGAAATAGGTAATCGCCAGACCGGGATTGGACGACAAAACAGCCCCAATAACGACCAGCAACCAGAATATCGCTAGCCAGGTAAAGCTCGGGTGCCAATAGGTCTCAAGTTTACGGCTGATCAAGCTGTGCCATAACAGAGCTGACAGCGCCCCCATAGAAAGTAAAAGGGGGATTTTAAGTGAGTAGAGGGCGGGAATAGATTCATGAATACGGAAGAAAGAAAAGAGTACAAATAGACTGACGAACCAAAAGGTTTGATTGAGTACAAAAAGAGCCCCCAATGGCGCAAAGCATAATGCAATGATTAACAATGGGTTAGGTGCAATTGACCATACTGCCGCGAGCAGCATGCATACGGCAGTCATTACAATTGTGGCTTTGGTTTTTTCTAGATCGGTCATTGCGCTTTACCAAGGTAGGTTTGCAGCGCACTGTACGCAGACTTAAAGGAGGCAATATCGATAAGTTTTGTTCTAAGCGCATAAGCAAGCAAGGCAAGAGGTTGCAAGAACAGCATCAACAAAGAAAGCTCGACGTGTTGTTGATAACGACTGGTAACTAAAAACAGAGTCGTGAGAATGATTAAGCCGCAAAGTGCTGCAGTTTGGTATTGAATTGGAGCCAGTATCTGACTGCGCCAATAGGTCGCTAAAAAACGACACAGTTGCCCAATGATTAACGCCAATAGAATCGCATCAATGCCAGCACCAATTGTGGCTAAGCATATAAGAAAAGCGGTCACGGTTGCGCCGATATTGATCATCAGAAGCTGAGTTGTTTTCTTGCGATATAGAACGCCAAAATTAGTAAACTCAACCAACTCTTTAAACAGCATCATACAAATGGTTAGGCTCACATATGAAGCGGCCAGTGTGTATGTATCAGGTAACGCAACGGAAATAAACACCTGGCTTAGCCACGAAACAACCACAGCGACCACACATAGCAACATGATGCCTTGTTGAGTCGTTTGTGCAGTGTATTGAGCGCCAAAATGTTCCATCGCTGAGAATCGTTTAGGCATCCACCACATATGAAATGGCTGAACTAAAATTCCCACACCAAGCGCGAATTTAGCTGCAATGGCATACATACCAAGTGTTTCTAGATCGGTCGTGCCGGCAATAATCCAACGTTCGGCACCACTTAATCCAAAAGCGACAACACCAGAAAGCATTAACGGGGCAGAATAACCAACATACCCTTTGAACTCCGAGTAACGAGGAAGAGAAAATTTGAATCCAAGCTTATTGTGCAGGAAGAGGAATTGACCAAATGTACATAGCACATTAAGCGCAAAGATTACGGTTACGCTCGGAATAGCGTTGAGTGCAATGATAAGTAAGCTGACTTGAATTGTCACGGTAGCGATGCACACTTTGAAAAACAGCGAGGCTTGACTCTTCAATCTTAACCACGCTAAACAAATCGCTAAGGGTGCTTCATAACATAACACCAATGCAATAAGGCCGATGATGTTGTTCGGCATCGAGTCTATGTCAACAGCAAACATCCAATAAGCCAAGAGTACGATGACGCATAAGCAGAAAGAGAGACATAGTGTCGCACTGTAAAGTTGGCCAGCTTTCTGTTTTTGTTCGTCATCATCTTGCACAACACCAACAAATCGATAGAGGTTTTCATGCATCGCAAGGCCAATGACGAGGCTAAAAAACATAGTGGTGACGCCAATGAGCTCCAGTTGACCAAGCTGAGCCGGTGATAAATAGTAAGCCATTAAGGGCAGCGTGATCAGAGATATACCTTTCATTAATATCACGCTACATGCGTATAGGCTGATGCTTTTAAGTTGTTTTTGACTCATCTGGCTTCTCCTATACTCCGCTATTCACAAATATGAATAACTGGTGTGACGGTGTCACTATTTATATGCTGTGCAAGTCTTAAGTAACGGTATTCTGCTTTGTACTGTTCAGCCGTTAGCAATGCGTTGGTCTGGCATCGATTCAACACATTTGCATCATTGGTTGCATAGAGCACGGCGTTGACCAGAGAGTGAACGTCATCGGGTTGATATTTGATGCAGTTGTGGTCATGCGTGAGTTCGTTATCCCAGAACGCACCATCTTGAGGAATGATCACACACATACCGGCGGCAAGCGCTTCAAGGATCGATAGCCCAAACGGTTCTTTTTGGCTAGTTGAAATGAATATATTGGATTGAGCTCTGATCGCATCTAAATCGACAGGGTCGTCATACCATTTGATATGGCGAATATTAATTGGCGCTTCAGAAAGGGGTAAGCAAGTATCTTTGGGGCGGATAAAACAAATGTTTGCCGATACAGGCTTAAAGCGGGAGCATTCCTTGAGTGCTTTAACGAAAAGATCCAGTCCTTTCCACTTAAGTAACGACGCCGCCCAAAAGCAGATTGGCAGGTCTTGCTGTGCTTGGGTAGGCCAGCGAGCGTGTGGCAGTCCGTTGATAAAAGATTGGTAACTGGAAGAGTTGAGATAAAATTTAGCAAGAACGCGGCTGTCAGACACTCCCGTTGCGTGAGCTAAATAGCACTCAAGCGCTGCCAGTAAGCTTGGCTCTGTCGACGGTAAATAAAACACCGCTTCCGCTTGCGCAAGGCAATATCCAATTGAGCGCGAGCGCCCGACATTTCCGTGAATAAGTTGGGTGACACGGTAAGTGAATAGGCGTCGTGCCAAATAGATCGGCATATCAATACCGGGCCCAGAGGCACCAACGACTTGATGGATATTGCTAAATCGTAATAGTGTGAACAGGAGTTGTATCAGCAGTAAACCTTGATTCAGCCAATAGAGATAACCGTAGTGATGTTTCATCAGCCAAGCAACATGCCACAGCTTAGTGACTCTAACATCGTTATGAGAACATAGCTCCGTTGATTGCCAATATGCAGGGTCGACAGTAAGAATGATAAATTCGCAGTTTTTACGGTCGCATAAGTTCAAGGCGTCACTGGTTGCTATCTTCGACCCTCCTTTAAAAGGGATAGGATCGAAGACTAAGGTTTGATTTCGACTATCCATGTTCACCCCCTAATGCTAAGCGGTTAGCGACAAATGTTTTAAGTGGCGAGAACGTATGCAAGATTGAACGAGTTTGCTCTTGAGGTTGAGACAACAGTTGACGATATAGTGCTTCAACTCGGCGACATGAGTTATCAAGAGAGTGATGGAGAGAAATGTATTGGTGCGCTTGCTTACCGAGTTTTTTACATAAGTTTGGATTGGCGACGGCAATTCGCATCGCTTTGGCGAGTGGGGCAATCCTGTAGTTAGGGTAAAGAATACCGGTCTTACCATGATGGATAAATTCAGGGATACCACCTTCGAATGGGGCAACAATTGGCAGCTTGGCAAGGGCCGCTTCTGCGACAACCAGACCAAACGCTTCACTTCTTGCGCCACTGACAAATGCATCACAGCGTTTAAGCCAGCCGAAAACATTGCTTTGCTCACCGACAAAGTGAATATTGGCAGCAAGGTGAAGATAGTCCGCTTGTGACTCCAGTTCATTACGTAATGGGCCATCACCAATCACAATAAGGTGTACATGCGGATACTCCAAGGTAACGTGTCGCAGAGCTGTCAGAATACGATCAACCCCTTTACGCTTGATTAGCGAGCCGACCGTTGCAAAAACAAAGCTATCTTCAGGAAGCAATAGTTTGGTTTTAACGTCTACTATTGGCTGAGATTCAAGGCTTTTTATATCAATGCCATTATGAATAATTGAGAGCTTATCTTCAGGGTAACCGTCTTGTAGTAAAGATTTCGCGACATAACGACTAACGGCAATGACGTGTGGAGATAAATGTAATCCAGTTGTTAGGCGCTCACGTGCAGGGTAAGCACTATGCAATTGGGTAACGAGTGGGGTTTTCTTAGCGCGGGCGGCAGCGAGCATCCATTGACAAGGTGCAGCACTGTTAACATGGATCAGATCGATTTCTCGTTGTTCGATGATATCGCACGCTTTTTTGAACAGGCGATACCACTCACTTACGTCATATCTAGGCGATTTCCATCCTAATAAAAGCGGGAAATCACAAGCTTCACCCGAGACGAAGTCGTTATCTAATTCGGCTAACAGCGCTTCATTGTTAGTCCAAACATAAGGGCGGTACTGACGATTATCTAAATAATGAATCAGATCGAGTAAGCACTTCTCGCTACCACGAATCCAATTATCACCGTAATGTACAAACAAGATTTTCTTAGCCATAACCCGTTCCTTTAATTCAAAATTGTATCGATACTGGTGTCGACTACTATTGATAAGGCAAAGGGAGTGCCAATAAATTCAAGGGTCTAAGTTGCTGATTTTAAATAGCTAAAATTAATGACTGTAATGTGAAAGTACTATTTCTCAATTTGAAAGTCAGATTGATAGCTAGATGGAAAATAAAGGCGGAGCAGTTGTGGGATGACGGCTTGGGCAGAATAAGCCTGTTTTATAGTGTTAATTGCAGAGGTCTGCATTGCTGGTAACTTCGTATCGTCAAAAGTAAGAAACTCAGCTAAAGCATCATTAAGCTCAGTCATTGAGTCGGCGAGAAAGCCGTTGTCGTTATGAACGATTAGGTGAGCGAGATTCCCCACATTAAGAGCCAGTACTGGGATGCCACGACCCATCGCTTCTAATGCGGTCATTGGCAAACCTTCATAGCGAGAACATATGATGAGTAATCCAATATTGCACCATACTGAACTCATATCAGATTGATGCCCATGAAAAGTGACATTATCTGGAGCGATTTCTTTAAGCGACTCTTCCATTGGCCCGCAACCATAAATTTCAAAATTTAATGTCCTATTAAGCCGCGCTAGGTCAACGATTCGGTCTGGGCCTTTCTCTTCACTTAAACGGCCAACAAACGCAATAGATTTACCTCTACTTGGTATGAGATAGCGGTCATCGATAAAGTTATTAAAAGCGAGTGTTTTAACTGGCAATTTGGCAGAAATTTTCTCGCTAACCGCGATAGAGTGACATGAGACAAAGGCGCTAAACCGATCGATTAAATCATAAAGCCAAATCATTCCATGCGGAGTTTCACCTGCGTGATAGGTCGATATTTGGCGAACGCCGGTGACTACGCGCGCAAGCTTACTGACAATACTGGCTTTGTATCCATGAGCGTGGAGCAGTGCAGGGCGCTCAGATTTAATCTGTTTGAGCAAATAGGGAAGGTAATGACGATTCGTTTGGTCAAGATACTCCACCTCAATGCCCACATTACGCAGTTTAATCGCTAGCAGAGATTCTGACTCATAGCGTCGAATCAGCCAGACTTTGACTCGTACTTGATGTTGCTTGAGCCCATTAGCGAGCTCAAGCAAATGTGTTTCGATACCACCAAAAGTGAAGCTATCGATAATGAGCCATACTTGGTTAGACGGTTTGGTGTTCATCCTCAGCTTCCCAAGCCTGTTTCTTACGGTAAACTGTTGAAGGGCTCAGTTCCAACAATACTGCTGCATTCAAGACGTTACCATCACAATAATCGATAGCCTGTTGGATGGTTTCACGCTCTATTTGCCACATAGGGCGAATGGTGACTGGACGTTCAGGGACGTCTGTAGAGGAAGGCTCAGCAGCCGGGACCACATTGGAATAAGTCGGTTCTGGAGGCATAGGAGCGGAGACAACAGGTTGAGCCACAGCCGTTTTTGCTTTTTGGTTTCGGGTAATTTGTTCTGGTAAATGAGACAAACGTAGGTGAGTGTCATCATTGAGGACCACAATATTACGAATAATATTTTGTAGCTGTCGGACATTCCCTGGCCAGTTATAGCGTCTTAAGGTGGACTCAGCATCACGATGAATGGCAGCGAACTTTTTGCCATCTTCTTTGGCGTACATTTTCAAAAAGTGCGTTGCCAGTGTGAGGATATCATTACCACGCTCTCTTAGCGGGGGCATATCGACAGGAACCACATGAACACGATAATAAAGGTCTTCTCTGAAGCGACCTTCTTCAACTTCTAGCAACGGATCGCGGTTAGTTGCACAGATGATCCGTACATCAACCTTCATTTCTTTTGTCGCACCAAGTGGCGTGAAAGTACCGGTTTGCAGGAAACGCAGCAGTTTTTTCTGCATTTCCAATTCCATTTCACACAGCTCATCTAAGAAAAGTGTACCTCCGTTGGCCATTGACGCCGCACCTTTTCGGTCAGCTGTCGCGCCAGTGAATGCCCCTTTTACATGACCGAAAACTTCGCTTTCCATCAAATCTTTGGGTATCGCACCGCAGTTTATTGCGATGAAAGCGTTATCTTTGCGTTTGCTTTCTTGGTGAATAGCTTCTGCGCAAACTTCTTTACCCGTGCCACTTTCGCCAATTACGAATACGCTTGCGCTGGTGGGCGCAACGGAATCAATTATCTTGTAGACCCCTTGCATAGGTAAGCTTGAGCCGATAAATCCGTGGAAGCGATTACGGTCAAACTTGTTCTCGATATCCTCGACTAGGCTGGCAAGCTTCACTTGTTGTAAGTGTAGGGCTATCGATGTTTTGAGGCGATCAGCGTTGATCGGTTTCTCTAAGAAGTCTTTCGCTCCTTTTTGAACCAAATTGACAGCCAAATCAACAGAACCATGGGCGGTCGCAACGACAACGGAGGTCGGAATTTGGCGCTCATTGATCCAGTCGAGTATTTCTTCCCCGTGCATATCTGGTAGCTTGAGATCAAGAATCACCAGCTGTGGAATATTGCGTTCGATGAAGGCAATGGCTTCCTTGCCCGTTTCAACATGGAAAAGATCGTAGGGTTCATCTTTTACATACTGTTTATACAAAATCGCCAAAGAAGTGGAATCTTCTATTAATAATACTTTTGCTTTCATTCGCGATGTCCTATCTATTAAGCCTTATAACTCTGTTGACTCACTAAATCCTTGTTGTTTACGCGCCTCTAGTGCCTCAAGTGAGCTTTTAGCGACATGTTTTAATTCATCTTTCAATTCAAAGGCATCACTTTGCTTATTATCAAGGCACAGATGCTCAATCTTTCTCGCTAAATTAGATAGGGTTCGGTTACCCAGAGCGAGTGCTGAACTGCCCAACGTGTGCGCTTCAAATTCCAAGACTTCCTTATCAGACTCATCAATCGCTTGATAGATTTTGCGCAGTCTATCCTGTGACTCCTCAATGTAATGATCGATGAGTATTGGAATTACCTCCGCAGAAGTATCTTCGATCATTTGCTTTATCACTTGTTCATCTACGAGTTCCAATTGCGTTGCATCCTCATACTGTCTATCTACAGGTATAACTTTAGTTTTATATGTGACTTCCTGCTTATTTAATGGTGAAATTTGTGGTTCTTGATCGACTTCTACATCAGGGGCCTTATCTAAGAATAGATTAATTTTATCAACTAGTTGTGAAAGTCTTAGCGGTTTCGACAGATAATCATCCATTCCTGATGCCAAGAACTTCTCTTTATCTCCGGCAAGGGAATGAGCGGTAAGGGCAATGATTGGGATATTGGCAGTTGTATCATCATCAAGGTCACGAATTGCGCGACAAGCGGTCATACCGTCCATTTGTGGCATCGAAATATCCATAAACACTAGGTCGTATTGATATTGCTTAACCATTTCAAGTGCTTCTAGACCATTTTCGGCGATATCAATTTGGCTACCGACTCGTTTAAACATTTCACGAATGACAAGCTGATTGGCTCGATTGTCTTCGGCAACAAGAATACGCGCGTCTTTGTTGATTAATTCTCGTCGAGTGTTTGTCACTGCTGAAGCGATAAGTTCATCGGCGACTTCTAAACTAATATCGAAGATGAAGGTACTGCCAATATCTGGCTCACTGGAAACACTCACTTCACCATCCATTAAGTTACATAGACGTCGACAAATCGCGAGGCCTAAACCAGAGCCTTCTTTGCTTCGAGAATAGGTTTGATCGACCATGGTAAATTCGTCAAATAGATAGTCGATGGCGCTTTGGCTGATGCCGATACCAGTATCTTGTATTTCAAATGTAATCTTGGCTTTGTTTTCTTTGAGTGTGGTTGCTCCGACTTTAATGGTGACACTGCCTTCATGAGTGAACTTAATCGCATTTCCAATCAGGTTGAGTAAGACCTGTTTTACTCGATTTTCATCGCCGTTGACTTTGCTTGGCACGCTACTTTCAATGTAACAATGCAAGATGAGGTTTTGGTTCGTCGCTGCTGGTGAAAACGAGTCGACCACACTTTCGACACAATGACGGAAATCAAATGGCTTATGCTCCAAAATTAGAGTATTCGATTCCATACGAGTGAAATCTAGAATGTCATTGATCACTGATAATAGGAAATGACCGGATTCGGTGGCGGTGTTAACCAGTTTTTTCTGTTCAGTGGTCAGATTGGTCTCTTCGAGAATATTTAGAATACCCAGAACCCCATTCATAGGTGTACGTATTTCATGGGACATAGAGGCAAGAAAACGGCTTTTTGAGTCACACGCTTGTTCGGCACCTTCACGAGCTGCCGTCAACGTTTGGTAATCTTTTTCGAGTTTGGCAGACATGTCATCGAAAGCTTTGGTTACTTCACCGAGCTCATCTTTAGAATGCTCTTGGAGTTGAAAGCCAGGGCCACGTTGCCCAACGGTGTTTACTGCGCTAGTTAAACGAGTAAGCCCACGAGTCAGGTAGGTACCCAATACGAAAGAGACAAAAGCAACAAGTATGACTTCTACGGTCGCAATACCTACAATCGCATTTTGCGCCTGAGCGAGCATGGCATTAATCGCGCCAGTTTCGAAACCAATATCGACATAGGCAAAGGGTATACCACCATTTTCGATCGGTGTTCGCAGATCGAAAATTCCATCGTCTACGCCAATCAGAGAATCGTCACTAGACATTTCACGAGCGAGGAGGTCTTTATCGCCAGCGCACGCCATGTCTTTTTCGTTACGTAATACGCGAACGTAAGCGACATCTTCGAGTGTCATAAACTGGTTGACGAGGTCATCTAAAGTGGCAAGGTCGGTTGAAAGGACAGCGTCTTTTGCTGCATGTGCGAACATGGTCGCACTTGAGTTAGCACGTTGAATTAATTGTTTCTCATTCGAATCGGACAAGAAACTCATAGCACTAAATACTAGAATCATTAACACGGTGATCTCGATGAGTGCTATACCTAATACGGTTTTTGAACGTAAGGTCATGGCTAGATCCTTTAGTCAAGTAAGGTAATATCGAGCGCTCTGACGTCATCCCAGTCGCTGTCATTAGCTTCGACGAAGCCTTTGATATTGAGTTTTTTAAGTTGCATTTTTCCCGATGCATGGTGTTCGAAATTTTGTAGTGCCCGACGAATTACACTGGCTTGAGAAGCCGATAAACGCGGATGATAGGCGATAGCGTGGGGCGTATAAGGCTTAGTTACCCATAAAGGCTTTAACTGAGCGCGTAAGTCATCAGGAAGTGAGTTAAAGGTTCTCATCACACCACCACCTGCGGAATAGAAGCCCCTCGCAACAGACAGATAAACCGAGTCATGTGATGAGACGTAGTCGGGTTCGAATTTAACCCCAGCGTGGTTTAAATCGCTCTGCGTTAAGATAGTGGCAGCGAAAGCCGCAGGTGAAGGAAATGCCAATCTTTGACTATCAAGCTGCTGTAGTGACTCGATACTTTGATCCTTACGTACCACTATAATTCCTTTAATACGTTTATCTTTTGCTTTTGCCATGGCCTTATATCCGGGCTTAGCGCTAAACACCGTGTAGTGATAAGGGTTCATGTAAGCGATATCGTACTCACCATTGGCTAAGCGTTCTTCGAAGGTCGGAATATCTGCAGCGGTACGGAATTCGATTTTTTGACCAGTTTGCTCTGATAAGTAGTCCATCACCGGGTCCCATTGCGCAGCTAAGCGGCTTGCCGATTGCTGGGGAACAACACCAAAGGTTAAGGTATCGGCGGCAAAAGAAGTACATGATGCACAAGTAATTAGGAGTAGAGTGAACTTTTTCATAATGATTACCTATGCAGATTGAGCCAAAAACTCGTTGTTAAGCACCTTTTGCGCTAAATAAGCCCGCCACTTTTGTGGAAGGAATTTAAAGCGGTCGATTTCTCTAACAATTTCTTGCCCTAGTGTTGGTTGATCTCGCAGGTTCAGCACAGTGCCTAATAGTTCAACTGAATCACTATCGAGTAATGACGTTGCTTTTCTCAGTTGGGTCGAGGAGGTTTTTCCACCCAAAACCACTAAGGCAGTTTGGTCGCACGCACTGGCGACGACTTGAGCAGGAATGTTGCCGCGATTGACATGGAGTAGTGGTGAGGTATCGAATACCACACGATCGAAATGCTGTAGCCATTTGTCGACCGTTCTTGTTAGGCAAGATGGGTCCTTATACTCAAGTAATGCCGCTTGCGTTGTAGGTATCGTCAAGCCCGTGAACAACTGATGCGTATCTGAATGAGAAATGAGAGAGCCGATTTGTTGCTGAGAAAGTGTCTGAGAAAACTCGACACCTTCAAATGCTGGGTGGTAGGTATTAAGGTCAACGACCAGCGTCTTGAGGCCAGCAAACAAGTAGCGTTCCGCCAATGCGGTTACGATAGATGTGACGCCGTCACCTGATTGACAAGCGGTCACACACAGTGAACGACATCCGCGCATTTCAGCCGCGAGATAAATCTGTTCGATTTCTGAGTGGGTTGCAGGAATAATCATTACAGCGCTCCTATTAGGACTATCGTGGTGGTGAGGCGAAGAATGTCTTCTAAACCTACACGCGCTTTCTCTAAGAAACTTTCACTTCGGTCTGGCACATAAATGGTGTCACCAGCTCTTAACACGGGCAGTTTGTAGATATTGGCTGTTTTACTGAAATCAACCAGGTCGAATACTCGGGCTTGGCCTTGACAGCAAGACATGTTGACGATCGATATCTTCTCAAGATACGCACGCTCTGAAGGACCGCCTGCTTCTGCAAGTAAATCAAGTACGGTCATATTGTCATCGAATACATAGCGACCCGGGGTATTAACTGCGCCTAATACGCGGACAGTGGACTCTTTAGAACGGTCTAACCAGATTTTATCTTTCTCAGGAATATAGATGGTGTCACCCATGGTCACGTTAGGCAGTAAGCTTTCATCACCGGTTTCGAAGTAGAGCGATAGATTGAGCTTGCTGACTTTCGAATAGCTTTTGTCACGATGAGTGATACGAATGTTGTGGATGTCGGCATCTTTGGTTGGGCCGTCAGCCGCCGACAAGATATCTAAGAAGTGCATGTCTTTAGTAAATCGGTAGCGACCTGGCGCATTCACTTGGCCAAAGACATAAATCGATGCATCTGAACTTTGGCGTACCCATTGCGATTTATTATCCGAAGGATCTTGGGGAAGATCGTGGACACGAATAATTGAGCCTGCGCTGATGTTTGGCAGTTCGCTACTTGGAGCACCGTCAATAATGAAGGCATCTAAATCAAAGATATGTAGCTGATTACCTTGGGTAACCACCTCGATTTTTGATGTGTCGGCTCTGAGTGTTGGACCGCCGACATGAGCGAGAAGGTCCATAAGATCCATTTCGTCTGACCACTCAATTCGGCCCGGACGAACCACTTCGCCAATCACACTCACCGCACGGTTAGATGCAATTTTTAGCCAAGACTTTTCATTCATGTCAGTTTTTTCAGGGACGAAAATAGCATCACCAGGGCCAATCGAAGGCGGATTGCTGCGGGTTAAGCCTTCAGTGAATGCGGTTAAATCGAACTTAACTACACGGCCATTAGCCTTAATGACGCGAATTTGGCGTGATTCTGCATACCGTGTAGGACCGCCCGCATTAGCGAGTATGTCCATGAATGATGCATTGTTCTTACCTTCATAAGCGCCTGGATGTGCGACTTCACCCATGATGTAAACTACGTTAGCACCAGCTTTGATTTCATCCTCTTGCTTTGGAACAAAGATAGTCGTACCCGGTGTTAGTGTCGGGAGTAGTGAAACATCTCCGCTATCTAAATAAGCTTTTAGGTTAAACAGCACAGGTGCGTTGTTTGAGATAACGCGAATCTGTTCAACTGACGCATAGCGAGTAACGCCACCCGCACGCATAATCACATCAACGAGGTCGGTATTGTCTTTGTAGCTGAACGAACCGGGTGCATTCACCTCACCAAAAACTTTAATCGCGGTTCGTCCGTCAGCACTATCACCGGCATTAGCGAGCTTATTCGCATCAAACTCTTGTTCAATATTCCCCACTAATGGTGAAGCAGGGACGAAGATGGTATCTAACGACTTAAGGGAAGGGAGTAGAGTTTCGTTACCAGTATCTAGGAACGATTTGTAGTTAAACGTCACCTTTTCTGAGCCACGTTTAATGAACAGATTATTAAGCTGCGCACCAGCACGAAGTCCGCCTGCAGCATGAAGTGCCATTTGAATATCGGCGCTTTTGGCTAGCGTATATTCACCGGGAGAGTTTACATAACCTTGTACCGAGACAAGAATCTGCTGTTCTGCGATATAAACAGTCGCTGATGAAAGGTCGCGGTATACTTTCTCTAGTGCTTCTTTTACAGCGACATCCAGTTGCTGTTCGCTGTAACCCGCAACATAAAGAGCCCCCACTTCTGGTAGAGTAATTCGACCACGTTTATCAACCTGGAAGCCTTTGTTTAACGTTGATTCACCAGGTAAGTTAACTTGGATTAAGTCACCGATTTGCACGCGTTCTTCATTCGCGTAAGCACAAGTAAGTGTAACGGATAGTAATGCCGCGACGATATAGTTAGTCCATTTCATGGTAGCCTCCTTGCATACGCGTCGCTGTTTTCTCTTGGGTGTCTATGACCTCAATACTGACTCTTCGATTTGTTAAGCGAACTCCGTCAGAGTCACCTTCATACAAAGGAAGTGTGTCACCGACAGATTTGGTTTGGATTCGACTCGGAGAAAGGCCAAATATGCTGAGGTAGCGTTTCACTTGTTGTGCTCGGCCCATGGCAAGCTCTTGGTTGTAACTGACATCACCAACGGAGTCAGCATGGCCTGTTACTGATATGTGAAACTTCGGATGTTCTTTAAGAATGTTCGATGCCTGCGCAAGGTGACCCATGTATTTCGGGTTTATTTCAGTCGAGTTGAAAGCGAACTGATTGTCGACGTTGAGCAAGTTGTATAACTCGTCGATGGTCGCTAAGCGTCGTTGGAATGAGCGCTCGTTCGTTGGCGGTAAACATTTTGATTGTGATGTGACGTAATCCAGTTGTAGCTCTAACTCATTCAGCCTGTTTCTTTGAATAACTAGGTCATTGGCTGCATCTAGCAGTAATCCGCCTTCAAGTTCACGTGCGATACGGGTTTGCTTCTCTAGTGCTTGAACAACGGCTGCAGGAAAACACCAACGTGCGCCTTCACGAATTAATGTATCAAGTTGTAGTTTCGCGAGTTGCCAGTCAAAGCGTAGACCGTGTTCTGGCCCTAATGGCTCATCAGGCATCACCGGAGTGAAGGAGGACTGAATATAGTTTTCAGCGATGCCTCCTCGTCCTTCTTCCGGATAGCTACTGCACCCAATTAGGCTTAGAGTGGTCGCAGCTAAGACTATGCAGTGTGTCAATGTATTCATGCCAACGTCCTTTGTTAGTGCTTTCGTGTGCCAAAGCTTTATTGTTTTAATGAGTGTGTGAGTTAACAGGGATTGCTTGGTCAATGCGTAAAAGGTTCATAATCTCAAGAGGTTGACCTGACACGTTTTCAATACGCATATTGCGTTGACGCTCTACAAGACGTTTGTACAGATAAACAATTGCGCCAACACCTGACGAATCGAGAAACTGAACTTGGCTGAAGTCGATTTCGATATCACGCTTTGCATCGTCTGCGATGATTTCATCAATGTGAGGTTGTGCGAAACGGCTGCCATCTGCGTCTAGGTTGCCATTGATGATTAATGTCGTGATCGTGTCGTTTGCGTCGATTTTACGTAGTTCCATAATGCTATCTCCGTGTTGAGTTGTAGTAACTAGAGCAGATAGCATGCCAAGGTTTAATGTTATTAAATTCAGTGACTTATTTTGCTGATTGCTAGGGTTGTCAAAATGAGAAAGGTGTTTTCTCAATTTGACAATCAAACTTTCTAACTAGATTGATCGCGCTACGGCTTATGTAACTCATAGTTCTATCACTAAATACTATTCAAGATATGTATCGGATGATTCTGCATCGAGCCTTGAACGGTGCGTAACTTCGGAATGAAAATAGCCTCATCAAATTTGTACGGGGACAGTAAATGGAATTACGCCTTTCAGCAGTAGCGATAGGGCTACTCGTTTCTACTTTAGCTGATGCCAGCACGATGCAGTCGACGGAAGCAATGGTTCCTTTGATGCTGGCTACGAGCTACCACAGTGATATCGTGATTGAAGAGTATTGGAAGAGTGAAAAGTTGGATGGTATCCGAGCGGTTTGGGATGGAAAACAATTGAAAACTCGCAATGGTCACCTGATTCATGCACCGCGTTGGTTTACAGATCCTCTACCCAAATACGCTTTAGAAGGAGAACTGTGGGCAGGTAGAGGAAACTTTCCACTTGTTCAGCAAACCGTACTTGATAAAACACCAAACGAGAAAGCATGGAAACAGATCGAATACATGCTATTTGATATCCCACACTCTGCTGGAGATTATCAAAAACGCTATTTTGGGCTAGTTCACCTCGTCTACACACTGCAAATCGATCACCTTAAATATGTTGAACATACGCCAATTTCTTCTCAAGTTGAGCTGTTTAGTTATCTAGATAGTGTCGATAGTGCTAAAGGCGAAGGTCTGATGCTGCGTAAAATCACCAGTCGATACCAAGCAGGAAGGAGTAGTGATTTACTCAAATTGAAAAAGCACCAAGATGCAGAAGCGATTGTTGTTGGCTATAAGGTTGGTAGTGGTAAGTACAAAGGTATGATGGGGGCTTTGTTAGTGCAACTAGACAGTGGCCTTCAGTTTTATATTGGCAGTGGCTTTTCTGATGAATTACGCAGAAACCCACCCGTGATAGGCACTAAGGTGACCTATAGATACAATGGCTATACCAGTAATGGGGTGCCCAAGTTCGCCCGCTATGTTCGCGAACGTGTCGAGCAATGATGAAATAAAAAAGGGTCGAATAAATCGACCCTTTTTATTTACTTCGAAGCCAGCTGTAACTGTTCGTTGTCGCTAAGCTTATGCATCCAATGTAGGCGTAAACCTAACATGATGGCGGCAGAGGATAGGCCGATAATAAAGCCAAGCCAGAAGCCTTGAGCACCCATTGGTTCGACGATCCAGTCGGTCATTGCGAGAATATAGCCAATTGGAAGGCCCAGAACCCAATAAGCGATAAACGTACGATTGAAGATTGCAGCCATATCTTTATAGCCACGCAGTGCACCCGCAGCAACGACCTGAATAGCATCTGTGATTTGGTAGATTGCGGCAAACAACAGTAGATGCAATGCCATTTTAATAACCGCGCGGTTGTCCGTATACAGCAAGGCAATTTGCTCTCTAAAAGTAATGGTTAGTAATGCTGTCATTGAGGCTAAAGCGACGGAAACGATTAGACCAACGTGTGACGCAATTCGTGCACCTTCAACGTTTTCTTCACCAAGGCGATGACCAACACGAATACTTGTCGCGGCACCGATACTCATGGGTAACATGAATACCAATGAAGAGAAGTTAATAGCAACTTGGTGAGCAGCCACAACGAGCGAGCCTAACGGTGCAACAAGCAATGCCACTACGGCAAACAGCGTTACTTCAAAAAACATAGCGGCTGCAACAGGGAAGCCTAGCTTTAATAGACGGAGTAAAGCGCCAGTATCAGGTTTGTGGAAGGTCTTAAATACTTCGACTTTCGCTAAGCGATCAGACGTTAGTACATACAGCAATAACAAAGCAAACATTATCCAGTAAACAATCGCAGTCGCCACACCACAACCAACGCCGCCTAACGCTGGTGCACCGAATTTACCGTAAACGAATATCCAGTTAAGAGGGATATTGATCAGTAAGCCGATAAAGCCAATCACCATTGCAGGTTTTGTTAATGACATCCCATCAGTCAAACTGCGTAAAGCTTGGAACAATAAGAAGGCAGGAACTGCATAAATCACCGCATGCATGTAGCCGATGGTTTTATCCGCCATCAGTTGTTCTACATCCATCAATCCCAAAATGAATTTTGTTTGTAGCAAAACTAAACAGATTGGCACAGAAATAAGCAGTGCCATTACAATGCCTTGTTGGATCTCGAAAGAGATTTTCTTCTGACGACCAGAGCCATTAAGCTGTGCGACGACTGGAACTAGCGCCATTAACAAACCAACGCCAAACAAAATAGAAGGCAGCCAAATGCTTGCTGCAATCGACACTGCGGCCATATCGGTTGCACTTACGCCACCTGCCATAACCGTATCGACAAAGCCCATGCCTGTTTGCGCGACAGATGCAATAAGCACAGGAGTCGCGAGTTTAATCAAGGTATTTGCTTCAGTTTTATAACGATGCAAAGGAGAACTCCAAACTAGGTAATCGAGAATAAGGCTAGGGGAAAGAGATGGAAAGCCTTACTCTCATCAAAGAGAAAATGTTTGTGTGCGATGATAAAGAAATGTCACACTAAGCGCTAATAAAAACTAACGGAAACGGACAATGTTTACTGGAATTGTGCAAGGAATGGCAGAAGTTGTTGCCATCAAGAAGAAAGATAAATTTCAAACCCATACAGTAAAGCTAACGGATGAGTTGAGTCATGGCTTAGCCATTGGCGCTTCCGTTGCTCATAATGGTTGCTGTTTAACGGTTACCCGCATAGAAGATGATTTAATCGACTTCGATTTAATGCAAGCAACGCTGGCATTGACCAACCTTGGATCTCTAACAGAAGGCGATTCTGTCAATATAGAGAGAGCGGCGAAGTTTGGTGACGAAATTGGCGGTCACTCTATGTCTGGGCATATTAGTTTAGTCGGTGAAGTTGTTGAAGTGATTGATTCACCAAACAACCGCACGATCTGGTTTGAGATTCCAGAAGATAAAATTAAGTATGTGTTAGCGAAAGGCTATATCGGCTTAGATGGTTGTTCTCTCACGATTGGTGAGGTCGAACAAAATCGTTTTTCTGTTCATCTTATCCCTGAAACGCTAGAACGCACTCTTTTCGGTGTGCGTAAAGTCGGCGATAAGATTAATGTTGAGTTTGATCCTCAAACTCAAGCGATAGTTGATACTGTCGAGCGCGTGTTAGCGAATAAAAACCTAGCTTAGTACTCAAAATAAAAATAGGTAGCTGTTTATGGCAGCTACCTATTACTTCGGTGGATAAGAACACGTTAATTGTGCGTAATTGACGGATGTGAAGTTGGCTAACTAGAAAATTTGTTCGTCATCGGCATCAATGAGAAGGTCGATCTGATCCATTTGTTCATTGACTGTCATCGTTAAGTGAATGGCGTGGCAACATGCTGGACAATCATCATAGAAATTTTGATTGCCATTGGATGCATCTAACGTGATACCTATAGTGTGTCCGCAATGAGGGCAGGAAACCATTTTTTCAGTGTAATTACGCATAACTCTATTCCTTACATCTTTATACCATCTCTAGAGAAACCAGTTTTTGAGAAACTCCCTGTAGACATAGTAATAATATGCTCAGAAGTTAGTGTTAGACCTGAATTAAGTGCAAAAGTTGATAGAGCTAAAGAAATATTAATTTGGCCCTTATTAAGGTCACCAAAGAACAGGCTCCAGTTTGACAATTACAAGATTCTAAATATCTAACTCATTGTAAGGTAAGAAATATTTACAATTAATATAATAAAATCTGTTTTATTAGTTTCTGTGATTGATCTAGGTAGTGTCCACCAAACTGATTGTAGTGGTTAAGCAGATGGTACAGGTTGTAGATGTCTTTACGCTCACTGTAACCTAAATCGAGTGGAGCGACACTTTCATAGCCTTGATAGAATTCAGCTTGGAATCCTTCGAACAGCTCGGTCATGGCAATATCACACTCACGGTCACCCCAGTAACAGGCTGGATCATAACAAATAGCACCGAATACGGAGTTTGCGACATTTCCGTGCCATAAATCGCCGTGGAGTAGGGCGGGTTTGGGATGGTGATTGGCTAAGCGGTTTTGCACCAGTTGGGTAAACTCACCAATATCAACAAGATCAATGCCTTTCTCTCGCAATAGTTGAAGCTGCCATCCGATGCGCTGCTCAGCAAAAAATCGTGCCCACTTTCGGTCCCATTTATTCGGCTGTAAGGTAGCGCCAATATAGTTATCTTGATCAAGCCCGTACTCTTTTTGCTCACCCCATTGATGAAGGCGAGCGAGTTGCTGACCAAAGGAAAAACTATTCTTACTATCATCGAGTGGTTTAGTCGGTAGGTAGTTTAGTACTATGAATGAGTGATCTTTCGATGTTCCGGTGAGAACAAGCTCAGGAACAAACACCGTCCGGCTATCGTGCAATAGACGGATATTTTCTGCTTCAACTTCGAACTTGGTTAAGAAGTCACGTCTATTTACCTTAACGAAATAGCGCTGCTCACCATCCGAAATCATATAGCAATCATTAATATCTCCCCCATGGACCTTCGTTTTTTCTTTAATTTCATAAGAAAATAATAAAACCTCAGATAACTGTTTAGAGATGGCTTGCCACATAACATATCCTGCGTCCGGTTCGATATATTTACAGTGTAGAATATGCTGATGGTGAATTCTGATTCATAGTGCAAAAAATTCAACCATTTACTGAATTTGTACAGCGCATTGGTGAAAGTGTGATTTATGTCAGGACATAAACTTGTCTCGTTATTTATTGTTGCCTGACAGGTTTGTGTTGTTATCATCCTCAATTTACTATTTGAAGTGACATCCGCTATATTGAATCGGATGAATAAATTATCAGCAACTGATTCGGTGTGAGTTGTGTATTCTTATTGATATGTCTTACTATTATTAGGGTGGAACTCGCCGAGTTCGCAATTTTGGAGATAAACAGTGGTTGTAGAAACCGATGGTTACTTGGCTCTTATTGAGCACTTAGCTTTTAATCTAGACGTATTTGCTTCCGATGACGGAGATACGGGCTCAGAAAGTGTAGAAGATGTTGTAACCGACATGGTCGCGAGTAATATTATGGCCATATTCGAACAAAATCCAGAACTCCATTCGAGTGTCCGTTTCCAGTTACTCAAAGAAGCAGACTCAGTTGTAGAAGATTTAGGAGAAGTATTGGCTGGTGTTTGGACAAGGCCTGCAACTAATGAGCAAATAGGGTTTCTCGATGAGTACATCGCCCTGTTAAAAAACTTATTTGATTCTGCTGTCGCTAAGTACGATTGATTTCGCTTTCGACCTAGTTTGTTTGTGGTGAATAAGCAACTCGTCGAATGTGCCAATACTTCGAAGCCCAGTAAGGGTTGTCTAACCTTGAAATAATCACACCTTTTGAGGTTGAGGCATGCATAAATTGTTTATTGCCTAGATAAACACCCACATGACGGGTTTTGGGGGTCGTTTTGAAAAAGACGAGATCCCCAATCTCTGCATCTTCATATTCTATTTCCTCTCCGACCTTAACTTGCGCAAGTGTTGTGCGCGGAATCTTAAGCCCCAGCGCTTTTTCATATGCTGTTTGTACGAACGCCGAGCAGTCCACACCATTTAGCGACGTGCCTCCCAAGCGATAAGGGGCACCTTGCCATATCTTATAAACATCCAAGAAAGAGTTCTTAATATTTGCTTGTTCAACAGTGATAGGCTTAGCTTCTACCAGCGCGTTTTCAAAGTCTGGTCTGCTTGAACAGCCAAGCAAGAGGGAAGTGGCCAGCAGCAATTTACTGGTGATCACAAACCGCAGTTTTTCCTTAATGCCTAGTTCTGTACAACTGAAGTTTAGCAAACGGGTCATAGTATTCCTTCAATAAAATATTCGTATTAGAACTTTCTGCTACACGGTAATGATATCGTAAGTTCAAATGATACTAACTAAATTTCGTTAGCGACAAAAACCACAAGCGATGCTGCATAAGTACGTGATCTAATCATTACGAAATGGTTGAGTAAGCATCCTGTCAATTCGCTGCTCCTTAGGACGTTGGAATTGTGGTATGCCAATCAATACCTTATCGTGTCCCGCCATCGGTTGGGCGCGATAGGTCCCAAACCATCTGTCCCACACTGACAAAAAGAAACCAAAGTTAGAATGGGTTTCTTTGGCGAGCACTGAGTGATGAACACGGTGCATGTCTGGTGTAACGACGATTTTTCTTAATATACGGTCGAGCTTGAGTGGCAGGTAAGCATTGCTGTGGTTGAACATTGCGCTGGCGTTTAGCACGATTTCGAAGATGATGACCGCGAGCGGGGGAACACCTAGTACAAGGATCAAACCGACCTTAATCCACATCGATAGGATAATTTCGATGGGATGGAAACGGCTCCCGGTCGTAACATCAATATCTTGATCGGCATGGTGCATACGATGTAAGCGCCATAGCAGGGGAACACGATGAAACACCATATGTTGAAGGTAAATAGCGAAATCCATCAGCAAAACAGAAAGAGCAATGAGTGCAGGATAAGGAATAAAGTCGATAGAGTGAAATAGCCCAAGTTGTTGTTGCTGTGCATAAACAGCAGTCTCATAGGCTAAGATTGGCATAAATAAGGCTAAACAGACGGAATTGAATGCCACTAAGCCTAGGTTGTTCAACCATCGATAGATCTTACTTTGCGTAAGTGTTTTTCTTGGCACTGCCCACTCCCAGAACGCGCATAAGAACAGTACGCTGACGAAAAAGCTTAAACGAATCAATTCTGGGTTCTGCATTCTTACTAATCCTTGCAACTGAAAAATGGGAGGGTACACTTGCTCCCCCTGTTTATTATCTACGATACGCCATGAGAATCCACGCCTTTCATCACTTGTATCAGCAACGCCTAGAGCGTTCAACTAAGCCGTTTAACGCACGTGGGAGTAAAGTCTCTCGTTGTCAATACTGCCAAGTCTCACAAAAAGACTGCCTTTGTCAGTATCAGCCTGATATTGAGAGTGACTTAGCTGTGATGTTGCTGATGTCGGAAAATGAAGTGTTTAAGCCTAGTAATACGGGTCGATTGATTCTCGATACGGTCAAAGAAGGGTATGCATTTCAATGGAGTCGCACAGAACCTGAGCAAGAGATGTTGGATCTACTAGAAAATCCAGACTATCAACCGATTGTTGTCTTCCCCGCCGAATATGTTGAAGACAAGAGTCGGTTACTATTTAGCGATCAGACACCGCCAGAGTCAGATAAAAAGCCGCTACTTATTTTCTTGGATGGGAGTTGGCGTGAAGCAAGGCGTATCTTCAAGAAGTCACCTTATTTAGATTCTTTACCTGTACTGTCAATCAGCCCTACAGAAGTGTCTCAATACATGATGAGGCGTTCTGAGAACGAGCAACATCTCGCAACAGCAGAAGTTGCGATTTTAGTATTTAAAGAGTTAGGGCAGTTGAAAGTCTCTGAAACATTATCTGCTTGGTTTAATGTTTTTAGAGAGTCATACATGAACAGTAAAACACGCCACAAACCTGATGAATCTCGACCGGCCCTGAAACAATTCTTAGCACAATTCGGAAACGAGAAATCACTCTAATATTTGCGCTTTGGTTGGATAGAGAGTGCGCACTTAACTCTATCTCACAGCTAAACTGGTTCTAAATCACAGTTTGTAGGCGTAGCAATATGGATAATGAAAAAATTAGAAATTTTATGAATATTGTCTGGGAGAGATGAAATGTACTACGGCTTTGACGTTGGTGGCACTAAGATTGAGTTTGGTGCGTTTAACGATAAGTTGGAAAGAGTGGCGACAGAGCGCACTCCAACACCAACCGAAGACTATGAGCAATTAGTCGAAACCATCGCTGGTTTAGTTAATAAGTATGACCAAGAGTTTGGTTGCGAAGGTAAAATTGGCTTAGGTCTACCAGGTATGGAAGATGCCGATGATGGTACTGTTCTGACGGTTAATGTTCCCGCTGCAAAAGGTAAGTCGTTACGCGCAGACCTTGAAGCGAAAATTGGTCGTAGTGTTAAAATTGAAAACGACGCTAACTGTTTCGCCTTATCTGAAGCGTGGGATGACGAATTAAAAGATCAACCTTCAGTTATGGGTCTTATCCTTGGTACTGGTTTCGGTGGCGGTTTAATTTATGATGGCGCTGTTTTCTCTGGACGTAACCACGTTGCCGGTGAGATTGGCCATACGCGTTTACCGCTAGATGCTTGGTTCCATTTAGGTGACAACGCACCTTTATTAGGTTGTGGTTGTGGTAAGAAAGGCTGCCTAGATAGCTACCTTTCTGGCCGTGGTTTTGAGCTGATTTACTCTCACTACTTTGGTGAAGAGAAGAAAGCAATTGAGATCATCAACGCATACCAAGAAGGTGAATCGAAAGCACTTGAACATGTTGAGCGTTTCATGGAGCTGTTGGCGATTTGCTTTGCTAATATCTTTACTGCGAATGACCCACATGTGGTTGCACTTGGCGGTGGCTTATCAAACTTCGAACTTATTTACGAAGAGATGCCAAAGCGTGTGCCTAAGTATCTTCTGTCAGTTGCTAAATGCCCTAAGATCGTCAAAGCGAAGCACGGTGATTCAGGCGGTGTTCGTGGCGCGGCATTCTTGAATATCAAGTAATAGAACTAAAAAAGAGCTTGCTACGGCAAGCTCTTTTTTGTGGTTGATAAAGTAAAGATTAGTAACTGTGCTCGTTGTATTTTTCAAGCAATGTCATGGCCTTATCGAAAGGAACCGGCTTACTAATATAGTAGCCTTGGATATAACGACAACCCATTGACTCAAGCAACTCAAGTTGTTGTTTAGTTTCAACGCCTTCCGCAATGACATCAAGCCCTAACTGACTCGCGAGCAGATTGACCGATTCCACTAGCACGGCATTGTTTTTATCACTTTCAATATCACGAATAAACGAACGATCAATTTTTAATAGATCGACGGTATTTTTCATTAAATTAGAGAATGACGCAAAGCCAGTACCGAAGTCATCCAGTGCCAATTTAAGCCCACGCTTTCTTAAACTCGCCAATAATTCTTGTACTTGAGGTTTATCTTCAAGCGGGATCGACTCTGTGATTTCGATAATGACATCTTGGGTAGTTAACCCCGATTGATCCAATTGGTTGATGATAGAGCAGGCATCGATATTCTCATTGAGTAATTCTTCAATCGAGCGGTTGACTGATATTGCGATCGACTCAAACCCTAATGCTTTCATCGATAGAATATCGTTACACACTTTTTTGAGGATCAAGTTACCTAATTGGGAGATATAGCCAAGCTCTTCCGCAATTGGGATAAACTCAAATGGGAAAATGTTTTGATCACCTTCGACCCAGCGAGCAAGAGCCTCAAACTTAACAATAGTTCGAGTTTGTAAGTCATAGATAGGTTGATATTCAACATGCAAGCGCTCTTCATCCAAGGCCTGTTTAAGCAATATGCCGAGCTGATGCTTGCGCTCAACATATTGCTCTAAGTAGTCTGAGTATCTCACTGTACTAGGGGGCAGTTGGGATTTTGCTTCTTCAAGCGCGTAGTACGCTTTAGTTAATGGATGCGTATTGCTGGTGGATTCAACTGGAATGGAATAACCAATATTAACGGCTAAGTTCATGCTCTTGCCATCAATAGTAAACTCTTCTTCGATCGTTGACCGGATGGTTGAAATAAGCTGATCGATATCGGACACGTTGGCTAAATTCCATGCGAGTGCAAACTGATCGGCGCCATAGCGACAGATATTCACCTTTTCTGCATTGTAATTGGTATACAGAATCTGACCGACGTAGCTAAGCACCTTGTTACCAAACTCTTCGCCATAGAGGTTATTTATCTCAGAGAAACGACTAATGTCGACCAGTAGCACCACAAGGTCAGGGTAGTCCTCTAGCATCTGAATAAACTTGGTGCGAGTCATCAACCCGGTGAAGTCTTGCTTGTTCCGGTATTTGAGTAGCTCGTTCTCAATCGATTTTTTATAACTTAGGTCATCAAAAATGGCGATGTAATTTTGAATATCTCCCTTGCGTCCTCTAACCACATGAATAGAGAGTTGCTCAGGGTAAATAGCGCCTGATTTGGTTTTGTTCCACACTTCACCAGACCAACGGTCGCTCGATTCAATCGACTGCCACATCGTCTTATAGAATTTGCGGTCATGTATATCAGAGCTGAACGTCGAAGGAGGCTGGTTATACATTTCTTGGAGAGTGTAGCCAGTGATCTCTTCAGCTTTCGAGTTCATGTTTATGATGAGGTTATTCGCGTCGGTCAGAATAACGCCGCTGCTGGACAACTCGATAACACGCTTGGCGATGAGGTGGTCATTTACAAGCTCAGATATATCCGAAATATTTCGAATGTTCCCTTCAATACGGTTCAATGAACCATTAGGGTGATAAAGCTTGCTGTAGGTGATCTCCAAATCAAGGTTAGACTTGGAATCTTCACTATGAATAATCGTGGTTGTCACTTGCTCATGTTCACAATCGTTTGCCAAAAGCTTGTTGTATTGCTCACATGATTTAAATATGTAGTGATTGAAAAACTCGTAAAACGATAATTTTGTATCGATGGATAAGCTAAACATCGTATTTAAGTTGGAAGAGTATTTGAATTTGTCTTTCTCTACATCCCAGCGCCAAGAGCAAGATTGAGTGATCTGTTCCGAACGTTGTAACTGGCGCAGTAGTGTATTTTTTTGCCGAGTCAAACTGTGCTGAAGAATCGCCTTTCCGACCAAAAAACCGATGGTAAGCAGCCAATCTTCATCGAGAGATTCCACTGTGAGAGTATCATCAAATAGCAGAGCCAGTACGCCCACGATTGTTCCATCCGTGGATTGAAGTGGGATTCCAACGTAACTTTCAGCATTTAAGTGCTGCAGTGCAATGTCTTCAGGAAAACGCTGTTGAATCTGAGAAGGATATGTACAGATACGTTTATCATTCAGTACTTGTTCACAGGGGCTTCCGACTAAGCTGTACGAGATGTTGGAAGCCATTTCACCTTTGACTAAATAATGAAGTGTGTTGGCCAACTTAGAGTGTAAATCGTATTCGGCTATAAGACAGTGCGTTGGTTGGTAACGAGAATAAACTTCTTTAAGACAGTTGGCGTAAAGCTCTTCTTCATTGTGGGAGAAGATAACACCCTTGATGAGGGAGTCCATCGAAAGCTAATTTCCTATTGTTTAAACATTATAAGTAAAGATTATGAATCTTTGTTGATAGGATATCAGTTTGATATTTAACGTGCGACGATCTCGATAACAATAATGAAATAATTGGCACAAAGGAATGTTACGGATTACTAACGAACAAATAAAATAGGCCAGTTGATGATACTGGCCCATATGACTCTATTTGTTTTTCTTTCCGACGCCCAAGTTTTCTTTCTGAGCGAGGGTAATCTTACCGAATCCTAATTTTCTGAAGTGATTATCGCGATAATTACGCATGGATTTGGTATCCGATATCGCTTCAATTTGCTGCTCCATCTTTAGATATTCTGAAATATCAATACCTTCCGCTTCAGCCACCGCTTCATGGATATTGCGGTGTTGTTGGTAAGAAAACGTAAGCGTTTTATCTTCGTTCTTGTAGGTATAAAGAATTGTACGAGCCATAAATGATTCCGAGTAAGTAAAACAAAAGGCCAGATGACTGGCCTTATACTTTGAAGGTTAGATTCTGCCTTGAAGTGGGATAATTGTCACGCTTTCTCCAACCTTAACTGTATCGACAGCAGGAGAAATTTCAATTAGGCAGTTTGCTTCACTCACAGAGCGAAGAATTCCCGAGCCTTGTTTACCTGTAGTTCTAACGGTGAGTTGACCACGAGAGTCAAGTTCGTATACACCACGACTGAATTCAGTACGCCCCTGGCGAGAGCGTAAGTTCTCTGTCGCAACAGCATGAACTTTAAGTGGCTGCCAATCGACTTCTCCTTGCATCTTACGTAATGCTGGCTCAACGAAGTTGATGAAGGAAACCATTACAGCGACGGGGTTACCCGGCAGACCGAAAAACGGTTTATTACTGATTTGGCCAAAAGCGAGTGGGCGGCCTGGACGCATGTTAATACGCCAAAAATCGATCTGCCCTAGCTTACCTAGTGCAAGTTTAATGTAGTCCGCATCACCGACTGAAACACCCCCTGAAGTCATCACTACATCAGCATTTTGCGAGGCTTCTTCGAGCGCTTGAATCATCAGTTCTTCGTTATCTTCGATAATGCCGTAGTCGAGAATCTCACAGCCAAGTGCTTGTAACATACCCATGATGGCAAAGCGGTTTGAATCGTAGATGGAATTTTCTTTTTGCTCGGTGCCCGGCGCCTGAACTTCATCGCCAGTAGAAAAAACCGCGACTTTCAATTTACGGAAAACCGTGCACTCACCAAAACCCAGTGACGCTAACATGCCCATTTCTGGAGCAGAAAGACGTTGACCTTGGTTAAAGACAGCAGCTCCTATCGCTAAGTCTTCACCTGCTTGGCGGACATTTTGTCCCACTTTGATATCGGCACTAAATGTGACGGTGTCACCTCTGTTCGTTGATTGTTCACGCATGATGACGGTATCAGCGCCTAGGGGAGTAGGAGCACCTGTCATGATCTTCACCGCTTGCCCTGGAAGTAGCGGCGCATTGTGTGCGTAACCCGCCATCACTTCACCCACGACTTGATACTCAGCAAGACCGATATCTTCGCCGCGGATAGCGTACCCATCCATAGCGGAGTTGGTATACTGAGGAACGTTAACAGGAGAGGTGATATCATCTGATAACACACGTCCTGACGCTTCGACCATCGTACACGTTTCTGTACCTTCGACACGGTTTACCATCGAAAGGATCTTTTCCTGACCTTGCGTTACCGACAGAAATGCCGGAGATAAGGTATCGCAGCAAGCGCCTTCAGATTTAGTCTCAACTGGGTTTGTTTGGCGAGCGACATAATCCACAACGAAGGCACTGATTGCATCAAGATCATTGATGTTCATTTGCGGTAGCGCTGAATCTGTCACTTCGCTATCGGCTGCAAGAGCAATGATGTTGTCGTCGCTAGGGTAGAGCCAAGGCTTGCCAACGACTTCTCTATGCAATTCAATTTTGGGAAAGGCAATATTTTTACAACCTTCAACCAGAATGACATCGAGCTTGTCTGTATCAAATCTTGTTAGCAGGTATTCAAATTCCGATTCTGCCTCTGGCGTTTCTGTCATCAAAGCAAAGCGATTGCGAGATGAAATCAGCATTTGTGAAGCGCCAGCTTTTCTTAGACGGTAGCTATCTTTGCCTTCTTTATCGACATCAAAATTATGGTGAGCATGCTTGAGCATACCAATGCGCAGGCCAGCTTCGGTAAGCTTTGGTAGTAATGCTTCTAAAAGGGTTGTTTTCCCGGTACCTGAATACGCGGCAAAACCTAAAATTGGGATAGGCAGTTGAAAATTCATTAATTAATCGTACCAAATTGTGCCAACTCTTCTGGCGTGTTCAAGTTGACAAAGCATTGAGGAGAGTCGCTAAAATCGACATATTTAGTATTACATTCGTTGTACAGTAAGATGATCTTACGATCGCCTCGCTCTAGGAATGCCGTTAATCTATCTAGCACAGATTTGTGGTAAAGGGTGAAAACTGGTTGCTGATGATTACCATCATGAGCAACTAGAATTTCTGTATCGCTTGTTACCGCATTACAAAAGCGCGCGACAAGATCGTGATTTATTTGTGGACTATCGCATGGCACAAAGCCAACCCACTCATTTTCAGCATACTGTAAGCCGGCGTGAATGCCTCCCATAGGGCCTGGGTAATTTTTAAATTGGTCAGCAAACACCTTTCCATATTGTTGGTATATTGATTGATTTCTATTGGCATTAATCAGAATCTGATCCGTTTGCTTGCTAAGGCGATCGATAACATGCTGGATTAAGGGTTTGTCGTTCAAAAGGATTAATCCTTTATCCTGTCCCCCCATTCGGCTAGCCTGGCCACCCGCGAGAACAACCCAGCAGGTTTGATGTGAATAAATCATTTTAGAAGTCTGTGACCCGAGTGATATTAATACTGAACTTTAACAAATCTAGTGTTTCAAACAAGCTGTTAACTGTGATTATCGCACCAGCATGAACAATGAGTTGGTAAGTTAGGTTTCATATATATTCATTTAAAAAGTTAATCGAATCGCATAACATCAAATGAAATCGTAAAAATAGGATAATTCTGTCATGAAGAAACAAGTGCTTGTAACACTGCCTTTGTTATTACTTGCTGTTAACGCTTCAGCTGCGAGTTCTATTAGCGGCCCTTATTTGGGGGCAGGGGTTGGGATCGTACAGTCAGCAACAACGGACAATTACCAAGATCTCGATGCAGATGGCCTAGGGTATAACGTTTATGGTGGTTACTATTTTAACCGTATCGTTGGTGTTGAAGTAAACTATAACGATTATGGCAATATGAAAGCCAAAGGCAAAAAGGCCATGAATCCTACGACGACTTCAGTGTCTGCCAATCTTGGTTACACATTTGATAACTCAATTCGCCCATTTGCATTGGTTGGTTTAAGTCGTGTTGACCTCAATGCGAACGAGAACGCGCTTCTAACGGACGATACTGGCGGCGGTTTCCACTTTGGTGTCGGCGTAGAATATTCGCCTGTTCCAAACTTGACTCTAAGAGCCATTTCTCAGGCTGATGGTGTTGCCCTGGACAATACTCCTAACCAAAACAATGTTAGCGAAGACGATGGCACTCTGGCATTCAGCTCCGTATCAGTTGGCGCATCCTATAAATTTTAGATGAGCGCCATCCTAGTTAGGGGGTTAGACAATAACTCCCTAATTGTGACGGAATTTTATATCCAACGAAGAATCTTTAAGACTAACAACGTTGTTTTCAATTGGTTCCATATTTGATAACTCTTTGAGTGTACATTCGTGTATTAACCACTGTTTATTGCATAGCTTAGTCAGTGCGTTTTGCTGGTGACTTGTGATCACAAGGCTAGAACCGTGCGCTAACAAATCTTTGGCCATCACAATCAAGCGTTCAATGGATTCCTGGTCTAATGAAGCGCTGGGTTCATCCATCAGTAAAATTGAGGGTTTAAGAATCCATGCTCGAGCCATAGCGACCCTTTGCTTTTCTCCCCCGGACAGAACGGAAATATGTTCATCCGCTAACGTTTCCAAACCCACCATGCGTAATGCTTTGATCACTCGAGATCGTCTATCTTTTGTCTCTTGCTTTTGATAGCGAATGCCGTAAACAACGTTCTCGTAAACCGTACCATCGAATAAATAAGGTGATTGATGCAGATAAATAACGTCTTTTCGACCACTGCACGGAAATAGACGATGTAGCCAAATGTCGTTTGGTGCGACGACATTGCCCGTTGTGGGTTTGATCAACCCTGATAAAATCTTAAGCAGAGTTGTTTTACCGACACCATTATCCCCTTTTAGATAGATAGCATCATTTGGCCCGATGGAAAGTGAAGGTATATGGAATAGCACGCGTTCTTTGAAACGCATAGAGAGTTGCTGTGCCGTTATTTTTATTGTCATACAGGGCCTAGCTCCTTAAGTAACCTTTACCACGCATACTGGTCAGAATGAAATTCAAAACCAGCGCAAGAGCAAGTAACACAATGCCGAGCGCAACACCTTGTGCAAATGCCCCTTTATGGCTCTCCATTGCGATTGCAGTTGGAATGTTACGAGTAATCCCCATGATGTTACCGCCTACCATAGTTGAACAACCAACTTCAGTAACAATACGAGAAAACGCGGCAATAGCAGCAGCGAGAAGAGGGAAGCGAGTTTCCCAAATCATGGTCGCTACAATGCGTGGAATAGATGCTCCAAGTGTTATTGATGTCTCAACAGCACGGCGATCGCTCGATTGCAATGCGCCATGCATCATCGAAACTAAAACGGGGAAGCCTATGAGCATTTGACCTACGATCATTGCCTTTTGCGTAAACAGCATCTGCCAGTCTCCAAGTGGGCCAGAGCGTGACAGCATCATGTACAGGAGAAGGCCGATAACGACTGTTGGTATCGCTTGCAAAGTGTTCACAAGTGATAGAAGTAACCATTTACCTGTAAAGTTGGTGTATGCGAGCACAAACGACAACAGAATCGCTGGAAACAAAACAATCGATATTGCAGATAGTGACACGCTAAAGGAGACCGCAACGATCTCCCATAGCTCAGTATCAAAACTCACTAGTAGAGTGAGCGCATCTAAGGTGGTTTGCCATAGGCTCATAGAGAGTTATTTCTCGTTAGCATTTGCGACAAACAACTGTTTGCCCTGCAACTTGAACTTATTGATCAGGTCTTGACCGCGAGGATTAACCAACCAATCGCTGAACTCTTTTGCACCTTGGTAGTTGATGCTTGGGTAACGCTCAGGGTTCACTAGGATAACTTGGTATGGGTTAAACAACTGCTTGTCACCTTGGAACAAGATCTCTAGATCAAGCTTGTTCTTGTATGCTAGCCATGTACCACGGTCAGTCAGGGTGTAGCCTTGCATTTCGTTCGCCATGTTTAGCGTAGGCCCCATACCTTGACCTACGCTGCGGTATCCACCGAAGTTAGGTTCAATTTTGGTTTGTTCCCAAATGCCTTTTTCTTTCTTATGTGTTCCAGAATCATCGCCACGAGACACAAAAGTTACATTACTGTTTGCGATACTCTTAAATACATGAGTAACGTCTTTCTGAGCACTGACTTTCGCTGGATCATCATGTGGCCCAACGATCACAAAGTCGTTATACATCAGTTTTCTTGGCAGAACGCCGTAGCCTTTTTCAACAAAGTTAGCTTCTGCTTTTGGCGCGTGTGTCATCACAAGATCCACATCGCCATTTTGTCCCATCTTAAGGGATTTGCCTGTACCAGCGGCGATAACATCCACCTTATAGCCCGTGTCTTTTTCAAATTTAGGTAGAAGATAGTCCAGAAGGCCTGAGTGGTAAGTACTGGTTGTAGTCGCGAGTCGGACGTGAGTATTGTCGCCTGCTGCTGATGCGGAATAACTAACTAAGGCCAAAGACGCTGTCGCGAGAGTAAAAGTGATTGCTTTCATGTTGTTTTTATCCGTTTTTAATTGATTTCGGTTTTTAATCTGAAATGTGTAAAACCAATTCCGCAGTTTTCGTTATAAACTGGAACGCATATAAAGCAATCTTAATGCCAAAACTTTGTGACCATTTTCAAGCTTAATTTCAATGACTTAGCATGCTAAAATTTGATCCGGGACAAAATGTCTCACATTCAAACAGTTGTTGCCGAATAAACTTGGTACACTCTGTCCCAATAACCTCATGAATAAGTATAAAACTATGCCTGTGTCACTTGACCCACTTAAAGCATCTCAATACCAAGCTTTCTCTGTTCTTGTTGTAGACGATGAAATCGGTATGCAGACCATTTTGAACAAAGCATTGAGCAAATGGTTTGCGAAAGTCGATTGTGCAGGGAGTATAGAAGCAGCTGAAGCGCTTCGTCTTACCAACCACTATGACCTGATCGTTTTAGATATTAACCTTCCTGGTCGTTCTGGGATTGAGTGGGAGGAAGTGTTCAACGATCAGGATAAGAAAGCTGATGTGATTTTCATGACTGGCTACGCCGATCTTGAAACGGCCATTTCTGCCTTAAAGTTGGGTGCTTCTGACTTCATTCTAAAACCGTTCAATCTAGACCAGATGTTACAAGCGGTACAACGCTGTATGGATAAGCGCTTGGAGCAAAGACATCAGCTTGCACTTAAGCATGAATTTAAACGTCATATCAAAACGGAAATTGTCGGTGGGTCTGAAAAAACAAAGCAGCTCAAGCAGTTAATCACTCAATTTGCACCTTCTAGAGCGTCTGTGTTAGTTGAAGGTGAGTCGGGGACAGGTAAAGAGTTGGTTGCTCGCGGTGTGCATGAAGCAAGCGGAAGAAGTGGTCCATTTGTTCCAATTAACTGTGGGGCCATTGCACCAGAGCTTTTAGAAAGCGAGTTGTTTGGCCACACGGCAGGCGCATTTACCGGCGCGAAGAAAAGTCGCGAAGGGCTGTTCAGAGTTGCGAGTGGCGGCACCTTGTTCCTCGATGAGGTTGGTGAAATGCCCTTAACCATGCAGTCCGCACTACTACGAGTATTGGAGCAGCGTACAATTAGACCTGTCGGCAGCGAGAAAGAAGTCACGGTCGATGTGCGTGTCGTCGCGGCAACCAACCGCAATCTTCAAGAAGAAGTAAATAAGGGTACCTTTAGGTCGGATCTCTATTACCGATTAAACGTGTTGAAGATTGATGTTGCCCCACTTAAAGAGCGTAAGGCCGACCTTATTGAGTTGGTTCCATTCTTTACCCAAATGCTGATTGCAGAGCTTGGCATGCCGGATCCTAAGTGGGCTCATGAAGATATTCATGCAATGAACGACTATGACTGGCCGGGTAATATTCGTGAACTTAAAAACCTCATTGAGCGTTGTATTTTACTGGGCAAACCACCAGCTCATTACTGGCGTGAAGTAAATGGCGAGCACCTTAAGCCTTCGGTCACCATGACAGTATCGAGTGGCGCTGAACTTATTGAAATAAAGGATGGCGTAACCTGGTCTGGCTACCCAAACACTTGGGCATTGAAAGAGGTCGAAAGGGCGCACATCGAACAATTAGTCGATTTTCATGATGGCAATAAATCGGCCGCGGCCAGAGATTTAGGCGTTGCGCGAAAAACATTAGAGCGCAAATACAAAGAGTGGGACAGTGAAGGAACAAGCTATGCCGACTAGTACGACGTTGTGGGGGAAATGGCGATATCGATTTAAGACCATGGTTCGTTACCGACTTATGTTCCTAACGTCTGCGCCGATTTTTCTCACCCTTATTGCGTTAATTGGTATTACTGTTTACTGGTCGATTCATTACACATGGCAAAGTGCATTATTGGATGTTTCAGAGCGTCTCGGTGTTGCAGAAAACAGCATTGAGTTAATTCAAGAAAAGCAGGCAAATCATGTTAAAGCATTTGCTGATTCCTATGAATTCATCACCCATATCAGGGACACGAAAGCAGACGAAGCAGAGTTGCAACAATGGGTTGCCGAGAAGAGACATCGTTATAAGCTAGACTTCTTACGCTTTCACCGCGTAGATACGATAGAAAATAAGTTCCGCTTCTTAGATTTGACGCGCAAAGAGTCTTTCTTTGATGTACTTACCGACGATGAGCTTCAGGAGTTAAACCAAGATTTAACGATTCGTGCCCAAACCCCAATTCTAGATGGTAATAAAGTTGAAGGACGAGGTTTAGTCAGTCGTACCGTAATCCCCATCTACAATCAAACCAATGATCTGATTGGCTTTTTAGACGGTGGTTTATTACTCAATAACAGCACAGTACTGGTTGATACCATTCGTGACTTGATCTACCCATCAAAAGGAGACCGCTTGCGTCCAGTGGGCACACTAACAGTGTTCTTAGATGATCTTCGAGTGAGTACTAACGTTCCACTTAATAGTGAAGTCAGACAGGGCCGCGCTATTGGTACACGTGTTTCGCAAGAAGTTAAGCAAACGGTTTTGGTTGAAGGGCAAGAGTGGGTAAACCTAGCATTCGTCTATGACGCTTGGTACATCACCGCGTATAAGCCGCTTTACGATCAGTATAATAACGCCATTGGTATGCTTTATACCGGCTACCTTTTATGGCCTTTTGTTACCTCCTATATGACCAATATCGCTGAGGTGTCGATAACCACGCTTTTCTTACTGTTGATATCGAGTTTGTTGGTTTATCGTGGCTCTCGCGATCTATTCGCACCTATCGAACATATCCACCGCGTGGTGAAGATGATTCAACTAGGTAAAGAGACGCGAATTGGTCCTCTAGGGTTAGATGAGAATCACGAACTTGCGATGTTGGCAAAGCAGTTCGATAACATGCTTGACCTACTTAAACAGCGTAAAAATGAGCTACAGAAAGCAGCTGAGGGTCTTGAATGCAAGGTTCAAGACCGAACCGCGAGCTTAAAAGAGAAAACCGAAGAACTTGAGCTGCATATCCAATTATTAAATCAGACCAGAGATAAACTGGTTATCAGTGAAAAGCTCGCGGCGCTAGGTGAATTAACCGCGGGCATTGCACATGAGATCAACAACCCTACAGCGGTGATCCTTGGTAACGTAGAGTTGATTCAATTTGAGCTGGGCGATGATTCAAAAAGAGTGGCAGAAGAAATTGAAACGATTCATGCTCAGATTGACCGTATTCGAAACATCACCCGAAGCTTACTCCAATACAGTCGTCAAGGCGGCGTACAAGATGAGATCACTTGGCAACACGTTAATCCAATTATTGAGGAAAGCGTGACGTTAGTGAAAACCGGCATGAAGAAGCGTGACATAAGCTTTGAAACCCAGTTAAACGCACATACTAGTGTTGAGGTCAATCGCCACCAATTGTTGCAGATACTCGTTAATCTGCAAATGAATGGTATCCATGCAATGCAAGGTAAAGGTCGATTGCTTATTTCAAGCGAAGATTGGATTGAAGAAGGTAAGACCCAAGGTGCGATCATCCATGTTCAAGATGAAGGGTGCGGGATTAAAGAAGAAAACCTTAAGCGTATCTTCTCTCCGTTTTATACCACTAAGCGAGAAGGTACCGGGCTTGGACTCTCTGTTTCGCAAAGTATCTTGAGTCAATCAGGAGGAGAACTGAAGGTCTCCTCACAGTGGGGTAAAGGAAGTGTATTTAGCATTTATCTGCCGGAGCGCACTGAGAAAGCTCTTAAGGTAATGAACCTTTAAGCTAAGAATAGGAAAACAAAAAAGCGGCCACAGAAATGGCCGCTTTTTGTTTTTGACATTTTAGTGGGTGTGTAGCGCGATCTTAGGCGGGCTAATATTATGTTTCTTAAACTCTTTCATAACCCTTAGTGTAATGTCCGTTTCAAACAACTTCTCATAGGCTGTGTCAACCACATAAGCCTTACACATTAACTGAATTGCCAGGTAGTTATCAGTAATAGTCTGTTTAACCAACACAGTTACAGGCTTAGGTAAGTGAATATAGCGACTCGATGACGCTGCCTCTTGGATTAAGTCACGTGCAAGGGTGATGTCTTCATCCATTCCTACGTAAAACGGTATAACGACCTGCATATCAAGCGCACCATAGTTACCACTGACTGTAACTTCACTTAAGAACTTGTTGTTCGGAATAGTGATGATGTCATCGTTCAACGTACGCATACGAACTGAGCGCAAGCCGATAGTGATAATGTCACCGTAGTTACCTTCAAACGTGACGCGGTCACCAACCTGGAACGGTCGATCAACCATTACAGTCATACCAGCGATGAAGGATGCCGCTAGGTCTTTTAAAGCGAAACCTACTGATACGGCAAGCGTACCGCCAATCAAAGCTAATATTTGATCGTTGATGCGGAAACTCATCATAAATACCAGAATACCGGCACTCATGTAGATGAAGAACTGCATAAACGATTGCAGCTTTTGCAGTAGCATTCGATACTGAGCGAACTGACTACCAATGCTCTCAACCAGAGAGTTGATAAACTTGAGCAGCAGCCAAGTCGCCGCGATCACCAAGAAGGAGAAAAACACGCCGCTCCAACGAATCAAACTAGCGATTTGAGTAATGTTATCGACATTGGCTATCTCTTCCGTGGCAAGGGCAGGAAGGGCAATAAATGATGACAAAATTACGAGTAGCAAACGAATCATATTATTTCACCAGTAAGTGTTGACGGTCGAGTACATTAGTAATGTGGCGGAACCAATGGTCAGAGATACGAGCTTTATCTTCAGACCACTCGATATAACCCCGGCTTTGGAAGTATCTTAACGTTCCAGTAATTTCCGCTATGGTGAGCTGAGTACATTCTGATAGTACTTCCGGTGAAGCAATCTCCAACTGAACAATCGAGCGTAAAACCGCTAGCATTGGTTTGGGCATTTTTTCAAGTTCTTGTGACTCAGGTGCTTTAAACAAACGCACGTAAACTTGTTCAGTTTCCTTATCTTTATTGAGTGAGAAACGGAAAAAGCGTAACGCAACGGTAGGGTTACCATCAGAGTAATGCCAAAGAATACGGCAGAAGCCTTGTTTTGCACGCTCTTCTTCGGTGCACTCTTCTTGGTCCCATTGCTTCGGTACCATTAAGCCCTCAAACGAGATGCGATAGTCGTCTGTTTGATTGATGCGTGTGTCGAGCAGTTGGCCAACTTGTTTTTCAGTCCAGCGAGGTAAGAAGCTAACTAAATCAAACAATAGGCGTTCACCACGAGCACGATCGACAAAACGCCAGCTCGCTTTCTCAATACCAAACACAACGCGATGATTCTTCCGTGAGCGGCGCAGTAAGTTGGTAATACGGATAAGCTCGGCCAATCCACCGACCATCGGCTTAACCAGTCGCTGAGCATTATCAATCGCGATGAGGTAAGTGGTGTCACTTTTACGCAAATGAGCCAAGATTTGGATTTCAGTGGCATCTTCTTCTAGACCGATACTTACCGCAAGGTGAACCAATAGCTCTTTATAACCTGCATAAGGACAGTTCAAATAAATTGGCTCAGCATTCTTCACTCGGTTAAGCAAAGAACGTAGGGCCGTTGTTGTGCCAGCGCCACGTTCACCAGAAAGAACACAAACTGCTGGGCTGTCTGTTAGCAGGTATTGAGATAGTTGTTTGATCTCATCGGTGGCGTAATCAATCAGTTCACTGTCTGTATTGCCAGGAAGAATATACTTAAATGTCGCATCACCGCGGACTCGAACCAGCTTTTCTTGATTGTTGTGGCTATTGGTCTGTTTGGCAACTTCAATTCTAAACAGGTACGCTAGCGCTTGGCTAAAGAAGCTAAAGCTAGAAAGCGCTGCGACGATTTTATGCTTCAGAACATGTATCGTCAGCCAGGCGATAGTGATAGCCGTAGCAACGATATTTAAAAGGAATGTATCTTTACGGCTGATTGACCATTGAACCCAAACAGGGCGCTCAGGTATATGCGCAGCGGTTTCAAACACTTTTGTACGCCAAAGACGCAGTACTGAAACAGTAACCAATATAAACCAAAAGAACAGAGCGCTGTATATCCAGTAATAGATGGTGCCTTTGCCAAGGGTACGCATTGAGATTTGCAAGATAACGCCTGCGACAATAATGCTCCATACGTAACGACGGATGGTTGAAAGTCGCAAAGCAACGACTTCAGGGCTGGTAGTGCGGCTGTGGCGATAGGTCAGCTCAAGAATAAAACTTACTGCAATCGACCCCCCGAGAATCCACCAGGTAAAGATCTCTAGGAATATCAAATGTTGAAGACTTGGGATACCTGACAGCACGCGCAATGAAAGCGTAATGCCGATTAGCCAAGCAATAGCACGGTTGGCACTACTAATGTACCAAACGATACGGACCCAGAAGCGCGGCTTATTGGTGTTTTCAACAAATGACGATTTAAATAGCGCGATTAGGCGACGATTGTTAGCTAACCACCAAGCCAAGACAAAATAGATGAACAAGACTTTCAACGCCGCCCAGATAACGGGCACAGGCGAAATCAGAAGGTCGTTAATCAAAGACTTAAAGCTACGAAGCTGGAAATGGAACAGGTATTCGCCATTTAGCTTAGTTAGCTGTAGTTCGCGCTTAAATTGAGTCACACCATACGGACCAAAGCCCGTTAGTTTTTCGCGTATCGCATTGTCGGCTAGCTCAAGTAGGCGCTGCTTACTTTGGGCCAAGCTATTTAATGTCAGATAACTTGACTCCATTTCAAACCAAGTTTTATCGTCGCCGGATTTACGGTAAGAGGCTAAATATTCACCAAACGAAACGCGTTGTTTGTCTTGCTCTTGCAAAACTGCGTTTAACAACAGTGAAACCTTACGGTTATCCTTTGATGTCATAAATAAAGGATCAGGAATCTGGCTTACTTCATCTGCAATGTCACTGGCGACAGATTTAGCTTCTGGCACTGGCTGGAAGTCATAATCCCAGCTGGCATAAGAAAAACTAGAGATGAGTAGAGAAAAAATTACACATAAGCGTGTTATGGAACGCATAGAAATCTCTTAAATCTTATGAGGTTAGAGTTAGTTTAGCGACTTTCATACGAAAAGCGAACGATCGCTGGCAATATATAAGCGCACAGCCTAATAGTCTTACACATAAGAATCGTCAGTGTAGTGTCATGAATCTATCGGAAAACAATGCTTGAAGTTAGGCTCGGTAAACAGTAGTGTGGCGCGGTTTTTCATATTAAATAGGTAACGACATTGATTTCCACTAACAACATCACACAACAATTTGGTGCTAAGCCACTGTTTGAAAACATTTCAGTTAAGTTTGGTGAAGGTAACCGTTACGGCCTGATCGGTGCGAACGGCTGTGGTAAATCTACGTTCATGAAAATTCTAAGCGGTGAGCTAGAGCCAACGGGTGGTAACGTAAGTTACGATCCTAATGAACGTGTCGCTAAGCTAAATCAGGATCAGTTCGCTTACGAAGAGTTCACGGTAATCGATACGGTTATCATGGGCTACAAAGAGCTATGGAAAGTTAAGCAAGAGCGTGACCGAATCTACTCACTGCCTGAAATGAGTGAAGAAGAGGGAATGTTAGTTGCTGATCTCGAAGTTCAGTTTGCAGAAATGGACGGTTACATGGCTGATGCTAAAGCAGGAGAACTTCTTCTTGCTGTTGGTATCCCAGAAGAGCAGCACTACGGTCTAATGAGCGAAGTTGCACCTGGTTGGAAACTGCGTGTTCTACTTGCACAAGTACTATTTGCTGACCCACACATTATGCTGCTTGACGAACCAACCAACAACTTGGATATGGATACTATCCGCTGGTTGGAAGAAACGTTGAACCAACGCAATTGTACGATGATCATCATCTCGCACGACCGTCACTTTCTTAACTCAGTATGTACACACATGGCTGACTTAGACTACGGTGAGCTACGCGTGTACCACGGCAACTACGATGAGTACATGACAGCAGCGTCACAAGCGCGTGAACGTCTACTATCTGACAACGCTAAGAAGAAAGCACAAATCGCTGAACTGCAAACGTTCGTGGCGCGTTTCTCTGCAAACGCATCTAAAGCGAAACAAGCAACGTCTCGTGCCAAACAGATTGATAAAATCCAGCTTGATGAAGTTAAAGCGTCAAGCCGTCAAAACCCATTCATCCGTTTTGAACAATCTAAAGAACTGTTCCGTAATGCTCTTGTGGTCGAAAACCTAAGCCAAGGTTTTGAAGGCGATCTATTTAGCAACTTCGATGCTATCTTCGAAGTTGGTGAGCGTGTTGCAATCATCGGTGAGAACGGTGTGGGTAAGACGACATTACTAAACACTCTTGCAGGCGTCCTAGAGCCGCGCACAGGTGAATACAAGTGGTCAGAAAACTCAAATATTGGCTACTACGCTCAAGACCATGCACATGATTTTGAAGAAGACATGAACCTAATGGATTGGATGGGTCAATGGCGCCAAGAGGGTGACGACGAGCAAGTACTACGCAGCTTCCTAGGTCGTATGCTGTTCTCGCAAGATGACATCAAGAAGTCAGTGAAAGTACTGTCTGGTGGTGAGCAAGGCCGTATGCTCCTTGGTAAGATCCAAATGCACAAGCCAAACATGCTGCTAATGGATGAGCCAACCAACCACATGGATATGGAATCGATTGAGTCACTCAATAACGCACTTGAGCAATACAAAGGTACACTGTTCTTCGTTTCTCATGACCGTGTATTTGTAGACTCTCTAGCAACACGTATTCTAGAAATCAAAGATGGCCAGATTCACGACTTCCGCGGCACTTATGCAGAGTTCCTAAAAGCGCGTGGGATATAAAGCGCGCAGGATCGCAGTTGAATACACTGCAATCATTTGATATTAAAAGAGCCTCGTTATGAGGCTCTTATTTTAAGCTTGTTTAGTATTTAAACTGGGAAACAATATTGGCCAGTTTATGGCTGACGCCAGAGACTTGTTCGCTACATCTTACAGAGCCAGATACAACGTTATAGGTGTCACCAGCAAGGTGAGCGATTTGGGTGATGTTTCGGTCAATCTCGGCTGACACCATCGATTGCTCTTCAGACGCAGTTGCAATTTGAGTATTCATATCAAACATCTCACTAATTTGAGTACTGATGCTTTCTATTGCTGTAACAACATTCTTGGTATGAGCATTCGTCCCTTGCGCTTGCGCTAAACTGGTAGACATCATTGTTACTGCTTCGTTTACACCGTTAGTTAACGCCGTGACGGTTGACTCAATTTGATGCGTTGAAGTATTGGTCATTTGAGAGAGCTGTCTAACTTCATCGGCTACCACAGCAAATCCACGCCCACTCTCGCCTGCACGCGCTGCCTCTATCGCGGCATTAAGAGCGAGTAGGTTGGTTTGCTCGGCGATTCCTTGAATGGTCGCTACTACGTTGTGGATCTCTCTGCTTTGAACTTCAAGACGCTCAATTTGACTCTGTGACTTCTCTATCGACATGGATAGAGCGGAAATTTCATCTCTCGTAGAATGGGTAACATCTAAAGCGTTATTTGCCTCATTTTTCATTCGCTCAGCGTTTTGCGCCGCAGATTCAATGCTGGCGGTAATCTCGTTACTAGTCATAACCAACTCATTCACCGCGGTGGCAACAGATTCCGACTCTGCCTTCTGTTGTTCGGCATTACTCATACTCTTCGTCGCTGCTTGCTCAGAACTGCAAGAGCTTTCGCTTAGTACGTTCATCACTTGAGCGAGGTCTTTGATGTGCACGTGTAATTGACTAATGAAACTGTCGAAGGAGTTCGCAAGCTGAGCTAGTTCGTCACTGCCTTTGGCATTCATGCGCACGGTTAAGTCACCATCGCCAGAGGCGATATCACGCATTAATATGTTGATTGCCTTAATACGCTTAAGAATGCTTCTACCAATTAAAAACAGTAGTAACGAGAGCAGAGTGACCATAGTAAGGCCAATGATTTGTAGCTGTTGTTTAACGCTGTCAGTAGCGTTTGCCACTTCACGAACTATCTCACCTTGTAGGGTAGCGATTGACTCCTCTGTCTTATGGACATTATTACGTAACTTCCCGCGCATTCCTTCGTTTGGGGATAGGCCAAGTACAAGGTTGGCTTGTTTTAGCGCCTCTGCTTGTTGGCGGTAGGCTTGGAAATAATGACTAATCGTAGGGTGCTCTATCAAGTGCAGGGAGAAGTTCACCAAAGCATTTTTAAAAGTTTCTTGGTTGTCAGTCGTTGGTTCACTTAAGTAGCGATAGTCAGCTTCCATCAACTCAAATAAAGTGACTTTCAGTGGCAAGTTTTGTAACTCGATTGTTTTGGCCTTTAATTCACCGCGAGCAGCGGCTAATAAAGATACATAACTGTCGCTATTGCCTTCAATACGCTTAGTTTGCGCGACAAGAGCATGGAACTGTTGCTTGTATTGCAGCAATGTCTCGGCAATATCGTTAGTCGATTGAGCGAACTCTAGCTCATGTTTGGCGAGTTGAGTCGAAAGGGTGTTGAGCCTGTTTTCCAACTCATCAAATGTTTTATCAAAACGCTGAGGGTATTTGTCATCTTTGCGAGCAAGAAAGTCTTTTTCGTGCCGTCTAAGCATTAATAGGTCGATACCGCTGGATAGGTTATCTGACGACGCTTTTTCCAATGACTGTAGTCGTTGCAGACTGAGATGTTCGTAGTACCCGTAAGCACCAACAAAAAGTAGCAATGCAAGATTAATGAGAACCAGCTTAGTCCTTATCGATAAAGTAAAGCCATGCGTTTTTGTAGTGCTTGGATTTGCATCCATGAACACCTCCCTAGAAGCCAATGTCAACGTCGTAGTTGATGAGTGTGTCATTTGTATGAATGTTTGGTGACACATATAAAACTAATAGCAGGTGAATTAAGCATTGCAAGCAGTTGAATAAAAAAACGCACCGAGAGTGGTGCGTTTGGAATGAGGCATTGGGAGGGGGCTATTGATTCCCCTTAACATCGAATTCGATTTTTTCGGCGCCGGTAAATACTTGAAAGCGTAGGCCTTTGGCGCGTGCAATGGTAGTAATACCGAATTTCTCAGCGAGCTCTAAGCCCATTTGAGTCACCCCAGAACGAGACAGAAGCACAGGAATACCCATTTGCGCCACTTTGATCACCATCTCAGAAGTTAAGCGACCCGTGGTATAGAAAATCTTGTCGTCTCCATTTTGTTGGTTTAGCCACATTTCACCGGCCAGAGTATCAACCGCGTTGTGGCGGCCGACATCTTCGACAAACGAAAGTACTTCATTATCACGGCATACTGCGCAGCCATGAACCGCACCGGCTTTTTTATAGGTTTCGTTATAGTGGGTTAGCGCTTCAAGAGCGGAATAGATCTCAGATTGTTTGATCTGGATTTGCGGCACTTGGTAGTTTTCCAACTGTTTCATCACGTTGCCGTACATGGTGCCTTGTCCACAGCCAGAAGTGACCGTTTTCTTCTTAAGCGCAGATTCAACTTGTTGAGTGTCTTCTTTGGTAATAACGGCGGCTGAATGAGTTTCCCAGTCGATAATGACCGACTCTAAACAATCAGGATCTGAGATAAAGCTTTGGTTCTTCAAATAACCTAAAACCAGTGACTCAGGACGAGAGCCTAAAGTCATCAAGGTCACCACTTCTTTCCAGTTAAGCATCACGGTTAAAGGGCGTTCACAAGCGATCTGTTTGGTCAGCTTTTCTCCATATTCGTCGAAGACAACCACTTCGAGTGTCTGTAGAGGGTTTTCACTGGTTTTGATTATGTTTGGTTTAACCACGACGTATCCTATTCGATCTATCAGTATTATTTTTGCTACACGTTTCTTGCAAGGAACGTTCCTAATATGGGAAAGCTCTAAGTTTAACTATCTCTTGCCACAAAGTTGACGAACATGCACTAAGTTGAAATTAGGAAAGGCTTAGTGTTTGGGTACAAATATTGCTTTGTGATGTGAACTATTTGCGAGAACTCGATAAGCCAAAACAACTTAATATCAAATTTCAAGCTGGTGAACCATGTCGAAACAAGAAACTGTGAGCCTAAAACTACATAAATCTGAAGAACTTTGGTCCATTGATTGTCAATTAGTCTCTCATGAGATTGCGACAGGGTTATGGACTACAACTCAATGGCAATTGACGGGCTTTGAATTACAGCCTTTAGAGCAAAATGAATCGGTCGCGCTACTGCAATTACATCGAGATGAGCGAACTGACTATCGTTTCAACCTTAGCTCTGCTCAGCCTAAATTATTCTTAGTTCTAGACAATGTTGACAGTGATGAACAACCAAACATAGTAACGCTGACTGCATCACAAAGTGTTGCTGGTCAGTATATGGATGGTGATTACCTAGTGCTTTCTAACGAAATGCCTTTGGCTATTCAAGCTTGGATGGAAGCCTTTATTGGTCGCCACGGAGAGCTACTAGAACAGAGACGTAAAAAGAGAAAAGGTGCGGGGCGCGCAAGTGGCAACTAGTTTTTTAAGTCGTTGGTCGAAAAGAAAGCTTGAAGGCGATGAAGCTGAACAAACAAGTGAAAGCGTCGAGCCCACTGCGTCTACTAATGAAGTTGTAGAAAGCATTGAAGACTCTCCAACAGAAGATAAGGCTGCAACTGAAAGCCTTGAGACACAGGAGCCTGAAGGCAGTGTTGCAGCATTACTCGCGTCACAAGCAGAGTCAGCGGTTAAGAAGACGGCGTTACGAAAATTGTTTCTCTCTGGTGAATTTAGCGCGGTTGATGGCCTCAATGACTATGATCATGACTACAAAGCCGTTAAGAGTTTATCTACTGAAGTGGCGAGTAAGCTGCGTGACTGGATGAATGCTGACGAAGAAGAGCAAGAAGAGCAAGAAGAGCAGCTAATTGAAGAGTCCTTGGCTGAGAATGAGGGGGACGTTGTAGCTGAAATCGAACAGGCACCGATTACTAGCGATGATGCTAGTAATGATCAAGATGACCAAGTGGGACAAAATATACCACACAAAGAATAGGTACATTTTGACTAATCAATCAACTAGCGGGGTGGGACAATTTGTCTCACTCCGTTGTTTTGTCGCATAGAACTTTCAAAATTCCTACTAACATACTGATTTTATAAGCATAAAAAGTTGGTACAGCATTTGCTATTATTCGCCTAAGTGAATATTCCGTTTCTAACTGGAACTGAGCAATGCTAAAACAATTATTACAACAATCTGATTCTGTAAATGGTAAAGCTCGTCTTTACGCATTTGAGAATACCGTTGAGCTGACCAACCTCATCCCTCCAACCGTAAGCTACGAAAGTGGTGGTAATACGTTAATTGTTGGGCCTACTTCAATTATTGAAAGTGCAGCGCATCAATTAGATCAAATGAAAAGCATCACGCTGCTGTCTACGGATGGAGAGAAGGGCGAGCATAGCAATTTGTACTACGCGAGCTCGGTTCAGGTATCTGGGTTTCTAGGTGCATTCACCGTGATGACTGAGAACAATGGTGTAGAGAGCAATCTAGCGAAGGTTGCCCTGAATCATGACTGCTTCGATATTGTTTTAGACTTATGTCTTAACAGCTGCATGAACGAAGAAGTGCCTGTTCCTGGTTACTACCCAGTGGGCCGTGGATACCCAAAACTAGCAGAAGCCCTTGAAGAAATTCCGACCTTAATGGGCACGTTTGATAAACCAAAATTCTTCCGCCTTGATGCCGACTTATGTGCGCATAGCTCACGCGGTGTGAAAGGTTGTGATCGTTGTGTTGATGCGTGTCCGGCCGGCGCACTATCAAGTGAAGGCAACGCTAAAACAGGACATAGAATCGAGATCAATCCTTATCTATGTCAAGGCGTTGGTACCTGTGCAACGGCTTGTCCTACTGAAGCGATTCATTACGCACTCCCAAATCCACAAGATACGCAAAAGTTTATCGAGCGTACGCTAGCGAATTACGAAGCAGAAGGCGGCGTGAATCCTATCGTGCTGATCTGTAGCTCACGCCATGAGCAATACAATGTTATGGCACTTAAAGCTTTGCCTGATAACGTCATTCCACTTGTAGTAGAAGAACTTCCTTCGGTTGGGATTGACTCTTGGTTTGCTGCATTAGCGAATGGTGCTACGCAAGTTCTCTTTGCAGCAAGCCGATTTATGCCTCAAACCATCTTACGTGTACTCAATGGTGAGGTCGCAGTTGCTCAGGAATTGTTGACTCAATTGGGTATCGCAAAAGAAACCATCGATATTTTATACCTAGAATCGCTTCGTGAAGGTGTGCCTACGCTATGTACTGAGTCGTTTGATTTAGCGCTTGGCGATTTAGAAGGTAATAAGCGTCAACGTCTGTTCACGTCGCTTGATGCTCTGGCTCAGTCACGTATTCCAGTCGAAAACATTGTAGAGCTTCCGACCAATGCGCCATACGGAACGATTAACTGTGAAAGCAAAGATTGTACGTTATGTATGAGTTGTGTGGCGGTCTGTCCGACACGTGCTCTGCATACCGACGGGACTTCTCCTTCACTTCAGTTTATCGAGCAAGACTGTATTCAATGTGGCCTGTGTACTAAGGCTTGTCCGGAACAAGTTCTTAGCATGACACCACGCATGAACTGGGACAAAGCCAGCCGCCAACAAGCACAGGTTATACACCAAGAAAAAGCGGCAGAGTGCGTTCGTTGTCATAAGCCATTCGCTCCACAGTCTATGATCAATATGCTGCAAGATAAGTTACGCGGTCACTCTCATTTCACTGATGAATCGGCGTTAAATCGTATCGCCATGTGTGAAGACTGCCGCGTTGTTGACATGTTTGAGTCAATGGCTGAAGACCCAACGAAACAATTGAATTACTAAGGCGAACTATCAATGGACAATCAACAACAAACCATTCGCGCTGACATTTACTTGCTGCTTTCGACACTGTTTCGTCAGCAGCCAACCAATGAGTTGATCGCGTTTCTATCTGAACTAGAAACTGAACAGGGTGAAAGTGTAATGCAGCAAGCTTGGAATCAGCTTAAGCAAGCAGCTATTGACAGCCAGCCAGAACCACTTGCAGATGAATATCAAGAGCTCTTTATCGGCATTGGCCGTGGAGAAGCAGTGCCATTTGCCTCGTGGCACTTAACTGGTTCGTTAATGGAGAAGCCTCTTGCATCTATCCGTCATGACCTTGCGCTACTTGGTTTAGAACGTGAAGAGCAAGTTAAAGAACCAGAAGATCATTTTTCGGCGCTATGTGAAGTGATGTCGATTCTAACAGGAGAAGAAGAGGAGCTACAGCAGGTCTTCTTCAATAAACACCTTGGCACTTGGTTCGAATCTTTTACTAAGCAAGTGAAAAATGCAGGAAATGCAAACTTCTACCGCTCAGTCGCTGAACTGGCGCAAGCATTTATGACACTAGAGCAAGTACGTTTCAGTGCTAATAATGCAAGCAGTAAAAGCAAATTAAAAATTGATGTGAAAAATGTCACTGAGTATGAGCAGCCTCTGCAATAACGTCTCACGTCGATAGCAATACCTACTAAAAAGGGTAAGGAAGCAATAATGAAAGATAATAAAGAGTTAAATCAAAGCCGCAGGGATCTTCTCAAAGGCTTGGCGACCGCTGCAGCGGCTGGAGCCGTAGTCGCTGGAACAACAAAAGTGGCTAGCGCGTCAGAGTGTGTAGCACCGAAACAAGACGAAAAGAAAACGGGTTACCACGAAACACAACATATTCGTGATTACTACGAAACGCTATAGGAGCTAACCGATGAAATTAGTCAAACGCTCCGATAACGTGAGCAAAGAACAAAATCAATTAGGTGTTTCACGCCGCGCATTCATGAAAAACAGCTCGCTTGCTGCTGGTGGCGCTGTGGTTGGGGCCAGTCTTTTCGCACCGGGGATGATCAAAAAAGCGGAAGCTAAATCTATTGATCCAAGCGCGAAAACCGAGATTAAACGTACAATCTGTTCTCACTGCTCAGTGGGCTGTGGTATTTATGCAGAAGTACAAAACGGTGTTTGGACTGGTCAGGAACCTGCATTCGACCACCCATTCAATGCTGGTGGCCACTGTGCGAAAGGCGCAGCACTGCGTGAGCACGGTCATGGAGAACGCCGCCTAAAATACCCAATGAAGCTTGAAAACGGTAAGTGGAAGAAACTCTCTTGGGCTCAAGCGATCGAAGAGATTGGTGACAAAACGCTAGAGATTCGTAAAGAGTCTGGCCCAGACTCAATCTACTGGTTGGGCAGTGCAAAGCACAATAACGAACAAGCGTACATGTTCCGCAAAATGGCGTCACTATGGGGTACCAATAACGTTGACCACCAAGCGCGTATCTGTCACTCAACTACGGTTGCAGGTGTCGCAAACACTTGGGGCTACGGTGCGATGACGAACTCGTTCAATGACATGCACAACTGTAAGTCGATGCTGTTCATTGGTTCAAACCCTGCTGAAGCGCACCCAGTGGCGATGCAGCACATCCTAATCGCGAAAGAGAAGAACAACTGTAAGATCGTGGTTGCCGATCCTCGCCGTACTCGTACTGCTGCGAAATCGGATCACTATGTATCACTTCGCCCGGGTTCAGACGTTGCTTTCATCTGGGGTATTCTATGGCATGTCTTTGCTAACCAGTGGGAAGACAAAGAATTCATTCGCCAACGCGTATTCGGCATGGATGAAATTCGTGAAGAAGTCGCTAAGTGGAACCCAGCAGAAGTTGAACGCGTAACAGGTGTGACTGAAGCAGAAGTGTACCAAACAGCGAAGCTTCTTTCTGAAAATCGTCCAGGCTGTGTTGTTTGGTGTATGGGTGGTACTCAACACACCACAGGTAACAACAACACCCGTGCATACTGTGTACTTGAGCTAGCGCTAGGTAACATGGGTAAATCAGGCGGTGGTGCTAACATTTTCCGTGGCCACGATAACGTTCAAGGCGCAACTGACCTTGGCGTACTGTCTCATACACTTCCTGGTTACTACGGTCTTTCAGACGGTGCGTGGAAGCACTGGTCAAAAGTTTGGGATCTTGACCACGCGTGGGTTCAGAATCGCTTTGATCAAAACGAATACCGCGGTAAGAAACCAATGAACAACATGGGTATCCCTGTTTCTCGTTGGATTGATGGCGTATTAGAAAACAAAGACAACATCGAACAGAACGACAACATCCGCGCTATGTTCTACTGGGGTCACGCGGTGAACTCGCAGACTCGTGGTGTTGAGATGAAGAAGGCGATGCATAAGCTGGATATGATGGTTATTGTTGACCCATACCCAACTGTTGCAGCGGTAATGAATGATCGTACTGACGGCGTTTACCTTCTACCAGCAACAACTCAATTTGAAACTTACGGTAGTGTAACTGCGTCAAACCGCTCAATTCAGTGGCGTGACAAAGTTGTTGAGCCACTGTTTGAGTCTAAGCCTGACCATGAAATCATGTACCTTCTAACCAAGAAACTTGGCTTTGCAGATCAGCTATTCAAAAACGTTAAAGTTGAGAACAACCAACCACTAATCGAAGACATTACTCGCGAATTCAACAAAGGTATGTGGACGATCGGTTACACAGGTCAAAGCCCAGAGCGTCTAAAAGCTCACCAACAAAACTGGCATACGTTCCACAAAACGTCGCTAGAGGCAGAAGGCGGTGTTGCGCATGGTGAGACTTACGGTCTGCCTTGGCCATGTTGGGGGACGCCTGAGATGAAGCACCCTGGTACGCATATCCTTTACGATACATCTAAGCCTGTAGCGCTAGGTGGTGGTAACTTCCGTGCACGTTTCGGTGTGGAATTTGAAGGCGAAAGCATACTGGCTGAAGACAGCTATTCGAAGGGTTGTGAGATTGAAGATGGCTACCCAGAATTCAGTGATAAACTGCTGAAATCTCTAGGTTGGTGGGATGATCTCACGGCGGAAGAGAAAGCCGCGGCTGAAGGTAAGAACTGGAAAACTGACCTGTCTGGCGGTATCCAACGCGTCGCAATCAAACATGGTTGTATTCCTTTCGGTAATGCGAAAGCACGTGCTGTCGTATGGACATTCCCAGACCGAGTGCCACTTCACCGTGAACCGCTTTACACGCCTCGTCGAGATCTTGTAGCGGATTACCCAACGTGGGATGACAGTGAGTCTATCTACCGTCTACCAACCATGTATAAGTCAATCCAAGATAAAGATGTGTCGGCAGAATACCCAATTATCTTAACGTCTGGTCGTTTAGTTGAGTACGAAGGTGGTGGTGAAGAGACACGTTCTAACCCTTGGCTAGCGGAGCTTCAACAAGAGATGTTCGTTGAAGTAAACCCTAAAGATGCCAACGATCTTGGTTTCAAAGACGGCGATATGGTTTGGGTTGAAGGTGCAGAGAAAGGCCGTATTCACGTTAAAGCGATGGTGACACGCCGCGTGAAACCAGGGCTAGCGTTTATTCCGTTCCACTTTGGCGGCAAGTTCCAAGGCGAAGACCTTCGCGGCAAGTACCCAGAAGGGACAGACCCATACGTGATTGGTGAATCTGCCAACATTGCCACGACTTACGGTTATGACCCTGTCACACAAATGCAGGAAACCAAAGTCACCCTATGTAACATTCGTAAAGCTTAAGGAGTCAACAGATGGCTAGAATGAAATTCCTTTGTGACACTAAGCGCTGCATCGAATGTAACGGCTGTGTCACTGCATGTAAGAATGAAAACGATGATGCCCTAGAGTGGGGGATTCAACGTCGCCGTGTGGTAACCCTGAACGACGGTGAGCCTGGTGAAAACTCGATTTCTGTTGCTTGTATGCACTGTACGGACGCGCCATGTATGGCTGTTTGTCCTGCTGATTGTTTTGAACATACAGAAGATGGCATCGTACTTCACAATAAAGATCTTTGTATTGGTTGTGGTTACTGTCTGTTTGCTTGTCCGTTTGGCGCTCCTCAGTTCCCTAAACAAGAAGCGTTCGGTGAGCGTGGCAAGATGGATAAGTGTACCTTCTGTGCAGGTGGCCCTGAAACGGTGCCAGGTTCAGTAGAAGAGCGTCAGAAGTACGGTGCGAACCGTATTGCTGAAGGCAAACTACCAATGTGTGCTTCATTATGTTCGACAAAAGCACTTCTAGCGGGTGATGCAGAGAAAGTATCCGATATCTTCCGTCAGCGTGTTGTTGAGCGCGGTGCGAAAGGCGCGGGTTGGACAGACGGTAACGATCTGTCTTACGACGCAACGAAAAGCTAAGACTGGAGAGGTACATGTTTTCAATGTTTAAACGTGCATCTCTTGTGATGCTGTCTATGATGGCAGCATTACTGTTTGCTTTGTCGTTGCCTGCGCATGCTGAGCAAAAAGAGTCTGAAGTTGCACAACGTGAAATGACTCAATTGGCTGGTGCCGATTTTTGGCGTCAAGTTCGTGGTGGTGAAGTAGGCTACACAACATCTCAGTCCCCAGAGCATGGAATGCTGATTAGTACCCCGGGGCAAACCTGGTACATTCTGAAAGAAAAATGGATGTCTCCAGCGGGAGCTGTGGCAATTTTTGGCAGTATTGCCTTTGTGACGTTAATGTATATCGTCATTGGTCCACTAATGCTTAGTGCCCCTAGAACGGGTAAGAAGATCAAACGTTGGTCTCGACTTGATCGAGCACTCCACTGGAGCATGGCGTTTACCTTCTTAACATTAGCGTTTAGTGGCTTGATGTTGGTTTATGGTAAGCATTTCCTAAAGCCTTACATCCCGTCTGAGTTATGGGGATTCATCATCATGTTGGCGAAGCAGTACCATAACTACATTGGTCCAATTTTCTACGTGTTGCTCCTATGCGTGCTTGTAAAGTGGTGGCGTAAGTCGACCTTTAAGAAGGTTGATATCGCTTGGTTCATGAAACTTGGCGGCATGGTGGGTAAACACAAGGGGTCACACCCGTCGGCTGAGTTCTCTAACGCAGGTGAAAAAGCGCTATTTTGGCTACTCATCGTCGTTGGTACCGTAGTAGCACTCAGCGGATTAGTGTTAGATTTCCCTATTTTCGGTCAAACTCGCCGTCATATGGAGTTTTCTAACCTTGTTCACATGCTTGCAGCTCTGATCCTAATCTGTGGCTTTGTGTTCCATATCTATATCGGTTTGTTTGGTATGGAAGGCGCACTTGAAGGTATGGTTACCGGTGAGGTTGATGAGACTTGGGCGAAAGAGCACCATGATTTATGGTACCAAGAAGTGATGGACAAAGAGCGTGAAGAGCAGGGTATTGTTGCTGTCAAAGAAGTGAAAGGAGCGCAAACAAATGAGTAAGCCTAATAAAGGTATTTGGGTCGCGTATATTCTTAGCTTCTTTACACCATTCACTTGTTTGATCTCTGGTGTGGTTGCAATTATCTACGCTGGGTATCGATTGGATAAAGGTGAAGATGGCGAAATTATCGACTCACACTATTACGGTCTAATTCGTTCATTCTTCTTGAACCTAACTTACTTTGTCGTACTAATCATTACCGTCGCTACATCAAATGGTGTGTTGATAGGGCTTAACGATTATTGGTATAAGAGCCACATCATCGATAAGGTTGCTTATTATATCCCATACACTGGAATGGTGTTTGGTATAGTCGCGATCGTGTTCTGGTTATTGCGAATGGTCAGAGGTATGAAAAAGCTACAAGCCAATGAGCCATTCAGTTTTTCTAAAGGACCTAACCTTTAAGAAGATATGATACGTAAAGTTTTAGACTCAAGCCCTGACATTGTCAGGGCTTTTCATTTTGCACTACAAGCAATCGCATTATTCTGGTGCGCATTCACCAAATCTGTGCGTTTCAATCTTTGAATTGCACCTATGTCATAGTGGTTGTTAGTTGAAATATTATAAAAATGTTTGAATTCAACCGGTTAGTTTTACTTTATACAATCATCAGTTAATGGCATGCAACTTGCGACATCCGTTCTTTTAGCGAGCTCACCACAATGGTGAGCTCGATTATTTGATGCACAGATAAAGTGCGCAACAACAGAATGGAGACATATAAGGATGAGCGTCACGGCCAGTCAGGTTCACGGAGCGGTTCAAACTCTGACTCAAAGTTCAGATACACTATTTCTTTTACTCGGAGCGATCATGGTGTTCTTAATGCATGCCGGCTTTGCTTTCCTTGAAGTCGGGACGGTACGACATAAGAACCAGGTCAATGCGTTGGTAAAGATTCTTGCTGACTTCGGTATCTCAGCACTCGCGTATTTCTTTATCGGATATTGGGTGGCCTACGGCGCTAACTTCTTTGCTGATGCTCAAACGTTATCGGAAGGAAATGGCTATGAACTGGTTAAGTTCTTTTTCCTACTTACTTTTGCAGCAGCAATTCCAGCGATAGTATCCGGAGGCATAGCTGAACGTGCCCGTTTTTATCCTGTACTGATTGCAACCTTCTTTACCGTAGGCTTAGTTTATCCAGTATTTGAGGGTATGATCTGGAACGGTAACTTTGGTTTACAGGCTTGGTTTGAGTCCCAGTTCGGTTACGGTTTTCATGATTTTGCAGGGTCAGTTGTTGTTCATGGTGTCGGTGGTTGGATTGCCTTAGTTGCCGTTATCTTTTTAGGTATGCGTAAAGGCCGTATTCGCGCAGGTAAACATACCAACTTCGCGCCTTCTAACATTCCATTTTTAGCATTAGGTGCATGGATCCTTTGCGTAGGTTGGTTTGGTTTCAACGTGATGTCAGCGCAAACGCTCAATGGCATTAGCGGCTTAGTTGCGATGAACTCATTGATGGCTATGGTTGGTGGTATTGTAGCAGCGCTAATCGCCGGCAAAAATGACCCTGGTTTTATTCACAATGGTCCATTAGCGGGCTTAGTCGCAATCTGTGCGGGATCGGACTTAATGCACCCAATTGGCGCTCTAATTACTGGGTCTATTGCAGGAGCTTTGTTTGTTTATCTGTTTACCTATTTACAAAACAGAACCAAGATTGACGATGTACTAGGTGTGTGGCCATTACACGGTGTCTGTGGTGCATGGGGCGGTGTGGCCGCAGGTATCTTTGGTCAAACGGCTTTAGGCGGGCTAGGAGGGGTGAGTTTGACTGTTCAGGTGCTAGGAACTGGTACTGGTATTGCGGTAGCTGTCATTGGTGCGCTCATTGTTTACGGCATTATCAACAAGCTATCAGGTCTGCGTCTTTCGGAAGAGGATGAGTTCAATGGTGCTGACCTAGCAATTCATAAGATATCCTCGACGAGTGAAGATTAAACATTTACCAAATCAAATAATTTAGGCAGCTGTGATGGCTGTCTTTTGTTTAACCTCACAAAAACTAGGTTAAAAATAATGAGTTCGACTATGGTCTAACTTCGAATACTAGGGAAGATATACATACGATGCTAAGCTAACCTCACGAACACTAATAAGGATGCAGTATGAACTTCCCATATCGTAATGTCGTTGTATTGACGGGTGCAGGAATCTCAGCGGAGTCGGGGATTCAAACATTTCGAGCTCAGGATGGTCTTTGGGAAAATCACCGAATTGAAGACGTCGCAACACCTGAAGGATTTGAACGTAACCCTGATCTTGTTCAAGACTTTTATAATCAACGTAGACTTGGGCTGCAAAACCCATCGATTGAACCCAATGCAGCGCATATCGCGTTAGGTGAACTTGAAAAGCATTTGGATGGTAGCGTGACCATCATCACGCAAAACATCGACAACCTGCACGAACGTGGTGGGAGCAAAAACGTGATTCATATGCATGGCGAACTACTAAAAGCGCGTTGTAGCGAGTCTAACCAAGTAATTGAAGAGAAAGGCAAGATTAAAACTGGCGATCTTTGCCATTGTTGTCAAATACCATCACAAATGCGTCCTCATGTGGTCTGGTTTGGTGAGATGCCATTGAGAATGGGCGATATTTATTCCTCGTTAGAACAAGCGGACCTTTTCGTTTCCATCGGGACATCTGGCGTGGTATATCCAGCTGCTGGATTTGTCCATGATGCGAAAATGCACGGCGCTCATACGATTGAAATTAACCTAGAGCCAAGTGCGGTTGAAAGTGAGTTTGAAGAAAAGCGCTATGGTAAAGCGAGTATTGAAGTTCCGAGGCTAGTCAAAGAGATCCTCAGCTTACAAGAGCTCGACGTTAAACACGCCTAACCCGTTAGTTTGAAACTCTCAGCCATCTCGCTGAGAGTTTTTCATTTTGTACATAGCCTGATCGGTTTTTTCGAGTGCCTTTCCCAACTCTTTGATGTTTGTAGCTTCTATACCGTAACTGAAGCTGATGTTTTCTCCGGTTAGTTCTTGCTTCAATTTGACGACAAACTTTCGTCCTTCCGAAGGTTTAGCAACGATCACAAACTCGTCTCCACCGATTCTGAATGCTTGTTCGTGTCGATCAATAATCTGATTAATTGCTTGCGCAAAACGGATAATCGTTAAATCTCCAACAGCGTGTCCCTTAGTGTCGTTAACTTTTTTAAGACCATCTAGATCCAAATAAATTAAGTCGAAAAATCGCATTCTGATTTCTGGAAGTTTTTTTCGATTGTATAAACCTGTTAGTTCATCGACACAGGCTTCATCATTGATTTGCTTGATCAGTTTAGTGAAACCGAACGCGATTAGAAGGTAGGCTATCTGCAAGGTGCCATCTTCAATCATTGTATCGATAAGATCGTACTTATCAGAAATAGCGTCAAGATAGGTAATTTCAGTGATGACATCATACGATTGATTAAAGATTAGTAGGAGGAAGCCGTACTTGATATAGCGATTGTCTAGAATGGTATTTTTGGAGATGACGAATATAAAAATGAGTACAAAAAGAGTATTACTCTCAAACCATACATCGTTCCGCGAGTCGATGTAATCACTATGGGTCAAAAACGCGATCAGCGTAGAAATAGCGAACAGTAGGCATAATATTAACAGGATTATTTTATACCTTCTTTTCATCGCTCATCCTTAGCTCGTATTTGTATACAAAGAGAGCGGCATCATGCCGCTCTTTAAGTATATAACTGATTTAAATACCAATCAGAAAAATATCTGTTCATTCTTACTGGTTACAATCGCTAATAGCTACGTTATAGATTTTTTGGTAGAACAACTAGCTAGCTGAAACCTAGGTCTTGCTATGAGCGCTTTTTCCTGCGTAATTTGAACATCTACTTATCTTAGTTGGTACATAAGTAGTTAATTATCAACTTTTAGTTTTTGGAAGTACTCATCATAAAGCACGCTCGCTTCACCGACTTCATCTTGCCATGTTCCACTATCCATTACTTCTTGAGGAGGGAAAATATTAGTATCGTTAATAAAAGACTCAGGCAATAGTTTATATGCAGTCTTTACCGGTGTAGGGTAGCCAATTTCTTGCGCAATTTTGGCGGCGTTTTCTGGTCGAAGTAAGAAATCAATCATCTTATGCGCGGCATCGACATTTTTAGCCCCGGAAGGAATCGCTAAACTATCCATCCAGAAAATCGTCCCTTTTTCCGGCCAAATAATGTTGATTGATGCGCCTTCTTGGCGAGCCGCATAAGCAGAACCATTCCAAAGCATACCTAAAGAGACTTCACCTCCAAGGTAAGGGACAGCGGGATTATCAGAATTAAATAGCAATACATTTGGCATTAGCTTCTTCAGCTCTTCGTAGGCTGCTTTAATTTCATCTGGGTTGGTAGTGTTTGGAGAGTAACCAAGTTTTGTCAGTGCGATATGGAAAACTTCGCGAGAGTCATCCATTAGCATGAGTTGGCCTTCCCACTTGCTATCCCAGAAGTCATCCCACTTAGTAACAGATGATGCATCTAGCATGTCAGAGTTAATACCGATCCCCGTAGCTCCCCAGATGTAAGGGATTGAGTAATTGTTGCTTGGATCAAAGGGTTTGTTTAGGAAATTAGTGTCCAAGTCAGCAAAGTGAGACAGTTTGCTCTTATCGAGCTTCTGAAGCATGCCTTCTTTACGCATCTTAGAAACGAAATATGTAGACGGTACTACTAAATCGTATCCTGAACCTTGCGTCTTGAGCTTTGCATACATGCTTTCGTTTGACTCGTAAGTCGAGTAAATGACCTTAATACCTGTCTCTTTTGTAAAGTCTTCAAGAACTTCACTTGGAATGTATTCAGACCAGTTGTAGAAATAAAGTTCTTGGTCAGCAGCCATTGCTGGCGAAGCGATTAGAGTCGCTGCACAAAGTGCGCTTGCGTAGAATTTACTTTTCATTCTTTTTCCGTTTTATTTTGTCTTATAGGCGGCGATCTTCACAGATATCTGCGTTGATAAAACCGTCGTATCAAACTTACTTATCTTCATGACAAGTTTAGCAGGGCGTAAGTATATCAGTGAAAACGAAAATAGGCAGCCGAGGCTGCCTATTTTTACAAAACCGCTAGTTATTACTGACCAGCTTTTAGTTTTAAGAAGTACTCTTCATACTTCACTGTCATATCGCCAACAGCGTCTTGCCATTCAACGCGGTCGAGATCTTCCTGTGATGGGAACAGAGGCGCAACATCTTTAAACTTAGCGTTAGATGCTTCAACTGCTGTTAAATAACCAGTATCACGAGAAATTTGCTCCGCAATTTCAGGGCGTAGAAGGAAGTCGATCATCTTATGTGCAGCTTCTACGTTTTTTGCACCTGAAGAAATTGCAAAGTTATCAACCCAGCCAATACCACCTTCTTTCGGGAATATCAGTTTAAGGTTCATGCCTTCGTTTTGCGCTGCTGCCGCACTACCATTCCAAAGCATACCAACGCCAACTTCACCTGACATGTAAGGTGCACCAGGGTTGTCAGAGTTAAATACAAGAACGTTTGGCATCAGCTTCTGCAGTTCTGCATACGCTTCATCAATTTGTTTAGGATCTTTAGAGTTACCTGAGTAGCCAAGCTTACGCAGAGCAATGTGGAACACCTCACGAGTGTCATCCATCATCATTAGCTGACCTTCAAGTTCAGGGTTCCATAGATCCGCCCAGCTAGTGAAGTCATTTGGATCGTACATGTCTGCATTCACAGCAAGACCTGTAATAGCAACAACGTGTGGAATAGAGTAGTCGTTGTTTGGATCGTAAGGCTTATCTAAGTAGTTCTTATCTAGATTAGAGAAGTTGCTTAGCTTTGACTTATCAATCTTTTGTAGCATGCCTTCATCGCGCATTTTAGCCACGAAGTAAGTCGAAGGTACAACTAGGTCATAACCTTGGTTATGGGTTTTTAGCTTTGCATACAAGGTTTCGTTTGACTCATAAGTCGAATAGATAACCTTGATACCTGTTTCTTCAGTAAATTGTTCTAGGATATTACTGTTGATGTAAGGACCCCAGTTCATAAATACGAGTTCTTTATTTTCGTCCGCTGCAACTGAACCTGAGAACAGGGAAAGCGCACATGCACTACCAGCTAATAGAGTAGCCCATTTTTTCATTTACGTTAGCTCCAAACCAAACGTTGCCACATCGTAAGTTGATGTTTTTAAGGCAGTAGATAGAAAAACAGAATGACAAAATGCCATTCTGTTTCGTTAAAGTGAAAGCGATTCTACTTCACTTTCTCCCTTGCTAGCAACTGAGAAGTTACCACAAGAATTAAAGAAACAATCAGCATGACTGTTGCTAAGGCATTCACTTCTGGTGAAATGCCGACTTTCACCATCGAATAAATCTTCAATGGTAATATTTCATACGTTGGGCCTGTCACAAATGAACTGATGATCACGTCGTCCAATGACAGGGTGAAGCTCAATAACCAACCCGCAGCAACCGCTGGTTTAGCAAGCGGCAAAATAATCTGTTTCAAAATAACCCATTCATTTGCGCCAAGATCTTTTGCTGCTTCCAGCATCTTGACATCAAAACCATTCAATCGGCTGTACACCGTTACAACAACAAACGGTAGGCAGAACGTAATGTGCGCGATCAATAAGGTTAAGAAACCAAGTTGAGCACCCATTACTAAGAACAGCGCCAGCAGTGATATTGCCATTACGATGTCAGGCGACATCATCACGACAAAAAGCATCCCATTGACGATTCCTTTACCTTTAAAAGAGTAACGGAATAGGGCAACCGCCGTTAAACTACCAATGATGGTCGCTACAGTTGCAGAGAATACGGCGATATTCAATGAGTGCCATGCGGCTTGCATCAAGCTGTCGTTATTAACTAAGGTTTCGTACCACTTAGTGGTGAAGCCTCCCCATTTCATACCAAATTTGTTGGCATTGAATGAGTTGGCGATTAGTACAATGATTGGCAAATACAGAAATGCATACACCAATGTCATAAAGCTAAATCTAACTGCACGTCCCATCAGTCTAGCTCCACTTTCTTATTCAATAGCTTACCCGCTCTGTAGTAGGCATATAGCATCACAGCCATCGCAATGGTTAGAGCAATACTGGTTGCTGCACCAAATGGCCAGTCACGTGCATTAAGAACTTGGCTCTTAATCACATTACCAATCAGTAGATTCTTCGCGCCGCCTAGAAGATCTGAAATGTAGAACATTCCAAGAGCAGGCAGTAGAACAAGTAAACAGCCACCGATAATGCCAGGCATCGTCAGAGGTAAAGTCACCTTGGTGAAGATCTGGAACTTGTTCGCGCCTAAGTCTTTGGCTGCTTCTACATAAGTATCGTCAAGTTTTTCGATAGCAGAATAGAGCGGAAGAATCATAAACGGTAACAAGATATACACTAAACCGATCATTACTGCTGTTTCTGTGTACATCAGTCTCATTGGCTTATCGATAATCTCCATCGCCATCAGAGATTTATTCAAGATACCTTGCGTACCCAATACGATTTTCAGACCGTAAGTGCGAATTAGTGAGTTAGTCCAAAATGGAACAATCACCAAGAACAACATAATTGGACGCCATTTCTCTGGCATCTTAGCCACGATATACGCGAATGGGTAACCAATCACCAAACACAGCAGTGTCGCAACAATTGCCATGTAGAAAGAGTGGAGTAGTACCTTGGCGTATAGGGGATCCATCAAGCGTAGATAGTTATCTAGCGTGAAGGTCATCTCAATCAAGTTTGCTTCATCACGAGTCAGGAAGCTGGTACCAATAATCATTAAGTTTGGCACCAAAACGAAAAGCGTTAGCCAACCTACGATAAGCGTGATGATCGCGTTTTGAAGATTAAGCTTCTTGCTTATCATTTAACACCACCTCCCAGCTCTCTACCCAAGTGATAGCAACCTTTTGACCAAGAGAGTGGTCAACGTCAGGATCATCTTCGTTGAAGAACTCACTTACCATTACACGCATACCAGACTCAAGTTCGACTACAGAGTCTAAAGTCATACCTTTATAAGTACGCTCAGTAACGTGGCCGACGATGCCTTTTTGCTCTGACTCTTTGATCTCTTCGATACGTAAGTCTTCTGGGCGAAGCAGGACTTGTAGGTTGTCGCCAGCGGCTGCGTCTTTATCATAGTAAACCACTGATTCTACGCCTTCGATCGCTGCGCGGATGCATTTATCATCGATACGCTCAATCATGGTTGCGTTGAACACGTTGATTTCGCCGATAAAGCGAGCAACAAATAGGTTCTTCGGTTCTTCGTAAATTTCACGAGGAGACCCATCTTGTTCAATGACACCATCACGCATAACGATAATGCGGTCAGACATCGACAATGCTTCTTCTTGATCGTGTGTTACGAAGATAAATGTAATGCCTAGTTGACGCTGAAGCTGTTTCAGCTCGATCTGCATCTGTTTACGCAGTTTGTAGTCAAGTGCGGATAGCGACTCATCAAGTAGCAGTACTTTTGGCTTATTTACTACTGCGCGAGCAATAGCGATGCGCTGCTGCTGACCACCAGAAAGCTGATGTGGTTTACGTTGAGCCATTTTCTCTAGGCGTACCATACGTAATGCTTCCATAACGCGTGGTTCAATGTCTGCTGATGGTACTTTCTGCATGCGTAGGCCAAAGGCTACGTTCTCAAATACCGTCATATGAGGGAAAAGTGCGTAACTTTGGAATACAGTGTTGACGTGCCTTTGTTCAGCAGGAACTGATGTAACATTCTGACTATCTAGAATGATCTCACCATTATCAGCGGTTTCGAAACCGGCAATCATCCTTAAAACGGTTGTTTTACCGCATCCAGATGGACCAAGTATCGTAAGAAACTCACCGTGGTTAACATCTAGACTAAGATTACCGATGATTTCTTTACCATCAAAACTTTTACTGATACCAGTCAAACGAATAACTGGTTGCTCTGCTTTTTGTTTAGCGTTCAACGTCTGTTTTTCTCCCACCTTGGTCATTTGTAAATCATTTAAGAAAATGACCTGTCGTTACACAAATTAGAGGCGCGCATCATAATCACCAAAAGTGTGAAATCAAAGCATTTTCTTATCTTGAAACAGAAAAAATTTTGCAGGTAAAAGTAAACATTCCTTACCATACTCTCCATACGCCTATTAAACAGCGTATGAAGAAGATAATTTCCGTAGTGTCGCTCACGATTAAGGCATTGAAGTGATGCGTTTGGTGGTTAATTATCAACCAAATAGTCAAGAAAGCAAGTCACAAGCTGAGAACTGATTTTAGACTTTGCTCGCTTGCAGTATAATGAATGCAATTTTCTATCAACAAGTTAGCTTGGTTTTCGTAAACTAAGCACTAGGCTCAAGAATGAATAACGACATTGAAAAAGACTTCAACTTAGGCGGTAGCGTAGAACGTGCTCTGTCAGGTGACTACGAACTTAAAGCTGGTGAGGTAATAAAGGAAGCGTGGCAACACACCGTTAAGAACTTTTTATCTTTCTCTCCGTCTATTATTATCTTAATCGCTTTGCAGTTAGCGATTTTTTATATCGCGTTAAAACTGCAGCTTGGTAACCCGGGGATCATTCTTGAGGCTTTCACTAATCCTGAAGCGTTTGACCCGAGTATCTTCAATGCCATTATGGTTGCAAACTTCAGCTATGAAGTCATCAGCGCGCCCATTTACGCCGGAATCAGCTTGATGGCGATGAGTCACGCTGCAGGACTAGCGACTAAACCGCGCCATATTGGGAAGGGCTTGCAATATACAATGCCGGTCATTCTGGCGACGTTGTTTAGCCTATTGCTTCAAGGTATTGCTGGAATGATCTTCCCATTCCTTTCTCTATACCTGTCTCTAGCGTTCAGCAATGCAATTCTGTTAATCTGTGAGAAGCAGATCCCGCCTATGCAATCTTTGTTACTGTCTCTACGAGCGGTGAATAAAAAGATTATTGTATTAGCAGGGATCTACTCACTAGTTACCATCATGTTTGTTCTAGGAATGATGTTCTACGGGCTAGGGCTAATTTTCGTCTTACCTTTTTTCTTCCACATAAAAGGCATTATCTACCGCAACATGTTTGGCATTAAATTGAAAATAATTGCCTCCGACCGACCAAAAAATAAAGATGACAACGATGACAACCCAGAAGTTTTCAATGCATAAGAAAAAATTTATTGCAATCTCCGTAGCCGGCATTATTGCTGGGTGTAGTTTTTATGGTTATAAGCAATCTCAACCTCAACAGTCACAAAGTAACACCGCAGTAACTGCGCAAGCAGTTGGCAATGCTCCAGATTTCTCAAAGTTCAGTGATGTGAAGCAGAAAAAGCAAGCGTTCTTCGATTATTTAAGACCCGGTATTGCTTTAGAAAACCAACGTATTGTTGAAGAAAGATCACGTTTAGAGCAACTTAAAGAGCATTTTGATGAGCAATCACTTGAGCAAGAAGACCAAAGTTATGCAATTGACCTAGGTAAGCGTTATGACGTAGAAGTACCTGAGGGTGGAGTTACTAAAGAATGGTTAAACACGATGCTTCATCGTGTTGATGTTATACCAGAGGCACTCGTTTTGGTCCAAGGTGCTAACGAATCAGCTTGGGGAACGTCACGTTTCGCTATCCATGCAAATAATTATTTTGGTCAGTGGTGTTATAGCAAAGGTTGTGGTTTAGTCCCTCAGCATCGAACAGATGGGATGACCCATGAAGTCGCCAAGTTTAGCTCAGTACAACAATCTATTCATGGCTATTTCATGAATGTAAATCGCAATAAAGCTTACGAAGCACTGAGAGAAATACGCTATCAACGCCACCTTTCTGGTCAGGACTTGACTGACACTAAAGCGGCGATTTCTTTGAGTAATGGCTTAATAAAATACTCTGAACGTGGTGAAGCATATGTCAGCGATCTACAAGCTATGATTAGGCATAATGAGCATTTCTGGGAATCTCCAGCAAACTAAACCGCCAACTCTAAAAGAAAACAAACAATGAAAAAAGTATCGTTAGCGATTTTAGCAGCCGCGTTAAGCAGCGCTGTTGCTTTACCTACTCAAGCTCAAGAATACATGTTTACCTACTCTAAACTCTACTCTCATATGAAGCAGAATGCGAAAGAGGGGCATGATGATGTGAAGGTTGGGTTCTTCTTCCTTAATGCTGACACCAAAAAGCTGTGTAACATTGAAAAAGCGTGGATGGAAAAAGAAGAACATTATGAAGAGCTAACCATTTCTCCTTATAACGAAGTGTTAGTGCCATTAGACAATAATCTGCGTTCAGCAAACCCACTGGTATTCGTACATACACCAATGGATACACGCTGTGACTTTTCTATGGTAGTCATGACGAAAGAGCCGATGTCTGGTGAGATTAGCTACGACCAAGTAGAAGCCTTGTTACCACAGATGCAGGTTATTCTTGAGCAACTAGGTGGAATGTTCGCGAGTTACTTTACTCCTGATGTAGAGGGCGTGACTCTAGAGTTTCCAAATAACCTAAACTCTACAATCAAGTTTTCTAATGGCTCAACGAAAGAGATCGTTAATGGAAAAGCGCAAGTTGCACTCTCAGAAATCGGTAAGGGAGGCACAATGACGCTACCCGCTGAGACAGCAAGAGTCTTACCTTACTTGCCAAAAGCAAACTAGAAACCAAATAAAGGTCGCACAAGCGGCCTTTATTGTTATTAGCGCATGACAAAGTTAACTTGTATCAGTATTCGTCCACTTTTGTCTGCCTATAACGACACAGGCATTTAATCCTCAGTAAAAAGCTCGTATAATCCACGCCCCAAGAAAACACGTTAGGAAGTCCTACTGTCGATTTTTCGGCAATATGAGAGCTCGCAATGAACGAAAAAGACACAAGAAAAGAAACCCTAGAATTCAACAAACTTCAGAAGCGTCTGAGAAGAAACGTTGGAAATGCCATTACTGACTACAACATGATCGAAGAAGGTGATGTGGTTATGGCGTGTATTAGTGGTGGTAAAGATTCATTTGCGATGCTGGATATCCTATTGAATCTACAAAAAGCAGCACCAATTAAGTTTGAAGTTGTGGCTGTTAACTTAGATCAGAAGCAACCTGGCTTTCCTGAGCACATCCTGCCAGATTACTTCGAAACGCTGAACATTCCTTACTACATTGTCGACAAAGACACATACTCGGTTGTTAAAGAGAAAGTGCCGGAAGGTAAGACAACGTGTGGCCTATGTTCTCGTCTGCGTCGTGGTACGCTTTACTCATTCGCTGAGAAAATTGGTGCAACAAAACTGGCTCTTGGACACCACCTAGATGACATCGTAGAAACAATGTTCCTAAACATGTTCCACGGTTCACGCTTAAAGGCAATGCCACCAAAGCTACGTTCAGATGATGGCCGTAACGTGGTTATTCGTCCATTAACATACTGTCGTGAGAAAGATCTTATTAAGTACGCTGAACATAAAGAGTTCCCGATCATTCCATGTAACCTATGTGGCTCGCAGGAAAACCTTCAGCGCCAATCAATCAAAGCAATGCTTATTGATTGGGATAAGAAGACACCAGGTCGTGTGGAAGCAATCTTCAAGTCAATCCAAAACGTGAGTCCAAGCCAGCTTGCAGATAAAAATCTATTCGATTTTGAAAACCTTCCGCTTGATCGTGAAGGTAGCCGCGAAGAGTACGAGTTTAGCGAAGCGATTGTCTCTTCAACCAACATTGATGAGTCCATGTTTATCGATGTAACTAACATCTAAGCAATGGCTACAGATATAAAAAAGGAAAATAGTGACTATCTTCCTTTTTATTTATCTAAAGCGCGTTAGATAGCGGTCTTAGGGTCGAGAGGGCTGATATAACCATCCGGTTTAAGCGCCAAGACATCACAATTAATCTTATCGATAACATGCTCTGCAGTATTACCGATAAAGACTGCAGATAGTCCTGTTCGGCCGGTTGTACCGACGATTACCATCGCTGCATTTAGTTTTTCGGCAGCTTCAGGAATGACATCTTCAGGTAAACCTTGCTCTACAATTGTCTGCTCTTCATCGTAACCATGTTTCTGGCGTAGTGCTTTCATCGCTGTTAAGTGATGGCCGCGTACCGCATCAGTATAGGTAGTAGGATCAAACTCAGGCAGTTCAATCGTGATATTTGCTGGAGTAACTGGGTAGGCGTTGACTAAATAAGGCTTGGCATTAAGACGTTCAGTCAAGCTGTTTAGCTGCTCTACCATAGAATCATTAAGACCTAGGTGGGTATCGTTTTCAGAACCCACATGCACTGATGCGAGAATACTTGAGTTTTCTGGCCATTCTGCATTTTTGATCAGTAATACAGGGCAAGGACATTTGCGTAGCAAGTGCCAATCGGTAGGGGTGAAAATAACTGACTCTAAAACGTCGTGCTTACGCGTTCCTTTGATAACAATATCGTGACTGCCAGAAAAAACCTCAGCGATAATCGCTTCATAAGGTCTGTTGTGCCAGACAACTCGTACTTCAAATTCAACACCCTCTAGAACGTAATCTTTGGCGATTTTTTGCATCCATTGTTCACGTTGGTGAATAACACCTCGACGCATGGCATCTCTTTCGTCAGTCGATAGCATAGATGTCATATCGTAAGAGAAGTCGTAGATAGAGAGAAAGAATGTCACTCGACTAGGAGAACGGCTTTTAGAAGCAAGTTGCATAGCACGAGCCAACGCAGGCTGCTCATCTTTGTTGATATCTGCAACAACTAGAATTTTATTGTAGATGCTCATATTAAACTCCTTAAGGGCGAGGAGGGGTATATGATTAATGTAGCTTAGTTCGAAGGAGAGTTTTAGAAAAATATTGAGGAATTTGAAAGAATTATGATGTAGCTCATTATCGTAATGAATAGTGAGCTACATTATTGAAAGGTATTATGATTCTGTTGAAACGCCAGCGAGTTCCATCAGAGCGTCGTGATCTAAGATAGTGATGTATTTACCTTTAACGCTTAAGATTTCTGACTTTTGGAAGCGGCCAAGTAGGCGAGAAATCGTTTCAACGGTTAGTCCTAGGTAGTTACCAATATCACCACGAGTCATGGTTAAACGGAATTCACGAGGGCTAAATCCGCGTTGCGAGAAACGCGTTGAAAGGTTGTAAAGGAATGCCGCTAAACGCTCTTCGGCATTCTTTTTAGAAAGCAATAGAATCATTTCTTGGTCACCTTTAATTTCGTTACTCATCAGGCGCATGATTTGCTGACGCAGCTTAGGCATCTTACCAGACAAGTCATCAAGGGTTTCGTATGGAATTTCACACACCATTGATGTCTCTAGCGCTTGAGCGAAACTAGGGTGAAGGTCGCCAGTGATTGCATCAAAACCTACAAGATCACCTGCTAAGTGGAAGGCTGTGATTTGCTCATCACCTTGCTCAGTAATCGTATAGCTTTTGATCGTGCCTGAACGAATTGCGTAAAGAGACTTTAGTTCGTCTCCCGCTTTGAACAGCTCTTGACCTTTTTGAATTGGCTTTTTGCGTTCAATGATTTGGTCAAGCTGATCGAGCTCTGATTCATTTAACGTAAATGGAATACAAAGTTGGCTAATACTACAATCTTGGCAATGAATCGCACAACCACCAGACTGAATGCGCTTTGTTGCAGGCTTTTCAGAAATCATAACAACCTTTCACTATTTGATATACATCAATATTTTAGCATTCATTATCTACAAAGGGTAGTGAAAAAAGGTGGGGAAAAACAGCAATCTATCAACTTATTGATAATAAAATTATTGCGCCATAGCCTGTGTATAGGCCATAAGTTAATAAAATTAGAGCGCCAAGGTTACGGAAAATTTGAGATTGTTGCAGTTTATGTAAATATGTAGCTCCGAAGCCCATCAGTAACATCGCAGGTAGTGTGCCTAGGCCAAATGAGAGCATAATTAGCGCTCCGTTCAATGCACTACCGGACACGGCCGACCACGTTAATGTAGAGTAAACCAAACCACAAGGCAGCCAACCCCATACGAAACCGAAAGGTATCGCGTGAATAGAGGATTTTAATGGCAGAAGAGATTTCCCTGCAGGCGCGATAAAGCGCCATAGTGTCTGACCCAGTTTCTCAACCACTAGTAACCCTTGCCACCATCGACCTATATAGCACGCCAACAACACCATAAACACTGCTGCTGCAAGCCTTAACCACGTTAGTGCATTGTTGAGGGAACTAACTTCGCTGATTGAAGCGACGGTGCCACCAACAATAGCACCAATAAAAGCGTAACTGAGTAGGCGGCCGGAATTGTAAAAAAGTGGAATCGTTTTAGATGGTTGTGATTGGCCGATGGTTAGCATGGAGGCAATACCTCCACACATTCCCATACAATGGCCAGCACCAATTAAACCGATTAAGAAAGCGCCAATCCAATCAGGGCTCATTTAGGGAGATTCTCTTTGCGCTCGTCTTCATCGAATAAGATATTGTGCCCTTGACGTTCAAGGTCTTCAAATTGTTCGCTTTTTACGGCCCACAAGAAGATTGCTACAGCAACACAAACCAACACTATAGCAATAGGGATCAGTATATAAAGGCTTTCCATCTATCTACCTTTTTCTTTAAGCAAACGAAGAGAGTTAGATATTACAATAATTGAGCTGGCAGACATACCGACTACCGCAAAATATGGTGCAACAAAACCCGCAACGGCCAAAGGAAGTATTAGCAAGTTGTAGCCAAGTGACCACGCCAAGTTCTCTTTAATGATTCGACGCGTTTGCTGAGCAAGCTCTCTCGCTTCAAGAATTCTATCAAGTCGATCGCCTAAAAGAACCATATCAGCTGAAGCTTTAGCGACGTCGGCACCACCACCCATTGCGACAGAAAGGTGTGCACCCGCAAGCGTCGGCGCATCATTGATTCCGTCACCAATCATCATGGTAATATCGCCTTTATCAGTACCCTTAAGGTAAGCCAATTTGTCTTGTGGTTTAGCTCCAGCAACAACATGTTCTATGCCAATTTGTGAAGCGACGATTTCGGCGTTTTCTTTGGTATCACCTGTAAGAAGCGTCACCTTGACACCTGATTGCTGGAACTTTTCAATAAACTCTTTCGTTTCAGATCGGATAGGGTCTCGGTAAACAAAGTTAGCGACGTGAACGCCGTCTACAGATAAGTAAACAGTATTCGCTTGAGCAGATTGGTTATCGCCTAATACATAACTTGCGCTACCGATTTTAACTTGCTTTGAATCTAGTGAACCGACGATACCGGAACCGATAACATTCTCTACATCATCGACTTTTACTGTGCGATCTAAGTAAGGCTTAAAAGCACGGGCAATAGGGTGGTTTGCGTGAGATTCTAGTGATGCAGCAATGGCCAAAACCTGTTGCTCAGAAAAATCACCAAACAGTTGAACTTGATCAATTTCAATATCGCCATGAGTCAGAGTCCCTGTCTTATCAACGATAAGGTGATTAACCTTACACAGGGTTTCGAAAACATGACTCTTACGCAGAAGAATACCTAGGTTCCCCATTCGAGAGGTAGCACATGTCAGCGCCGTTGGTGTCGCCAATGAAAGGGCACAAGGACACGTCGCGACCAGTACAGACAACATAATCCAAAACGCATCGTCTGGGCGACTTGAATGCCAGAAGAACCAGGTAGCAGCAGCAACAATAAGTATCACGGCGACGAAGTATCGAGCGACAACATCAGCGATTTCTGCGATTTTTGGTTTAGAAAGCTGCGCTTCATCTTGCAAGCGGACAATGTTTGAGATCATTGAGTCTGCTTTTGAAGAGGTTACCTCTAGTTCGAATGAATCTTCACCATTAAGAGTACCAGCAAAAACGTAATCATCGACTTGTTTTACTACCGGTAAAGATTCGCCCGTAAGCATCGATTCGTCAACATGAACGCGGCCTGACAGAATCTTGCCGTCAGCGGGAATATGCTCACCCGGTAGAACGCGGATTTGGTCACCAACTTTCAGCGTCTTAACCGGTACCTGATCACCGTTTAGCTTGTTAGCTATAGCAGGAATAAGCTTCAACAAATTGCCACTCGCGGCAGCGGCTTTACGACGCGCACGCATTTCTAAGAAACGACCAACTAGCAAGAAGAAAGCGAACATCGAGATCGATTCAAAGAATACTTCACCTTGCTCAGTCACTGTCGCCACTAGGCTTGCAAAATAAGCGAAGATCATTGCAATAGACACGGGCACATCCATACCCAATGTTCGACTGCGGAGACTACGCCATGCGTTGATATAAAAAGGCAGAGCAGAGTAAAGCATAACCGGGGTGGCGAAAATCAAGCTTACCCAGCGGAAATAGTTTTTAAATTCAGGCTCGAGGTCGCCAAACACCTCAAGGTAAAGCGCAACCGCAAGCATCATAACTTGCATGGTTGCAAGACCCGCAATACCCAATCGATATAGATATTGCTTCATTTGCTCGTGGTAGGCGGCTTCTTGTTTATCAGCTTCAAATGGCGCGGCCTTATAGCCGAGACGATGAATCGAAGCGAGCAGCTCACTTAAGCGAGTCTCGGTTTTGTCCCATGCGAGAAGGGCACGATTGGTGGTCGTATTGACGCGTATAGACAACACGCCCTTATTAGCTGCGACTTGTTTTTCAATCAACCATGCACAAGCGGCACATGAGACCCCCTCAAGTGACAGTGTCACTTCGGAGCGGTTTTCGCTATTCCGTACAAACTCAGCTTGGACATCATCATTGTCATAATGAATTAGGGCTTGTAGTTGCTCGGGGACAAGATCGGCTTTTTCAGCCGGGGCAGTTCGATATTGATAGTAAGAGACCAAACCGCTGTCAACGATAGTCTGAGCTACCGTCTCACAGCCTGGGCAACACATATCTCTAATGTCGCCCAAAATTTCCACTTTGAAATCCGTGTTGGCTGGTACATCTTCACCACAGTGATAACAGGATTTACACATAGACGTTTCTTAATTGGATAGTTGTACTGCTGAAGAAGTTGGGAACTCAACGCGACCTTGGATTAACCATTTTTCGTCATGTGGAGTCAGTTCAATAAACCATGGACCCTGAAGCTCGTTATCAAGCTTGAATCGGTAAGTACCGCGAGCATCAGATGTAATGAGTCTAGAGAAGTCATGATCAGGGAGAGTACGGTGAGCAAACATAGCGGTGATCGCAGGATAGTGATCTAGCTGGCCTCTATTAAATTGAATCACTACAGTGTCGCCTTCAGCGCGAATACTAGCATCAAGACCTAGTTCTTTAGCAACGTTGATTCTCGATATGTCGACGTTGATCCCTTTACCTTTTTTATAGTAATCCTCAGTCACCAGATAAACTGAGTGGCTTGTAAGTATCGCGACTCGAACCAAAGTTAATATAGAGACCCCGACCGTTAGGGAGAGTATAAACCACGGCCAAAACTGCTTATACCAAGGCTTTTCCATCATAGTTCTCGATAAAAATTTGAAATAAATTAGGGCTTTAACTGTAAAGGAAAGACAGCCCCATTACCATCTATAGAGAGTAAGGGGCTGTTATTGAAATGTAACTTATTGTTCCGAGTTGCTTAGGCTCCAAACATAAGCAGAAACAAGCTGAACTTTGTCTTCACCTAGAATATCTTTCCAAGCTGGCATTACGCCTGAACGACCGTTCATTACTGTTTCAGTTACATCAGCACGTGAACCACCAAATAGCCAGTCTTGGTCAGTTAGGTCAGGTGCACCCACTGCTGGGTTACCTTTACCATCTGTACCGTGACACGCTGCACACACAACGAAACGAGCTTTACCAGCCTCAGCTTCTTTAGCGTTAACAGAACGACCAGATAGGCTTAGCGTGTAGCTCACAACTTCTTTCACTCCTTGCTCACCTAGTGCATCTTTCCAGGCTGGCATTTGACCGATTCGGCCCTGCATTACCGTTGTAACGATAGCTTCTGGTTCACCGCCGTATAGCCAAGCGTCATCAGTCAGGTTAGGGAAGCCTTTCAAACCACGAGCATCAGAACCGTGACACTGAGAACAGTTCTGTAGGAACAAACGTTGACCAACTTTTACTGCTTCGTTATCCGCAGCAATTTCAGGGATAGGGCGCAGTTCAGTTGAGCCATCTACGTATGCAAGCTTTTTGAATGCTTCACCAAAGTAGGTGTCTGCATCGTCAAGCTCTTTAGCGTATTGAACCAGCTGCTTGTTTTGTTGAGAGGCCGCAATTGACGCTTTTGATTCTTCAATCGAACGAACGGTTTGGTCAGAACTCTGCCAACCTAGAACGCCCTTAAAGTTACCTAGGCCTGGGTAAAGCGTTAGGTAAATCGCAGCGAAGATAAACGTACCAACAAATAGGTAAGTCCACCATTTCGGTAGCGGGTTGTTAAGCTCACGAATACCATCGTATTCGTGGCCCATGTCTGCACCTTCCTCGACGCCCATCTTATCCTTAAGGCACCAATAAAGGATCACAGCACAGCCAACTAACGTACCGACTGTAATGATGATTATCCAAAGACTCCAAAATGTAGTCATTGCTTAGTCACTCCTTGTTCTTTTGAAGGTGCTTGCTCTTCATCAGCGAATACAAGGTTTGCGGCTTCGTCGAAACGAGACTTACGGTTCTTACCATAAGCCCACCAAACAACGCCTATAAAGCTTACGAAAAGCACTATGGTCCAAATACTGTGAATAGTACCGATATCCATAATCACCCCTTATTATTTCATTGCGTGACCAAGAGACTGAAGGTAAGCGATGATGGCATCCATCTCAGTTTTACCTTCTACATCTTTAGACGCGTTTGCAATTTGCTCATCAGTGTATGGAACACCAAACTGATCACGGAAGATAGTTAGCTTCTTCTGAGTATCCTTACCATCAAGAACGTTCTCTTCAAGCCATGGGAAACCTGGCATGTTTGACTCAGGAACCAACTCACGTGGGTCAATTAGGTGAACGCGGTGCCACTCATCAGAGTAACGACCACCAACGCGTGCTAGGTCAGGACCTGTACGCTTAGAGCCCCAAAGGAATGGGTGCTCATATACACTTTCACCAGCAACAGAGTAGTGACCGTAACGCTCTGTTTCAGAACGGAATGGACGAATCATCTGGCTGTGACATACATTACAACCTTCACGGATGTATACGTCACGACCTTCCATTTCGAGGGCTGTATAAGGACGTAAGTTCTCAACAGGCTCTGTTGTTTGTTTTTGGAAAATCAGAGGAGTGATCTCTACAAGAGCCCCCAAACTGATTGCAAAAACGATAAGAATCGCTAGTAAACCGACATTGCGTTCAACAATTTCGTGGCGATTGTTAGAATTTGAACTCATTCTTAAATCTCCTTATGCCGGTTGTGGGATAGCTTTTAGGCTATCTTTTGGCGCACTTACTGTCTTGTACGTGTTGTATGCCATTAGGAACATACCTGCTAGGAAGATGAAACCACCTATGAAACGTACGAAGTAGAATGGGTAAGACGCTTGTACAGATTCAACGAAACTGTAAGTCAATGTACCGTCAGAGTTAACTGCACGCCACATTAGGCCCTGCATAACACCAGAGATCCACATAGCAACGATGTACAGAACTGTACCGATAGTTGCTAGCCAGAAGTGCGTGTTAACCATGCTTACAGAGTACATACGCTCTTGGCCAAATAGCTTAGGAACAAGGTGGTATACCGAACCGATTGATACCATTGCAACCCAACCTAAAGCGCCAGAGTGAACGTGACCGATTGTCCAGTCAGTGTAGTGAGACAGTGCGTTAACTGTCTTAATAGACATCATAGGACCTTCGAAAGTGGACATACCGTAGAACGATAAAGACACGATTAGGAAACGAAGAATTGGGTCATAACGTAGTTTGTGCCAAGCACCTGATAACGTCATGATACCGTTAATCATCCCCCCCCAAGAAGGAGCAAATAGTACCAGTGACATAACCATACCTAGTGACTGCGTCCAATCTGGAAGAGCAGTGTAGTGTAGGTGGTGTGGGCCAGCCCAAATGTATAGAGAGATAAGTGCCCAGAAGTGAACGATAGACAAACGGTATGAATAAACGGGACGTTCAGCTTGCTTAGGGACAAAGTAGTACATCATACCTAGGAAACCAGCTGTCAGTAGGAAACCTACCGCATTGTGTCCGTACCACCACTGAACCATTGCGTCTACTGCACCAGAATAAATCGAGTATGATTTACCCATAGATACAGGGATCGCCATGCTGTTTACGATGTGTAATACCGCAACAGTGATAATAAAGGCACCGAAGAACCAGTTTGCTACATAGATGTGTGAGGTTCTACGAGTGATCAATGTTCCAAAGAACACAATCGCGTAAGAAACCCAGACAACTGCGATGGCAATGTCGATTGGCCACTCTAGTTCCGCGTATTCCTTACCCGAGGTAAAACCAAGTGGTAGGGTGATTGCGGCGGCTAGGATAATGGCTTGCCAACCCCAGAAGGTAAAGGCGACAAGAGGGCCACCAAATAAACGTTGCTGACAGGTACGCTGAACAACGTAATAAGACGTTGCGAATAGGGCACTTGTACCGAACGCGAAAATAACCGCATTAGTATGCAGAGGACGTAAGCGACTATACGTCAACCACGGCGTATCAAAGTTTAGCTGTGGCCAAACTAATTGAGCGGCAATCAAAACACCAACAGCCATACCGACAATACCCCAGAGAATGGTCACTAAGGTAAACTGACGAACGACGGTATAGTTGTAGTTTTGTTCAAGCTGCTTTTCTTGGCTCATTTGCATGCTTCCAATTTCTAATTAACTACACTTTACTTCCAACACGACACATGTCGTAATGCCACCCAAACCATAAAGAAAGATAAACTGAAACAGTCAGTTAATTATTCTTGCCGATTTTAATAAAAAGTGGCATTTTCAGCCGCCAACTATACTGCATTTAACAATTCAATGACAGAGTAGTAACCTTACAGTCGGTCTGGTTTTGGCCTTTTATTTTAAAACTTTGAAGTTTGTTACACGGAGAACACCGCAGAATGGCTGCCGAAAAACTTACACGAGGGCGTTTTGTTCAAATAATCATCATGTTAACCCTACTTATAGGCGTGTTTATTTGGCGTACGATCACATTTGATGAGTCCAAATCTGTAGAGTGTCAGTTGAAACCAAATTGTACTTTTACTGTTAAAAGTACTCAATTCTATGCGCAAAAAGTAAAAAATAAGATAGTGTTAGTAAAACCATCAAATAATTGGGTGATACAACCCAAGAGTAGTAACGCAACTATTCTCGAAAAGGACGACTCATGGGAAATTTATCCAAATGGCGACTCTACGTTCGAAATCGAACTGTCGGATTTAGAACAAATAAACCTAACAGGTGTTAAATTTAAAATCTAATCAATAGATTACCAAACATATGGATCTAGTGACGCTGTCAGTCAATTTATAACCAAAGAGTTAAATTTAATCAGGCGATGGCACAACACCATCGTCATCTTCGCCTCTAATAGCCTCGTCATTTGAAACATAGCGAAAACTGGAATGGCGAACTGCTAATTGATTGATTAAATGCAAGAATAAGAAGGTAATGTCAGTAATATTCCAACTCAAGTGAAATGTTACCTCTAAAACAAGAAATACTAACTTAACTTAGAGAAACGTGAACATTTCACGTAGGACTCAGTCGCTAATAATCAGTATTAGAATCGTAAGATTATAAATACTGATTATTAGGAAGTATCATTATGTTGAGTGGTTTTTCGTCAGTATCATTGCGCTAGCACTGACGAACTGAGCCGTAGAAAAATGTGGGCGAGTGCCTTGCTCATTGTCGAAGCTCGCTTCGTACATGCTAGGAGCGAGAATCATTTTTAAGGTGAAAGCCCGTAACATAATGTGCCTAATACGCATTCTCCTACAGTCCAACCGCTCGCCACAGTGTCGAGTAAGCGAAGCGTTCGAGACCGAGGAAGCGGAATTTCTCCCAATCCTAAACCATGCCACGGTCACACCACTGTTTAGATTTTGACCTCGAAGAGGTTCGGGTTCCTGTTACACCCGAACTAACTCCTGAATTTAGGAGTATTACACCATCTCCTCGTTCTTTCCTTTTATTGGTGTCATCCCTAATATTTTATTATCTTCTCTATCGATCAATTTCTGCATGCTTACAGCCATGCAATATTTGTCGATCACATCGATTAACGTTGTCTTTTCTTTATCTGATAACGATAGGGTTCTTTCCAGAACCATCTCCATAAGACCATCTAAATTTGTCTCTGAAACGTCATTAAGTAAAGAGTTTGGCGTGCAACCTAATGCGTTTATCAATCCATAAATTGTACTCAATTTAGGATCTACTTCATTCCTTTCTATTTTTGATATTTGACCGACTCGAATATTACTCAAATCTGCCAATTCACCTTGAGTTAAGTTTTTATCTCTTCTCAAGCGCTTCAAATTATCGCCTAGAGCCACAATATTTTCCTCAAAATCATGTTGCAACATGAATTATAACCCCCTATATTAGTCCTTGAACTTAAAACTAATCCTAGAGGATTAGTAAAAAACATTCTATAGCACTATTGACAGGTTTTTTGTGACTTTCTTTATTGACCAACTTTTCATGCAACAAGACTATCCCGACGGTGGGCTTCCATTCGTTGGGACGCATGTTATTGAGCGCGTCGATATGGAAACAGGGGAAAAGCTACCTCCTAACGTGAATCAGAAAATACTTGAAGGATCATACAGCACCAAATTGACCATACGTTGTAACGGAAATCGAGTCAGAGTCGAGGGCAACCCTTCACGTTGGCAGCGTATGGATAATCTTTTTGGCTTGAATACGATTGACGAATGCGTCGATGTTTATAATCACGTTCTTGCCAAGTACGATTTACCGCCATTCACTAAAAACACCAAACTCAAACACCGCCAAACGCCTGATGGTAAATCATCATCTCTTATCGGTAATGGCGCAGAGATTACCCTCATCGATTGGACTCGTAATCACATGGTCGGGAAGGGACATGAAGCTTCTTTCATTCGCGGTATGTCCTCGATGCAAATTGGTCGCGGTCGAGAGCCCAAACTTTACCCTAACGGTATGACTTGTAACTGGGGTGAAGCTTCAGAATGGATGATGACAAAACTTTACTGCAAAGCATTTGAACTCAATAAACACCTAAAGAAAAGCAAACGCAAAAAGAACGGTGCAACCGAAGAACAACTCAATTATATCAATAAGTTAATTACATACTGTGAAGAGCAGGGCGTAGTGCGAGAAGAGCACAGCTTAAGACAGAAATTACTAAAACGTCACAACTTACAATTTTATGGCTTGGTTACTGAACAAGACTTTCACGCACATTTAAAAGATATCGAGAACGCCATGAACACACTACACGCAACGCATGACGAACATCAATCAATCGCACATCAACTACTAGATGCAGGTGCAGTCGACACCTTGAGAAAAGCCAATGTCACGATGAGTTATTTCTCTCTTTGGCAACATGGCACAGATTTGCGAGACGTTCTATCTGACTCTAATTTTTACGTCCACAAGGGTCGATTAAAGCAAATTGGTATCGATATTTCCCGACCATTCGACGTATCTCGCATGTGTCCAACACTTAAGCGTTCAGAGGTTATTGAAATAAAACCTCTGTCAGTTCCTGACTGGTATCAACTTCCTCAAGTTGCCCAGTCCAACGTTTTGCCCTTTAGGGCGGTAGCGTGACTCTTTGTGTGGTCTCTGCGCGCAGCGCGGGGGCCACATATGGAGTTACGCCTAGCAATAATTCAATCCGTTATTTGGCTAAATTGAGGTTCTAACATGTTAAAAATTGAAGTATTTCCAGAAGATGAGCGCATTTCTACACGTGTAATTCAAGGCAAGGATGGTAAGCCACCACGCAATATTTATGAACAAACTGCTTACGCTTACCTGGGCGGTAAATTCCCTGTCGAAATGAAACTGTCACTTGAAGAAGGTCAACCCCCATATGCTACCGGAACTTATACAGTCCATAGCTCTAGCTACCTTGTTAATAACTTCGGTGGTCTTGAATTAAAACGCTACGGCTTACTAATCGAACCCTTAGAAGCACCAGAATTATAAAAATCGCTTGGCTCTTGCTCCTCTTTCGTTTGTCCTTTGGGGCTTGAGCCAAGCTCCTTATAAGTCAAAGGGGCGGTGTTCTCCTTGAAATTTCACCGCGCCTTTTTTCACAAGGACGCGTCAATGGCTATTCAAATTTTCGATTCAAACCAAACAGTTTCCTTATCCACATTTTCCCCAATGCGTTTGTTGCAACTTTCAAGGCCAACCACTAAGTGCAAATTTGTTCGTCAGGGAGACACCATACATTTGCTTGTTTTTATGAATGATTTTTCTGACGTTCCATTTCTTCGCATTTCCGCTGATTCACTTTATCGAGCTGCGCGTTCTTTTATGAGTATTGACCATGAGCAATCGTAGAGAATCAGCTTCGTATCGATATTGGACGGATGAAGAGGTCAATCATTTAGCTCAACTGAGCAAAACACATACCTCTATTGAATGCGCCCAAGCTCTTGGTCGCTCGTTAAAGTCAGTAAAACAAGCTGCTTTAGTCAGGGGTTTTTCCTTCCGGAAAAACCCACGCAAAGCCTATTCAACATCAGACGACGACTTTATTCGTAAGAGTGTAGGGAACATCACTTTGTCAGATATTGCTAACCATTTGGGTCGCTCTCTAGAGTCTGTTAAGTGCAGGGTTCGTCGCCTTGGTCTTGTTGGCCGCTATCGCCAAATTCGCCCCATAAAATACAGTGATGATGACGTTGAACTTTGTCGCCAACTTTCCGATGCTGGACTCACGCCTCCAGAGATTTCCGACAAGATGGAAATACCCCAAGACACGGTTAGGTCATACATTAATTTCAATTCAAGACTGGAAGGTCTGCCGGATTACATTTACGACATATCAGAAATAAGGTGAACATATGGAAGAGCAAGAGAAGCGATTTTGTGTCTGTGGTGACTGCGGAATGATTGTCCCGTTTACCGCAGAGCTCCATAACGAAGATGAGTTTTGTCAATGTGGCGGTCAAATGTGCGGTTGCGACTTTTGCAACCATGAATACGCTAGCCACTTATCACCAAAGCTAATATCTCGACTCTAGACACAGGTCACTGGTGACAAATACAGGGAAGAAGTGTAATTCTTCCCGCAATCCTTAGCCCAGATAATTACATTTATCTGGGCTTTTTGATTTCTGTTACAGCATTCAACTAATAGTCAGATTTCCGATTTCTACGAAATCAGAAAAATGAGTATTAGGGGGTTCGTCGCCTTGGTCTTGTTGGCCGCTATCGCCAAATTCGCCCCATAAAATACAGTGATGATGACGTTGAACTTTGTCGCCAACTTTCCGATGCTGGACTCACGCCTCCAGAGATTTCCGACAAGATGGAAATACCCCAAGACACGGTTAGGTCATACATTAATTTCAATTCAAGACTGGAAGGTCTGCCGGATTACATTTACGACATATCAGAAATAAGGTGAACATATGGAAGAGCAAGAGAAGCGATTTTGTGTCTGTGGTGACTGCGGAATGATTGTCCCGTTTACCGCAGAGCTCCATAACGAAGATGAGTTTTGTCAATGTGGCGGTCAAATGTGCGGTTGCGACTTTTGCAACCATGAATACGCTAGCCACTTATCACCAAAGCTAATATCTCGACTCTAGACACAGGTCACTGGTGACAAATACAGGGAAGAAGTGTAATTCTTCCCGCAATCCTTAGCCCAGATAATTACATTTATCTGGGCTTTTTGATTTCTGTTACAGCATTCAACTAATAGTCAGATTTCCGATTTCTACGAAATCAGAAAAATGAGTATTAGGAAGTATCATTATGTTGAGTGGTTTTTCGTCAGTATCATTGCGCTAGCACTGACGAACTGAGCCGTAGAAAAATGTGGGCGAGTGCCTTGCTCATTGTCGAAGCTCGCTTCGTACATGCTAGGAGCGAGAATCATTTTTAAGGTGAAAGCCCGTAACATAATGTGCCTAATACGCATTCTCCTACAGTCCAACCGCTCGCCACAGTGTCGAGTAAGCGAAGCGTTCGAGACCGAGGAAGCGGAATTTCTCCCAATCCTAAACCATGCCACGGTCACACCACTGTTTAGATTTTGACCTCGAAGAGGTTCGGGTTCCTGTTACACCCGAACTAACTCCTGAATTTAGGAGTATTACACCATCTCCTCGTTCTTTCCTTTTATTGGTGTCATCCCTAATATTTTATTATCTTCTCTATCGATCAATTTCTGCATGCTTACAGCCATGCAATATTTGTCGATCACATCGATTAACGTTGTCTTTTCTTTATCTGATAACGATAGGGTTCTTTCCAGAACCATCTCCATAAGACCATCTAAATTTGTCTCTGAAACGTCATTAAGTAAAGAGTTTGGCGTGCAACCTAATGCGTTTATCAATCCATAAATTGTACTCAATTTAGGATCTACTTCATTCCTTTCTATTTTTGATATTTGACCGACTCGAATATTACTCAAATCTGCCAATTCACCTTGAGTTAAGTTTTTATCTCTTCTCAAGCGCTTCAAATTATCGCCTAGAGCCACAATATTTTCCTCAAAATCATGTTGCAACATGAATTATAACCCCCTATATTAGTCCTTGAACTTAAAACTAATCCTAGAGGATTAGTAAAAAACATTCTATAGCACTATTGACAGGTTTTTTGTGACTTTCTTTATTGACCAACTTTTCATGCAACAAGACTATCCCGACGGTGGGCTTCCATTCGTTGGGACGCATGTTATTGAGCGCGTCGATATGGAAACAGGGGAAAAGCTACCTCCTAACGTGAATCAGAAAATACTTGAAGGATCATACAGCACCAAATTGACCATACGTTGTAACGGAAATCGAGTCAGAGTCGAGGGCAACCCTTCACGTTGGCAGCGTATGGATAATCTTTTTGGCTTGAATACGATTGACGAATGCGTCGATGTTTATAATCACGTTCTTGCCAAGTACGATTTACCGCCATTCACTAAAAACACCAAACTCAAACACCGCCAAACGCCTGATGGTAAATCATCATCTCTTATCGGTAATGGCGCAGAGATTACCCTCATCGATTGGACTCGTAATCACATGGTCGGGAAGGGACATGAAGCTTCTTTCATTCGCGGTATGTCCTCGATGCAAATTGGTCGCGGTCGAGAGCCCAAACTTTACCCTAACGGTATGACTTGTAACTGGGGTGAAGCTTCAGAATGGATGATGACAAAACTTTACTGCAAAGCATTTGAACTCAATAAACACCTAAAGAAAAGCAAACGCAAAAAGAACGGTGCAACCGAAGAACAACTCAATTATATCAATAAGTTAATTACATACTGTGAAGAGCAGGGCGTAGTGCGAGAAGAGCACAGCTTAAGACAGAAATTACTAAAACGTCACAACTTACAATTTTATGGCTTGGTTACTGAACAAGACTTTCACGCACATTTAAAAGATATCGAGAACGCCATGAACACACTACACGCAACGCATGACGAACATCAATCAATCGCACATCAACTACTAGATGCAGGTGCAGTCGACACCTTGAGAAAAGCCAATGTCACGATGAGTTATTTCTCTCTTTGGCAACATGGCACAGATTTGCGAGACGTTCTATCTGACTCTAATTTTTACGTCCACAAGGGTCGATTAAAGCAAATTGGTATCGATATTTCCCGACCATTCGACGTATCTCGCATGTGTCCAACACTTAAGCGTTCAGAGGTTATTGAAATAAAACCTCTGTCAGTTCCTGACTGGTATCAACTTCCTCAAGTTGCCCAGTCCAACGTTTTGCCCTTTAGGGCGGTAGCGTGACTCTTTGTGTGGTCTCTGCGCGCAGCGCGGGGGCCACATATGGAGTTACGCCTAGCAATAATTCAATCCGTTATTTGGCTAAATTGAGGTTCTAACATGTTAAAAATTGAAGTATTTCCAGAAGATGAGCGCATTTCTACACGTGTAATTCAAGGCAAGGATGGTAAGCCACCACGCAATATTTATGAACAAACTGCTTACGCTTACCTGGGCGGTAAATTCCCTGTCGAAATGAAACTGTCACTTGAAGAAGGTCAACCCCCATATGCTACCGGAACTTATACAGTCCATAGCTCTAGCTACCTTGTTAATAACTTCGGTGGTCTTGAATTAAAACGCTACGGCTTACTAATCGAACCCTTAGAAGCACCAGAATTATAAAAATCGCTTGGCTCTTGCTCCTCTTTCGTTTGTCCTTTGGGGCTTGAGCCAAGCTCCTTATAAGTCAAAGGGGCGGTGTTCTCCTTGAAATTTCACCGCGCCTTTTTTCACAAGGACGCGTCAATGGCTATTCAAATTTTCGATTCAAACCAAACAGTTTCCTTATCCACATTTTCCCCAATGCGTTTGTTGCAACTTTCAAGGCCAACCACTAAGTGCAAATTTGTTCGTCAGGGAGACACCATACATTTGCTTGTTTTTATGAATGATTTTTCTGACGTTCCATTTCTTCGCATTTCCGCTGATTCACTTTATCGAGCTGCGCGTTCTTTTATGAGTATTGACCATGAGCAATCGTAGAGAATCAGCTTCGTATCGATATTGGACGGATGAAGAGGTCAATCATTTAGCTCAACTGAGCAAAACACATACCTCTATTGAATGCGCCCAAGCTCTTGGTCGCTCGTTAAAGTCAGTAAAACAAGCTGCTTTAGTCAGGGGTTTTTCCTTCCGGAAAAACCCACGCAAAGCCTATTCAACATCAGACGACGACTTTATTCGTAAGAGTGTAGGGAACATCACTTTGTCAGATATTGCTAACCATTTGGGTCGCTCTCTAGAGTCTGTTAAGTGCAGGGTTCGTCGCCTTGGTCTTGTTGGCCGCTATCGCCAAATTCGCCCCATAAAATACAGTGATGATGACGTTGAACTTTGTCGCCAACTTTCCGATGCTGGACTCACGCCTCCAGAGATTTCCGACAAGATGGAAATACCCCAAGACACGGTTAGGTCATACATTAATTTCAATTCAAGACTGGAAGGTCTGCCGGATTACATTTACGACATATCAGAAATAAGGTGAACATATGGAAGAGCAAGAGAAGCGATTTTGTGTCTGTGGTGACTGCGGAATGATTGTCCCGTTTACCGCAGAGCTCCATAACGAAGATGAGTTTTGTCAATGTGGCGGTCAAATGTGCGGTTGCGACTTTTGCAACCATGAATACGCTAGCCACTTATCACCAAAGCTAATATCTCGACTCTAGACACAGGTCACTGGTGACAAATACAGGGAAGAAGTGTAATTCTTCCCGCAATCCTTAGCCCAGATAATTACATTTATCTGGGCTTTTTGATTTCTGTTACAGCATTCAACTAATAGTCAGATTTCCGATTTCTACGAAATCAGAAAAATGAGTATTAGG